>CAIYMY010000065.1 GCA_903927465.1 uncultured Rhodospirillales bacterium | reverse complement strand
GATCCTGGTGCATGAAAGCGTGCCGGATGATGTGACCTACAAGATCACCCGCACGCTGATCCGCAACCGCGGGCAAAGGCTGATTACCATCCATGCCAGCATGGGCGCCTGGAACCCAACGGCATCCGTTGCCTATCGCGGCGTGCCGCTGGCGGGTGGCGCGGTGCGCGCCTTTCGCGAAGCCGGCGCCAATCCACCGGCCTGAACAAGCTTTCGTGCCATGGAGTGATCCGGTTTGACGGATCACTCCATATTTCAAATTGAGCGACTGATTAACCGCGGCAGTTCAATGTCCACGCGGATCGGGCGCGGGCGAATAAGGGGGGCACGCCATGCGCGCGCTTGATGGGTGGCTGAAAAGCGCCATCGCGCTTTGGATGGCGGGATGGGCGGCGCTGCATCTTTATTTCGGCGGCTTCGGATTTCCGGAGCCGATCGAAATGCGGAGCCTGCATCTGTTGGTCTTCACACCGCCGCTTTTTCTGATGTATCCGGCGTTTCAGAAACACTCGCCACAAAACCGACCAAGCCTGTTTGATTGGCTGTGGACCATCGCCGCCGCCGTGCCGCATCTATGGGTTTTCGTGAATGCAGGGGCAGTGAATGACCGCATGGAATATGTGGACCCCTTCACGCCGCTGATGCTGACGCTTGGCATTGTGTGTCTGGTAACAATGCTGGAAGCGATCCGCCGCGCGGTGGAACCGGGCCTTGCCTGGATGGTGGCGGGTTGCCTGCTTTACATGTTCATCGGCCATCATTTGCCGGGCGTTCTGAACACGCGCAATTTCAAATTGAACGAGATCATTGAAGCCGCCTGGCTGGTGCCGACTGCGGGCGGCGTTTATGGGCCACTCACGGGGATTGTCGCGACCACGATTGCGGTGTTTATCCTGTTCGGTTCCTTCATGCAGGGCAGTGGCACGGGGCGGCTGTTTTCCAACCTCGGCGCCGCCGTGGCTGGGCGCTATAGCGGCGGGCCGGCCAAGGTTGCTGTGGTCACCTCCGGCCTATTCGGCACCATGAGCGGGTCTTCAGTGTCCAATGTGATCACCACGGGCGCTATGACCATTCCGCTGATGATGCGCGTTGGCTATCGTCCTGCGGTTGCTGCCGGGATTGAAAGTGCTGCTTCCGTGGGCGGTGCGCTGATGCCGCCTGTGATGGGCGCGGCAGCCTTTGTGATGGCCGAGATCACCAATATCCCTTACGGCGATATCATCATTGCGGCGGCCATTGGCGCGGTGATGTATTACTTCGCGATCCTGGCGGCGGTGCATTTTGAAGCGAAGAAGCTCGGCATTGAACCCATGGCGGTCAAGGATATTCCGGCCTGGCGTGAAGTGCTTCAGGACGCGCATCTGGTGCTGCCCATCGGCTTACTTGTCTATCTGATGACAGAACGTTGGAGCGGTAATTTTGCAGCCTTCTGTGCAACCTTGGCCATGGTGGGGGTTTCGCTGCTGCGCGCGCGCACGCGCATGGGCTGGCGTGCCGTGCTGAATAGCCTGGCCGATGCCGGCTTCACCATGGCGCCGCTCGCGGTTTCCATCGCAGGTGCAGGCGTGGTGGTTTCAGCGCTAACCGCCACCGGCATGGTGGTGGCCTTTGGTGGCATCATCAAGGATTTGGCGGCGGGCAATCTGGGGCTGCTGCTGGTGCTGCTGTGTGTCACCGTGCTGGTGCTTGGCCTCGGCATTCCGACAACACCTTCCTACATCATCGCCGCTGCCATTGGTGTGCCGCAGGTGTTGGAATTGGGCCGACCGCTTGGCATTGATGTTTTGCAGGCGCATCTTTTCGTCTTCTACTTCGCGGTAATCGCGGACGCGACACCACCCGTTGCCGCCGCCGCTTTCGCCGCCGCTGCCATCGCCAAGGCAAGCCCGACCATCGCAAGCCTGCATGCTTCGCGCTTTGGCATTGCTGGTTTCACTGTGGGCTTTGCCTTCATCTATGACCCAGGGATCATGCTGCGCGGCAGTTTGTTTGATATCGCGACGGCGACACTCATTCAGGTATCGGCTCTCACGCTGATCACATCGGCCTATGCAGGGTATTTGTTGCGCCCCATGGGGTGGGTCTTGCGCTGCTCCATGGGTCTTGTAGGGCTGGCCGCCGCCTTCTTGCATTTGCTGCCCGATACGCAGCGCCTGTTGATGGCACTCGTGGTGCTGTGTGGCGTTGCCCTGTGGCAGCGCCTTGGGAAGCCTATATCGTCATGAAATTCACTATTCCGGGAGGAAAAAACATGAAAACCAAATTCCTGCTTGCCGCTGGCTTGCTCGCCACGCTGCCGGCCTTCGCGCAACCGGTGCAACAAGGCCCGACCGTCGCCGCCATTCGCGCACGTGATGCGCTGATTTGTGGCGCGCATCCGGGGGCACCCGGCTTTGGTGTGGTTGATAGCCAAGGCATCAATCGCGGGTTAGATGCTGATACCTGCCGCGCAGTTGCTGCCGCAATCCTGGGCGATGCGAATAAGGTGCGCTCCGTGGTGCTGTCTTCCCAGGCGCGTTTGCCCGCGTTGCAATCCGGGCAGGTGGATATGCTGTCTCGCACCACCACCTGGTCGCATACGCGCGATACCGCCAATGGGCTCAATTTCACCGCGGTCAATTTCTATGATGGTCAGGGCTTCCTGGTGCGTGTCGCAAGCGGCGCCAAACGCGCAACTGATTTGGCGGGGGCGACGATCTGCGTGACCGCCGGCACGACGAATGAACTCAATCTGACGGATTGGGCGCGCAGCACGAATACGCGCATCCTGCCATTGGTGTTTGAACAGAATGAGGAAACGCGCAACGCCTACAACAACGGGCGCTGCGATGCGTTTTCTACCGATGCGTCGCAGCTTGCCGGCATTCGTAGCGCACTCCGCAACCCGGCTGAGCATGTGGTGCTGCCCGATATCATCTCAAAGGAACCCTTGGCGCCGGCGGTGCGCCATGGCGATGACCAATTCTTTGACATTGTGCGCTGGACCGTATTTGCGCTGATCGAGGCTGAGGAATTGGGCGTCACGCAAGCCAATGTGGATGAAATGCTGAACAATCCGAACCCCGCCATTCGCCGCTTGCTGGGTGTTTCGGGCGATCACGGGCCACTGATGGGAATAGATAAGCGCTGGGCCTATAACGCAATCAAGGCAGTTGGGAATTACGGCGAAATATTTGACCGTAACCTCGGCAAGAATTCCCCCATCAATCTGCCGCGTGGCTTGAATGATCTTTGGACGCGTGGCGGCCTGATGTACGCGCCGCCGATTAGGTGAGGTGAAATGGCGCGGCGAGGATAACCGCCGCGCCATTTTGTTGGTCGCATTTTCCGAGTCGCCAAGTGAAGCCACTTGGCTTGAAAATGCTCTAATTCCCCAGCCGCTCCAATATCGCCGGCACATGCACCTGATCGCCCTTATAGTTCCCGGTCAGGGCATACATCACCAGATTG
>CAIYMY010000064.1 GCA_903927465.1 uncultured Rhodospirillales bacterium | reverse complement strand
GGTGGCCGTACCGTCGGCGCGGGCGTTGTCGCTAAGATCACTGCTTAGAGTTGTTCCGGTTCACGTTCGCTCACCGGAACCGCTCTAAGCTTTTGTTTGGTCGCATTTTCCGAGCCGCCAAGTGATTTCACTTGGCTTGAAAATGCTCTAAAATACCTTGGGGGCGGAGGCGGTTTGGCCTTCCCGCCGTTGGTTTGCGCGGCTAGGGTGTTTGCCTTCCCAGCCGTATTTAGGGGTGTAGCTCAATTGGCTAGAGCGCCGGTCTCCAAAACCGGAGGTTGTGGGTTCGAGACCCTCCGCCCCTGCCAAGTTTAGAGCATTTTCAAGCCAAGTGGACTCACCTGGCAGCGCGGAAAATGCTACCAAAGAAGGATCTAGTGTGTGTCCGGTGAACGAACGTGAACGGGACGCGTACTAATTAGTGTTTTCCGGGTGGGGGTCTGACAGGGCTGCCACCCGGTAGTGTTTTTCAGGGGAACCGACATTGGCCAAGCTCGATCCCGCGCAATTCGTTCGGGAAGTCCGTCAGGAAGCCTCCAGGGTTACCTGGCCGTCGCGTAAGGAGACCCTCATCACCACGGGGCTGGTGCTGGGACTTTCGGCGTTGGCTGCGATTTTCTTTCTGGTCGTGGATCAACTGATCCAGTTGGCCATGCGGCTGATCTTTGGTATCGGCTAAGCAAGGTTTTAAGGAGGTACGGCACCGTGGCCGATAAGAAGTGGTATGTCGTGCATGTCTATTCTGGCTTCGAGCGCAAGATCGCCGAGCAGATCAAGCAGCAGGCTGCGCAAAAGGGCCTGGCCGACAAGTTCGACGAAGTGCTGGTGCCGACCGAACAGGTGGTTGAGGTGCGGCGCGGCCAGAAGATTGATACGGACCGCAAATTCTTCCCCGGCTATGTGCTGGTGAAGATGGAAATGACCGATGACGCCTGGCATTTGGTGAAGGACACGCCGAAGGTCACTGGCTTCCTTGGCGCACGCAACAAGCCCCAGCCTGTGCCGGCGGCGGAAGCGGAGCGCTTGCTGAAGCAGGTGCAGGAAGGCGTGGACAAGCCCCGCAAGCCCGCCGTGATCTATGAGATTGGTGAGCAGGTGCGCGTGGCCGATGGTCCCTTCACCTCCTTCAATGGCGTGGTTGAGGAAGTGGATGAGGAAAAGGGCCGCCTGAAGGTGAGCGTTTCCATCTTTGGCCGCTCAACGCCGGTGGATCTGGAATACGGCCAGGTCGAAAAGCTGTAAGTATTGTGGCAAGGGCCGCTTGGCCCTTGCCGTTCCGCCGCCATGCAGCCAAGCCGCGCCGCTGCCCTTGAAAGATTAGCGGCCTTCACGCCTCTGATGGGCCGCGCCTATGCCGAAGGGCGCAATTTCGACCCCGGCCCCGGCAAGCCCGCCCATGTCTCCATGCTTTCCCCCTATATCCGTCATCGCCTGATTACGGAGCAGGAGGTGGTAGCCGCCGCCATCGCCGCCCATGGCGCAGTGGTTGCCGATAAATTCATCCAGGAAGTGTTCTGGCGGAGCTACTGGAAAGGCTGGTTGGCGCAGCGCCCGGCAGTATGGGCTGAGTACCGCACGCATGTCGCGGCTGGCGTGCATACCCCGCCTGAGGGTTACGCGGCGGCTATTGCCGGGCGCACCGGCATTGCCTGCTTCGATGCTTGGGTCGCGGAACTGATCGAAACCGGCAACCTGCATAATCACGCGCGCATGTGGTTTGCCAGCATTTGGATTTTTACCCTGCGTCTGCCTTGGTTCCTCGGCGCGGATTTCTTTTTGCGCTATTTGCTGGATGGTGATGCGGCGTCAAACACCCTTTCTTGGCGCTGGGTCGCGGGGCTGCATACCAAGGGCAAGCATTACGTGGCCCGGGCCGAGAATATCGCGCGCCATACGGGTGGCCGCTTTGCCCCTCATGGCGCCTTGAATGAAGCGCCGACGCCCTTGCAGGAACCTGATCCACGCACGCCGCGCCCCATCCCTGCCCTGCCCGCGCTGCCGCGCGGCCCGGTAGTGCTGTTGCTGCATGAAGATGATCTGCACCCCGAAAGCCTGCCGCTTGCGGGGCTTGAGGTGCAGAGTGTGCTGGGTATTTCCTGCCCTGATGCACGTTCGCCGCTTGGCGCCTCGCCACTCGTGCAGCGCTTTGTTGAGGGCGCGTTGGAAGATGGCTTGAGCCGCGCCTCGCGGCATTTCGGCGTACCGGCTGAACGTGTGGCGCTTGATGATCTGCCTGATCTCGTGGCGCATGACACGATGGTGATGCCTGAAGCCCCCATTGGTTGGGTAGCAGATTCCTTGCAACCCTATCGCCTATGCCCGCTACGCCGTCCCTGGGATGAAGCCTGTTGGCCCTTGGCCGGGCGCGGCTTCTTCCCCTTCGCCCAGCATATTCCGCGGCTATGTGCTGAATTTATTCGAGTCCGATTGCCCTGAATGCCCCCGCAATCGCGTCAATCTTCCCCGCGCCCTTGCAGATTTTCAAATACCTCTTCCGCGCGCTTGAAGATTTCCTCGGCATTCTGGCGCTTCACCGGATCGGTCTGCTTGTCCGGGTGATAGCGCCGGCGGAAGGCGCGGCGCACTTCCACAATCAGCCAAAGCGGCGCATTGGGCGTAAGATATACCCGCGCATGTAGGCTGCCATCCGCCGGCGTTTCCTTGAGCTGTTTCAGCTCCGCCTCCGCATCCTGCAAGCGCTTGCGCAGCACGGCGATTTCTTCTGCTGCAATTGCCAGATAGCGGCGCATTTCCTCGGGCGGCGCACCGCGGCCGGGTAGCTTGGTCAATACATTGGCCAAGTAATTCTCAATACGCCGCGCCATCAGCTTGGCGCGCGCGCCAGGGCGACGTTCGGTTTCAATCAGCAACTGGGAAAGCAGGACGCGATCGCCCTTATGCTGCGCCGCATGTTCGGCGAGCTGTTCCAAGGGCCATTCCCTGAAAGGCCTGTCATCGGCCATTGCCAACCAGAATCCTCATCGAAAAATACATGATGGCTAATGCCGCCGGTGATGAACAGGGGCAAGCCCGCTTCGCAGAAGCGCCACAATAGGCGAAACTGTCCAAACCGCCGCCCGGGAGACCACCTGATGACCCCTACCCTTCGCCGCCGCGCTTTTTTGCTGGCCGCCACAACGCCGCTTGCCGCCCCAGCACTCGCCCAGGCGCCCTGGCCCGCCCGGCCGGTGCGAATCGTCGTACCCTTCCCGCCCGGAGGGTCAAACGATGTTGTCGCCCGCCCCTTGGCCGAGCGTTTGCAAGCGCGCCTAGGCCAGCCCGTGGTGATCGAAAACCGCGCCGGGGCTGGGGGGGCGATTGGCGCCACCGCGGTCGCGCAATCTCCGGCGGATGGCTATACGTTGATGGTCTCCTCCTCGTCCTTCGCCACCACTTCCATCACGCAGCGCGTGCCTTGGGGGGTCTTGGAAAATTTTACCCCCGTGGCCCTGCTCGCGCGTTCGCCCTTCATTGTGCTGGTGCATCCGGATTTCCCGGCGCGCAGCGTGCCGGATTTGGTACGCATGGCGCGCGAAAGGCCGGGCGCGATTGATTACGGCTCCTCCGGCCCCGGCGGCATCAATCACTTCGTCACCGAATATTTTTGCCTCCGCGCCGGCATTCAGATGAACCACGTGCCTTATCGCGGCATGCCGCCCGCGGTGACGGATTTAGTGGCCGGCCATATCCCCGTGCTGATCACCACCATGCCAAGCGCGGCCGGCGTGGTGCGCGAAGGCCGCGTCAGGCTTTTGGCCTATACGGCGCCAGGCGCGCCGGATGGATCGCCCCCCGGTCCTACCGTCAAGGAAACCGGCATTGATTATGAAAGCGACATCTGGTGGGGGCTTTTCGCGCCGCGCGGCCTGCCACCAGAAATCCTTGCGCGCCTGAACACCGCCGCAAACGCCGCCCTCGCAGACCCGGAAATGGCGAAGCTTTTGCAAACCGAAGGCGCGCGGCCATCCCCAACCACACCGCAAGCCTTTACCGAAATTCTGCGCGTTGAACTCGCCCGCTGGCGCGAAGTGGCAACGGCGGCGAATATCAAGCTGGATTAATCCGATGGCCGAAATGCACCGCAAAACCTTCGACCCCAGCGCAAGGGGCGCCATGGATGGCGTGCGCGTCATTGATCTATCGCGCCTTGTTGCCGGCAATATCTTGACCAAGGTTTTCGCTGATCACGGCGCGGAAGTGATCAAGGTGGAACCGCCCGAAGGCGATACGCTGCGCGCCTGGCGCGTGGGCGGCGTGGAGACAAGTTGGAAGACCATTTGCCGCAACAAGAAAAGCATCTGCCTTGATCTGAAAAGCACTGAGGGCATCGCCGCCGTGCGCGCCTTGGCCCAGGGCGCCGCCATGCTGGTAGAAAGCTTCCGCCCCGGCGTGCTGGAAGCCATGGGGCTTGATCCCGCCGAGTTGCTTGCCGCCAATCCGCGCCTGGTCATCGCGCGCGTTTCCGGCTGGGGACAAGACGGGCCATATCGCCACAAGCCAGGCTTCGGCACTTTGGTTGAAGGCTATTCCGGCTTTGCCGCCATCAATGGTTTTGAAGACCGCGAACCCGTACTACCACCCATGTTCATGGGCGATGCCTATGCCGGGCTTTATGGTTCCGCAGCCACCATGATCGCGCTCCGCCACGCGGAGGCCACCGGCCAGGGACAGGTGATAGATATCTCATTATTCGAACCGCTGTTCAGCGTGCTGGAACCGCAAGTGGCGAATTGGCGCCTGACGCGCAAACGCAAACCCCGCACCGGCAGCCGCAGCACCAACACTTCACCACGCAATGCCTATCGCACCCAGGATGGCGGCTGGGTCTGCCTTTCTGCCTCCACGCAAGGCATGACAGAAAAACTGCTGCGCTCCATCGGGCAGGAAGCTTTGATCACCGACCCACGCTTCGCCAATAACCCAGCGCGCGTCCAGAATTGGCAAGAACTGGACGCGATTATCGGCGGCTTCATCGGCGCGCGGAGCCTCGCGGAAAACCTGGCGCATTTCGACAAGGCCGGTGTCACCATCGGGCCCATCATGGATACCGAAATGCTGGACAGCGACCCCTACGCCATTGAACGCGAAGCGCTGATCGAAGTACCGGATGCCGATATGCCAGATGGCTGGCTGCCGATGCACGGAATGGTGCCGCGACTTTCGGCGACACCTGGGATTTTAGCCCGGCCAGCACCGAAGCTTGGGGAGCATAATGCGGAGATTCTGGTGCCGGTACTCGGCCAGGAAAACTACGAAAAATTACAGGCAGCCGGCGCAATTAAAGGGGGCTCTGCCCCCTAACCCCCGCCGGGGTAACAGTGTTACCCCGGACCCCGCCAGAACTAAAGGGAACCACAGATGAAACTCTTTGACCTAACCGGCAAAATAGCGCTCGTGACAGGGTCCAGTCAGGGGATTGGGTTTGCACTCGCAAAGGGGCTCGCGGAAGCTGGCGCCAAGGTAATCATCAATGGGCGGGACCCGGAAAGGCTCCAGAACGCACACAAAAGACTCCAGGATGCGGGCATCCAGACCATAACGCGCGCCTTCGACGTGACCGATCCCAAAAGCGTTGAGGACGCCTTCGTGGAAATGGAAAGCACGATCGGGCCGATTGATATCCTCGTCGCCAATGCCGGCATCATGCGCCGCGCCCCCGCCACCGAAATGCCGCCTGAAACCTGGCGCGAAGTGCTCGGCACGAACCTCGATGGCGTCTGGTATTGCTGCCAGGCCGCCGGCAAACGCATGGTCCCGCGCGGCGCCGGCAAAATCATCACCATCTGTTCCGTCCAAAGCGAATTGGGCCGCCCCACCATCGCACCCTACGCCGCAAGCAAAGGCGCATTGAGAATGCTGACCCGCACACTCTGCGCCGAATGGGCCAAACACGGCGTCAATGTAAACGGCGTGGCACCTGGTTATTACGCGACCGAACTCACCAGCGCGCTCGTGCAAAATGCTGAATTCAGCGATTGGCTCTGCCAGCGGGTGCCCGCCGGACGCTGGGGCAAGGTGGAAGAATTGGTGGGCGCCACCGTCTTCCTCGCCGCACCCGCGTCAGACTTCGTGCATGGCCATTTGCTTTACGTGGATGGTGGGATGACGGCGGTGGTTTAGCGCGTTTCCGCCACGCATCCGCATGGCAGAGACGCTCTAAATTATTGTTTGATCGCATTTTCCGAGCCGCCAAGTGATTCCACTTGGCTTGAAAATGCTCAACCCATACGCGCGATCAATTTCTTCGCGCGCTCAACAATCGGCTTGTCAATCATATCGCCTTCAAACGCGACCGCACCTTTGCCTTCCGCCAGCGCGGCATTAAAAGCCGCGACCAGCCGCTTGGCGCGCGCAACCTCCTCAGGCCGCGCGCCATACTCCTCATTGATGATCGCCACCTGGGAAGGATGCACGCAGGACGCACAAGCAAAGCCAATGGCACGAGACCTTCGCAGCATGGCGCGATAGCCATCCAGATCCTTCAAGCCGGCCACCGTGCCAATAAAGCCGAGCGGCAAAATCCCCGCGCCACGGGCAGCAATCAGCCCAAGGCGTTTCGGTAAATCCAGCGCATCCGGCGTGGGTTCAGCACCCAGATCGGTCGCCAAATCTTCCCCCCCCACGCCAAGCGCCACAATGCGCGGATCAGCGCCGGCAATCGCATCCGCATGGCGCAACGCAGCGGCATCTTCGATCAGTACGATGAACCTCAGCGAGCCCACCACGCGCCCCGCCGCCACTTCCGATTCGGCCGCGAGTTCCGAAAGCAAGCGCACATGATCCGCCCCCATCATCTTGGTGCAGATCACGCCATCCGCGCCCGCTGTGGCCGCCGCCGCAACATCCTCCGCCGCCATGCGGAGCGGGCGATTGATGCGCACCACAATATCCGCGCCATTCCGCCGTGCACTGGCAGCCGATGCCGCCAACCCCGCGCGGGCACGCGCCTTGGAATCTGGCGCCACGCCATCTTCCAAATCAAGAATAATCGCATCCGCGCCACGCTCATGCGCCTTGGCGACAAAGCGTTCCTCGCTGGCCGGCACGTAAAGCAAAGAACGCCAATTCGGCAGGTCGCGGTTCATGGCAAAATCTCCGAACCCGGCACAATGCCCTTGGGCAGGCTTGCGGCATGGCGCGCGATCTCTCCTGGACGGGCGAGCCAAATCTTATCCCGCTGCGTCAAAATATGCTGCATGGCACGGCGGAAGGGGCGCAGCCGAAAGGGCTGGCCGATGATGAAAGGGTGCAGCACAATGGAACACACCAGCGGCATATCGCGCGACCGATCCAGCATTTCGTCGAATTGATCCACCACCATATCGGCAAAATCCCGCGCTGCCTGCTGGCGGAAAATCGCAACAGGGCTGTCATTCACTTCGACCGAATAGGGCACGGATAGAATCGGCCCGGCGCGGGTGGTCATCCAGAAGGGCTGGTCATCCGCCGGCCAATCCATGACATAGCTGAAACCTTCTTCCTTCAGCAGATCGAGAGTTGTCGCGGATTGCGTGATGTAAGGGCCAAGCCAACCATCCGGCGCCTTGCCGGTATGGCGGATGATCGCCTCTCGGCTTTCGGCAATTAGCCGGCGCTCATCATCTTCGAACAGGATGTCCTGGCGTTCGGCATTGGTGCGGCCATGGCCGATGAATTCATCCCCGCGCTTCATGAGCGCTGGCGCAATTTCCGGACAGGTATCCAACACCAGCCCATTCACATTATGCGCGGCAGGCAGGCCGTACTCATCGAACATGGCCAGCATGTTCCAAAGCCCGACGCGATTGCCGTAATCCCGCCAAGCGTAATTGCGCTGGCTTTGCGGCGCGGCGGCGCCGGTACTGTCACTGCCAAGCCCGGCGCGGAAAGCGAAGGCTTCAATGTTATTGCACAGCACCACCGCCAACCGCGCCCCATTGGGCCATTCATAGGTTGGGCGCTGGGGGATGGCGCTATGCTGATAGCGCCCATGGGTTGGCAGTTTCATGGCTGGTCTCCGCTTGCTGCGCGGGACGCTAAGGCCGCGGCAGGGCTCCGTCAAAGCAGTCAGCCCCCTTTGCAGGGCCACCCCGCCATGCGCTACTCTTCACCTGAAAACTGGAGGAACGGCGTATGCCAGATGGCAGCACAACGGATCGGATCGCCTATTCGGCACCGATCGGCGACACGGTGAAGACAACCACCTGCTATATGTGCGCCTGCCGTTGTGGGATTCGCGTGCATCTGAAGGATGGCCGGGTCCGCTATATTGAAGGCAATCCCGATCATCCGGTGAATAAGGGCGTGCTCTGCGGCAAGGGCAGCGCCGGCATCATGACGCAATATAGCCCCGCGCGCTTGCAGGCACCGCTGAAGCGCGTCGGGCCACGCGGTTCTGGCGAATATGCCGAGATTTCCTGGGATGAGGCGATGGAAATCGCCACCAGCGCGCTGAAGAAGGTCCGCGAAACAGACCCGAAGCGCCTGGCTTTCTTCACCGGCCGCGATCAATCCCAATCGCTGACAGGTTTTTGGGCGGCGCAATTCGGCACGCCCAATTTCGCAGCGCATGGCGGCTTTTGTTCCGTCAATATGGCCGCTGGCGGGCTTTACACCATTGGCGGTTCCTTCTGGGAATTTGGCGAACCGGATTGGGAACGCTCGAAATACTTGCTGATCCTGGGCGTGGCCGAGGATCATGATTCCAACCCGATCAAGACCGGCTTGGCAGCGCTGAAGCAGCGCAACGCCAAGGTGGTTTCCGTCAATCCCGTGCGCACCGGCTATTCCGCTATTGCCGATGAATGGGTGGGTATCCGCCCCGGCACGGATGGGCTTTTCGTCATGGCGCTGATCCATGAATTGCTGCGCACTGATCGCGTGGATGCCGAATTCCTGGTGCGTCACACCAATGCGCATTGGCTGGTGATCCGCAATCCGGGCGGCGCGGATGATGGGCTTTTTGTGCGTGATGCGGATGGCAAGCCACAAGCCTGGGATCGCGCGCGCGGTGCCATGGATGCCGTCGCCGCTGATCTTTCCCCTGTGCTGGTCGGTGATTTCACCCTGCCCGATGGCCGCACGGTGCGCCCGGTATTTCACTTAATGGCGGAACGCTACCTCGGCGCTGAATATGCGCCGGAAGCGGTCGCGGAACGCTGCGGTTTGGATGCGGATCGCATTCGCCGTATCGCGGCCGAGATGGCCGATGTCGCCTTCAACCAGACCATCACGCTCGATCAACCCTGGACAGATACGCTGGGCCGTCGGCATGAGAAAATGGTGGGCCGGCCTGTTTCGGTGCATGCCATGCGCGGCATCAGCGCCCATTCCAATGGCTTTCATACCTGCCGCGCGCTGCATATTCTACAAATGCTGCTGGGTGCGATAGATACGCCAGGTTCCTGGCGCTATAAGGCGCCCTTCCCGCGGCCCATTCCGCCTGGCCCCGGCCCCGCGGGCAAGAATTCCGCGCCCAATACGCCGCTGGCTGGCAATATCCTGTCCTTCACCCATGGGCCGGATGATTTGCTGGTGAATGATGATGGCTCGCCCATTCGCATTGATCATTCCTTTTCCTGGGAAGCGCCGCTTGGTCTGCATGGCATGATGCACACCGTGATCGGCAATGCGGCGAAGGGCGACCCGTACAAGATTGATGTGCTGTTCATGTTCATGGCGAATATGGCCTGGAACAGCGCGATGAATCCGCTGGAGACGATTGAATGCCTGACCGCGAAGGATGCTTCAGGCGAATACGTCATCCCAACCGTGATCTATTCCGATGCGTTTTTCAGCGAAACCGTGCCCTATGCGGATTTGATCCTGCCGGACACGACCTATCTGGAACGCTGGGATTGCATTTCCATTCTGGATCGCCCGATTGGGTCTTCTCATGGTCCCGGCGATGCCATTCGCCAGCCCATCCTGAAGCCGGATCGTGATGTGCGCCCCTTCCAGGATGTGCTGATTGAATTGGGCGCGCGGCTTGGCCTGCCCGCCTTCACCAAGGAAGATGGCAGCCCGCGCTTCAAGGATTACGCGGATTACATCGTCAATCACGAACGCACGCCC
>CAIYMY010000063.1 GCA_903927465.1 uncultured Rhodospirillales bacterium | reverse complement strand
TTGGTCGCATTTTCCGAGTCGCCAAGTGATTCCACTTGGCTTGAAAATGCTCCAGCGAAATTTTTTGGTCGCATTTTCCGAGTCGCCAAGTGATTCCACTTGGCTTGAAAATGCTCCAGCGAAATTTTTTGGTCGCATTTTCCGAGTCGCCAAGTGATTCCACTTGGCTTGAAAATGCTCCAGTAAAATTTGCTGCACTGCAAAAAATACTTGAACCGCGCGTATTACAGGCGCAGGAAGATACCCAAAACAGGAGCCAGTGCCATGACTACTCAGCGCCCCATCCCGCCCGGCCGGGAATTGCTGAAAAAAGGCAATGCGACCGCCCAGCGCGTGTTTGAACAATCACGCATCATGGCCGATGTGGTGGGCCGCCACGCCAAGGCCTTGCCTGAGGCAATGAACCCGAAAGCGCCTTTGGAAAGCCTGGCCAAGGCGGGCCAGGGGCTGATGCAGGCGCCGCAAAATTTGGTGATGGATGCGGCTTCCTACATGCTGGATGCCGCGCAGCGGAGCTTCCTGTTCTGGGACACCATGCGCCAGGCCGGCAATAATTTTGTCGCGCATGAACAGGCTGGCTGCCCGCCCGTGCTTATTTTTGATTATGAAACGGTGGTTGATGGGCGCAAGCTCACGCGTCCGGTGAATTATGCCCTGGTGCGCATCACCGTGCCCTCTGACATGCCGCCCAGCAATGACGCGCTGCGCCCCTTCCTGATCATTGACCCGCGCGCCGGCCATGGTGCAGGCATTGGCGGCTTCAAATCAGATAGCCAGGTGGGTGTGGCTTTGCGCCGTGGGCACCCGGTTTATTTCGTGATCTTTTTCCGGGACCCGGAACCCGGCCAAACCATTCTGGACATCACCGCCGCCGAAGCGGTGTTTCTGAACCATGTGACGGATGCGCACCCCAAGGCGCCGAAGCCTGTTGTGATCGGCAATTGCCAGGGCGGCTGGGCGGTGATGATGCTGGGTGCATCAATGCCCAATCAGCTTGGCGCGCTGGTGCTGAATGGCGCACCGCTTTCCTATTGGGCGGGCGAGAAGGGCAAGAACCCGATGCGCTATCTGGGTGGGCTTGCCGGTGGCGGCTGGCCGGCTTCATTGATGGCCGATATGGGCAATGGCCGCTTCGACGGCGCCAATCTTGTCGCGAATTTTGAGGCTTTGTCGCCGGCCAATACCTGGTTCCGCAAATATTTCGATCTTTACCAAAATGTGGATGAGGGCGCGGAGCGCTTCCTGGAATTCGAACGCTGGTGGGGCGGCTATTTCCTGATGAACCGCGATGAAATTCGCTGGATTGTGGAAAACCTATTCATTGGCAATCGCTTTTCTGCCGGCCGTATCGCGGCGGGAGATGGGCAGAATTTCAATATGCGCGAAGTCAAGGCGCCGATCATTGTCTTCGCTTCCGCAGGCGATAACATCACCCCGCCGGGTCAAGCGCTGCGCTGGATTGCCGATGTCTATCGCGATGAACGGGAAATCAAATCACTCGGCCAGACGATTGTGTATCTGTTGCATGAGGATATCGGGCATCTCGGCATTTTCGTCTCAGGTAAGGTGGCCAAGAAGGAACACAGCGAAATCGCCACCACGCTGGAGATGATCGAATCCGTGGCGCCTGGCCTTTATGAAATGCGCATCACCAGCCATCAGGAAGGCGCCGAAGACGGCGAATGGCAGGTTGAGTTGATGGAGCGCAGCATCGCGCAGGTGAAAGAAATTTCCGGCGAAGCCGCGAATGAGGCATTTCCCGCAGTCGCGCAGATTTCCGAATTGAACCAGCATCTTTATGAAGTGCTGGCCGCCCCCATTATCCGGCAACTCAGCACGGAAATGGGCGCGGAGACACGCCGACGGATGAACCCCATGCGGGCGCGGCGCTATGCCTTGAGTGATATGAACCCGTTCATGGGCCCGATGGCTTCCCTGGCCGGCCTGGCACGGACGCATCGCCAACCCGTGGCGCCGGATAATCCTTTCCTTGCCTTCGAAAAAGCTTGGGCCGATGGGATGGATTACAGCCTGAATGCGTGGCGCGATATACGTGATGCCTGTGTGGAAGTTGCTTTCCACGGCGTCTATGGCGCGCTGAATGCTTCAGGTGTGACAGGCGATGATGACGCAGCGGAAGTGGAAGCGGCGCGGCATGCCCTCATCAGCGATGCACCGCAACGCGCCGAGGCGGAAGCCAAGCTGAATTCGGGCGGTTATGCGGAAGCGGTGATCCGCATGATGATCCTGCTGGCCGATGCGCGCGGCGCGGTGCGTCGTTCGCGGCTTGCGCGGTCCAATAAACTGCTCACCACCGCAGCGCCATTCGCGGAAATGACCGCGGCGGATCGTATGGCGGTGATCCGTGATCAGACCATGATCGCAACCTTATTCCCAGAAGAAGCCGTAGCGAGCCTTGCCACCCTACTGCCGACCGCACCGCTGCGCCGCAAGGCACTGCAGGCCGTGGAAACGGTGGCGGGGCCGGATGACGAACTTGGCGATAATGCAAGGCAAATGTTGCAAAGCTTGCGCGCGGTGCTGGAGATCAAGCCGCAACGCGCAGCGTGATCAACGAAAGGTCTGCCCCTGACCCAGGCAGACCGAGGGGAAAATCATAGGTGCGCGGCCTTACCGTCTCGGGTGCGCTCAAGCTGCTTCGAAATTATAGGCCTTAGTCGCGACCGATAGGCAGCGAAGCAGCGTTATATTTCCTACGGCTTGCTGAGCACCACCAAAACCTTGCCGCCATCCAGTGCAACTTCGCGCACAGGTTGGAAACCGGATTGGATAAGACTTTCGAGATCTGCCGGGTTGCCTGTTGGCGAACCCTGACCAGCAATGGCGGGACTGTGGCACTTCTCAACGACACCGACGGCAGAGAGAAGAACATAGCCTGGCTGGGGCATTGGAATATTCCTCTATAAAAGAATCTATGGCTTTCGTTGGACATAGATTAATTACGATGTCAACACTTATCCATCTTGATTGGCTTCGAGCTGGCGTGATGCACTGAACTTGAGCATCTCGATGGCCATGTTACCCATATCGGGGGCGAGAGCGTTTTCCCCTTGGCCGAAGAGTGTACAGCCCCAAAGCCTGCAATAGGCCGGGCCAGGATCAGACGTTGCGCGCCACCTTCCCTTAATGCACGCCAGCGTCATGGGCGGGATTAGCCTGTCACCTTATTTTCCCGGCATGGGGCAGCGTAGTTCAGGCTTCCTCATCCCTCAGGATGCGCGCGGCGGCGAGCAGTGCCTTTTCATAGCGCGCACGCTCCTTGGCGGTTTTCTCGGCCGGCCAGGGGCGAAAGCCCTCCCCGGTTTTCGGGCCAAGTTTGCCTTCGGCGACCAGCCGCGCGAGGCCAGGGCTTGGGTCAGGACTGTTGTTGAGCGACGGGTAGATGGTGCGCCCCGCTTCCAATTGCGTCTCAAGCCCTGCCAATTCCTTTTGCAGGATCGGCCCCGCCGCGACATAGCGAAAGCCGAAGGCGTAGCGCACGGCATTATCCACATCCTCGGCGGTGGCCAGGCCCTGATCAATCACCGAAAAGGCTTCGCGCATCAGCGCATGTTGGATGCGATTGGCCAGGAAGCCCGGCACATCTTTCGCCACACGAATGACCTTGCGGCCAAGTCCCGCCATGATGTCAGCGAGCTTATCGCAAACCGCAGGGTCCGTGTATTCGCCGCGCACAACCTCGACGCCCGGCACCAGATGCGCGGGCAGGAAGAAATGGAGGTTCGCACAACGCGCCCGCCCCGGCAGATCGCCGGCGATATCCGTAATGCGATAGCCGGATGCGTTGGAAGCGATTGGGATGCCTGCGGGCACCAGTGCGTCAAGTTCCGCAAAGACCTTGCGCTTCAGATCAAGCCGTTCCGGCACGGCTTCAATCACCGCCTCGGCAGATGCGTAATCCGGCGCCTTCATGTCATCCAAAAGCGTCAGGGCAGAAGCAGCGGCAGGGTCGCCATCCAACTGGGTGATGGATTGCGCGACGCGGGCTTGCGCCGCCGGCCAACGATCCCGCGCTGGTTCCACTGCGGTCACACGCCAACCGCCATTCAGGAAAATCGCCGCAATATCGCAGCCCATCAACCCCATGCCGAGGATGATGATATGGCGCGGCGCGTTCATGCTGCGGCCCGTGGCGTAATGCCGCCCTGTGCTACGATGAAATCAGCGATTTCCGCCACCCCCTTCAGCACCTTCAGATTCGTGAAGATGAAGGGCCGCACACCACGCATCTTGCGCGCATCGCGATCCATCACGGAAAGATCAGCGCCCACCAAAGGCGCCAGATCAATCTTGTTGATCACAAGCAAGTCGCTTCGCGTAATGCCCGGCCCGCCCTTGCGCGGAATCTTGTCACCTGCGGAGACATCAATCACGTAAATCGTGAGGTCCGCCAATTCCGGGCTGAAGGTCGCGGCCAGGTTATCGCCGCCGCTTTCGATGAACAGGATTTCAAGCTTCGGGAATTTCACCGCCATGTCATGCACGGCGGCAAGGTTGATGGAGGCATCTTCGCGG
>CAIYMY010000062.1 GCA_903927465.1 uncultured Rhodospirillales bacterium | reverse complement strand
TTCAAGCGAAGCGGCGGCGCAGCAGTGGCAGCACCTGCTCCCCATAAAGCCGCATAAACCGTGCCTGATCAGGCCCCGGCGCATGGAACACTAAATGGCGGAAGCCGAGGCCAACATAATAACCGATGCGCTCCACATGCTCCTCCGGGTCATTGGAGACAATCCAACGACTGGCCGCGCGTTCAAGCGGCAGCGCATCGGCCAGGCGTTCCATTTCTACTGGGTCTTCCACCGACATTTTTTCTTCTGGCGAAAGTGCCAATGCCGCCCAATGGCGCGTATCTTCCAAGGCGCGCTGCTTGTCCGTATCGAAGGAAACCTTCACTTCGATCATGCGATCATAATCGGGCTTCGGCGCCAACGCCGCTTCCAGCCCCGCCACCACATTCGGCAGTAGCGTTTCGGTGTAGAGTTCCGGCTTCTTGCCGCTGGTACAGATAAAACCATCCCCGGCGCGGCCGGCGTATTTCGCGACCATAGCGCCAGCGGCGGCGACATAAATCGGCACGGGAGTTTCAGGCCGATCATAAATCGTGGCGTGTTCGGTGCGGTAATATTGGCCCTCGAAGCTCACGCGTTCTTCAGTCCAAAGCTTGCGCATCAATTGCACGGCTTCGCGCATGCGGGCGAAGCGTTCCTTGAATTCAGGCCAGGGCTGGCCTGTGGAAGGGACCTCATTAAGCCCCTCACCGGTACCGATGCCAAGAATGACGCGGCCCGGAAACATCGAACCCAAGGTGCCAAAAGCCTGCGCCACGATGGAAGGATGGTAGCGAAACGTTGGCGTCAGCACGCTGGTGCCAATCACCATACGCCGCGTTCGCGCGCCAAGCGCGCCAAGCCACACAAGCGAATTCGGCGCGTGCCCGCCGGTATGTTTCCAGGGCTGGAAATGGTCCGAAATGAAGCAGCTATCGAAGCCCATCTCTTCGGCGAGTTCGCCAAATTCCAGCAATTGCGCTGGCGTGAATTGTTCGGCGGATGCCTTATAGCCGAGCTTCAACATGGCCATCACGTATCCGCCAGCGCTGCAAGCATGGCGTCCCGATGCGCGGTATCGCCATCATCCGTCACGGGCTGGATGCAGACATGCGTTGCCCCCGCCGTGAAATGCGCGCGCAGCCCTGCCTTCACACTGGCGGCACCACCATGCAGCACCATGGCATCAATGAAGCGATCACTGCCGCCATTGGCAAGTTCAGCTTCGCTGAAACCAAGCCGCAGCCAGTTATTCACGTAATTCGGCAGCGCCATATAGCGGGCAAGCTCTCGCCGCCCAAGCGCACGGGCGCGCACCGGATCGGTTTCAATACAAACCTTCTGTTCCACCGCCAGCACCTTGCCCGGGCCAAGAATGGCCGCGGCCTGCGCGGTGTGTTCCGGCGTTACGTTGTAAGGCACGGCGCCATCCGCTGCACTACCCGAAAGTGCCAGCATTTTTGGCCCAAGGGCTGCCAGCAACACCGGGCCTTCCAGCGTATCACCACCCGCCTTACGCAAGCCATCCAAATAGCCGCGCATGGCGGGGATTGGCTTTTCGTAGCGATGGCCACGCAAGCCTTCCACCATCGGGATATGGCTGACACCAAGCCCAAGCGCAAAGCGCCCTTCATGCAGCGCATTCAGCGTGGCGAGGCCTCTGCGCGCGGTAAACGCATCACGCGCATAAATATTGGCAATTGAACTGCCGATGACGAGCTTCTTGCTATTCGCCAGCAGAAACCCCGCCAGCGCCATGGATTCATAGCCGCGCGATTCCGGATACCAGAAGCTGCCATAGCCAAGGTCTTCCACGCGGTTCAGTAAGGCGCGCAAGGCTGCCGCATCCAGCCGATCCGTGGAACACCAAACGCCCAAACGACCGAATTGCATGATTGTGTTCCTTTTCCCGTAGCGCGGCTTAGCCGAAAGTCTCATCAAGCGCCTGAAAGCGCGGCAGATCAACCAGGGCGCTGAATTCCGCATAACTCATCATGGCACTTGCCGCCTTGGCCGGCGTGCCATCACGCTTGAGTACGGCAAGCGCATCAGCCACCGCACGCGCGGCAGAAAAAAGCGCCGTCACCGCATAGAACACGACAGCAAAACCCATGCCTTCCAGGTCGCGCACCGTCAACGCAGTGGTTTCGTTGCCATCCACAATACTGACGACCTTGGGGCCAGGTACCTGCCGCGCCACAATTTCGACTTCCGATATTTTCTTGATTCCATCAACGAACACCAGATCAACGCCAGCATCCTGATACATCAGCGCGCGGCGTACGGCTTCTTCCGGGCCAATCGCCGGCATGGCGTCCGTCCGGCCAATAATCAGCGGCCCATTCGCGGGGCGCGAAGCGATGGCGCATTTCAGGCGTCGGACATTTTCTTCCGCCGGGATCAGCTTGATGCCGGCCAATTGGCCGCAGCGCTTCGGCGCTACCTGGTCTTCCAGATGGATAGCGGCAACGCCGGCCTGCGCATATTCTTCAATGGTGCGCGCGATATTGGCCGGCCCACCATAGCCAGTATCCGCATCGGCAATGATTGGAATGCTCACTGCGCGGGCCATATCCCGCGCATGGGTGGTCATTTCCGTCTGCGTCAGCAATCCGATGTCGGGCCGACCGAGCCGAGACGCCGTGGCGCCGAAACCTGTCATGTAAATCGCCTCAAACCCCGCCTGTTCGATCAGCCGCGCGGTCAGGCTATCGGGCGCGCCGGGGGCAGCGATGATGCCGCTGACCTTGAGCCGCTTTCGCAAATGATCAGCCGCGTTCATGGCGTCCTCCGTCATCTAGATCTGCTGTTCCCAGGCCGCCGGTATCAGTTGATACCCGCTGCCGCGCGGCACGAGATGCGTGAAGCCCGGAAAATGCAAATGCATCCCCGTGACCAACAGCCTGTCAGTCGCGACCATGTCAAAGACGCACCGACGCGTTGCTTCTGCCGCCTTGGTATCAGTATCGAATGCCATGCAGACTTCCGGGCGGGCGGTTTGCACTTCCGGCACATGGACAATATCGCCCCAGATCAACAACTGATCCTGGCCAGATGCGAGCAGATAGCCGGAATGCCCCGGCGTATGGCCATGAAAGGGCATGGCGGTCACACCTGGGAAGACCTCACCCTTCTGGAACAACCGCCAGCGATCCTTATAGGGCAGCACCTGTTCGCGCCCTGCCTGGAAGAACAGCTTCTTTTCGCGGTCGGACCCTTTTGCCATGGCGGCATCATCGAACCAATGCTTCGGTTCGTTTTCATGCATGACCAATTCGGCATTGGGGTAATGCGGCAAGCCAGTGTTCATATCCGTGAGGCCGGCAGAATGATCCGGGTGCATATGCGTCAGCATCACCACCTCAATATCGGCGGGATCAACGCCAAGAGCCTTCAGATTGGCCAGGATTCTGCCGGAACTTGGCTGCATGTAATTGCCGCAGCCGGTTTCAATCAAGGCAAGCCGCCCTGCCGACCAGATCAAGAAGGCATTCACCGCGGTGCGCCGTGCGGGCCGGAAATTTGCCGTCAGGATTTGGCGCGCTTCATCTTCGGTGATGTTGCGCAAGACATCCAGATTGCCATCAAGGAAACCATCGCTGATGGCGGTGACAATGATGTCACCAACGCGGTGATGATAAACACCTGGGATTTGAACAGTTGGCGCGTTTTTCATGATGATAACTTCCCCGTTGCCGCTGCAGTCCAAAGCCGATGTCTGGCCGAACATCAACCGATGATCTCTGCGGGGGAAAGACTATGGAAAGGCGCGTCTTGTGGCAATATTCCGAGCCAGCCCGTGATACATGGGCGTCAGGTCAGCACGTTGAACATGGAATTGGTGAGCTCGGAGGGATTCGAACCCTCGACCTACAGATTAAAAGTCCGTTGCTCTACCAGCTGAGCTACGAGCTCCCATGAACGGCGGGCGCCTTAACACGGCGCCGCCCATTCGCCAAACTCAGGCTTCAGGCGTTATCCGCCGCCACCTTCATGCTGCGGATCCTATCCGGCCCCTGCACCATGCCGGAACCACCAGAACCGCGCTTGATTTTGTCCACCGCGTCCATGCCGCCCGTCACTTCGCCCCAGATGGTGTATTGGCCATCAAGGCTCGGGATTGGCGCCAACATGATGAAGAATTGGCTATTTGCGCTATCGGGGTTGCTGGTGCGTGCCATGCCGCAAACGCCACGCAAAAAACGCGCGCGCGACGGTTCGCTGAATTCAGCCGGCAGATCTGGCAATTCAGAACCACCCGTGCCCGTGCCGGTCGGATCGCCGCCTTGGGCCATGAAGCCTTCAATCACGCGATGGAACGGCACGTTGTCATAAAAACCCTGCTGCGCGAGGGTCTTGATGCGTTCCACATGCAACGGCGCCAGATCGGGCCGCAGCTTGATGGTCACGGTCCCGTGCTCAATTTCAATGAGCAGGGTGTTTTCGCTATCCCCGGCAGGGGCTTCGGATTCAGACATCGTTCTTGGTCTTTCGGTTCGGGTATCAACGAATATCAGCGGCCACGCGCATGCTGCGCAGGCGATCAGGGCCACGCACAACGCCATTCGGCGGATCGCCACGCTTGATCTTATCAACGGCGTCCATGCCGGCCGTCACACGGCCCCAGATGGTATACTGGCCATCGAGCGAAGGCGTCGGCGCGAACATGATGAAGAACTGGCTATTGGCGCTATTGGGCTCAGAAGACCGCGCCATCCCGCAAACGCCCCGCAAAAAGCGCGCGCGCGCAGGCGGGCTGAATTCCGCGGCCAGATTGGGCAAGGGCGATCCACCCGTGCCAGTGCCGGTGGGATCGCCACCTTGCGCCATAAAGCCTTCGATCACACGGTGGAATACCGTATTGTCGTAAAAGCCACGCCGGGCCAGCGCCTTGATCCGTTCCACATGGCGCGGCGCCAGGTCAGGCAGCATCTGGATGGTGACGCGCCCATCCTTCAATTCCAGGATCAGCGTGTTTTCCGGATCATTTGCCTGCGCCACGGCGGGAGAGGCCAAAGCGCCCAAACCGGCGGCAAGCATAAGGCGGCGTTGCATGGGTTCTTCCTTTCCTCAGGCGCCAGCTTTGACGCGCGCCATGGTGCGTTCCAGCGTCAGCTTCGGCACAAAGCTGCTGATATCGCCGCCCAGCCGCGCGATTTCCTTGACCAGGCGCGATGCGATGAATTGATTGGTTTCAGACGCCATCAGGAAGGCGGTTTCGATTTCATGATCCAGCCGGCGGTTCATGCCGGTCATCTGGAATTCGTAATCGAAATCCGTCACTGCGCGCAGCCCGCGTATAATCATGCAGGCGCCGATCTCACGCGCGAAACCCACCAGCAAGCCTTCGAATGGCCGCACTTCAATCACCGTGCCGGTGCGGGCCGCAATTGGCGTCACTTCCGCCTGCACCAATTCAACGCGCTCGGCCAATTCAAACAGCGGCCCCTTGCCGATATTGATGGCAACCCCAATCACCAGGCGATCCACCAGCCGCGCGGCACGGCTGATAATGTCCAAATGCCCATTGGTCACCGGATCAAACGTGCCGGGGTAAAGCGCAATCCGTTCAGCCATTGCTATTCTCCTCCGGCGCGGGGGCGGGTTCGTCATCACCACTCTCATCAGCCACCGGGAAACAGGAAATCACACGCTCACCTTCCGCGGGGCGCATCAGCGTGACACCCATCGCCATGCGTCCAGTCAGGCGCACATCATCCGCCTTCAGCCGGATCAATTGCCCGCCATTGGTCACCAGCATGATGTCATCGCCGGGGCGCGCCGGGAAGGTCGCCACCACTTCGCGACCGGTGCGCGCACTCAGCACAATGCCGGCAATGCCCTGGCCGCCACGACCCGTGACGCGATATTCATGCGCGGAAGACCGCTTGCCAAAGCCGCCATCCGTCACCGTCAGCAGAATTTCCTCGGCTTCTGCCAAGGCGTCAAAGCGTTCCAGCGTCAGCGTGATTTCGGCCACCGCTTCATCAACCTCCGCCACTGCGGGCGCTTCCGCCTCATCATCGGGCGAGCGCCTGCGTTGCGCCGCCGCCTTCAAATAAGCTGTTCGTTCTTCCGTACTGGCTTCCACATGGCGCAGCACGGAAAGCGCAATCACCGCATCGCCTTGGGCAAGCTTGATGCCACGAACGCCCGTTGAATCGCGCCCAGCAAAAACGCGGAGCGTATCAGCATCGGCCGTAAAGCGGATACATTTGCCGCCGCGCGTCGCCAGCATCACATCATCGCCTTCGCGGCAGGTGGAAACGCCAACCAGGCTATCCCCTTCATCCAGCTTCATGGCGATCAAGCCGACCGAGCGCACATTTTTGAAATCAGACAGCCGATTGCGCCGCACATTGCCTTGCACAGTGGCAAAAACCAGGTGCAGGCCTTCCCACAGATCCTCATCCATCGGCAGCGGCAGAATGGCGGTCACACCTTCGCCTTCCTGTAATTGCAGTACCTGACGCAAGGAACGCCCACGCCCCTGCGGCCCGGCTTCCGGCAATTGCCAAACCTTTTCGCGGAAGGCGATCCCGCGATCGGTGAAGAACAGCACCCATTGATGGGTATGCGCAACGAAAGTACGGATGATGACATCATCTTCGCGCGTGGTTGCCGCACTGCGGCCCTTGCCGCCACGGCCCTGGGCGCGGAAGGTTTCCAAAGGCGTGCGCTTCACATAGCCATCACGCGTCAGAGTCACCACCATGGTGCCGGGTTCGATCAGGCTTTCATCATCCACATCGGCGATGCCATCCATAATCTCAGTCATACGTGGGGAGGCAATCTCGGCACGAATGGCACGCAATTCCTGATCCATCACTTCAAGCCGGCGCGGGCGGCTCCCCAGGATTTCCAGCAATTCGCGAATGCGCCCGCCAACTTCACCAAGCTCGGCGACAATCTTCTCGCGCTCCAGCCCGGTCAGGCGTTGCAGGCGCAATTCAAGAATGCCGCGCGCTTGTTCTTCGGTTAGCCGCACCGTGCCTTCCGGCGTCACGGCATTGCGATAATCATCCACCAGCGCCAGCAACACACCCACATCGCCCGCCGGCCAATCACGGTTCATCAAGGCGGCGCGCGCGGTCGGTGCATCGGCGCTTTCGCGAATGACGCGAATAACTTCATCCAGATTGGCGACCGCAATGGCCAAACCAATCAGCAAATGCCCGCGTTCCCGCGCCTTGGCCAACCGGTGGCGGGACCGGCGCAGAATCACCTCCTCACGGAAGGCGATGAAGGCCATCAGCGCGTCCTTCAGGCCCATTTGCCGCGGCCGGCCTTCATGCAAGGCCACGAAATTCACCGGGAAGGAGGTCTGCAACTGCGTCATGCGGTAAAGCTGGTTCAGCACCACTTCCGCAGTCGCATCGCGCTTCAATTCAATGACGATGCGCATCCCCGAACGGTCGCTTTCGTCGCGGAGATCGGAAATGCCTTCCACTGCCTTGGCACGCACCAATTCGGCGATTTTTTCAAGCAGCGTGGACTTATTGACCTGGTAGGGAATTTCCGTAACCGCAATCAACTGGCGATTACCGCGCAATTCCTCAATCTCTGCCCGCGCGCGCAGCGGGATCGAACCACGCCCGGTTTCAAACGCGGAACGGATGCCGGAACGCCCAAGAATCATCGCCCCGGTCGGAAAATCTGGCCCCGGCACGATCTTCATCAGTTCTTCCAGCGTCAGCGCCGGATCGGCAATCAGCGCGAGCGTCGCATCCAGGATTTCAGTTGGGTTATGCGGCGGGATATTGGTCGCCATACCAACCGCAATGCCGCCCGCGCCATTGATCAGCAGATTGGGGAAGGCCGCCGGCAGAACGCGCGGCTCGTCCACGCTTTCATCGTAATTCGGCTGGAAATCCACCGTGTCTTCGTCAATGCCGGCCAGCAGCGCACCCGCAGCCGGCGCCAGACGCGCTTCGGTATAGCGCATCGCCGCCGGCGGATCGCCGTCAACCGAACCGAAATTCCCCTGCCCATCAATCAAAGGCAGGCGCATGGAAAAGGGCTGCGCCATGCGCACCAGCGCATCATAAATCGAAGCATCGCCATGCGGATGGTATTTACCCATCACATCGCCAACCACGCGCGCCGATTTGCGATAGGGCTTGTCAGCCGTGTAGCCGGCTTCCTGCATGGCAAACAGGATGCGCCGATGGACCGGCTTCAACCCATCGCGCACATCAGGCAGAGCACGCGCCACGATCACGCTCATCGCGTAATCGAGGTAGGAACGGCGCATTTCCTCCTCAATCGCGACCGGGGTCGTATCCTGCGAGGGTTGGCCGGGGTTTTGAGTGTCGCTCACGCTTGGAAACCGATTCTGAAGGACGCGATTCCTGAGGGGTCACAGGGAGAAAACGTCATAGGCACCGTCAGGCGCGCCGCGTCAACCACCGCCGCGCCCGAACTGCCAGCCTAACGTCAAGCCCCTGACTTAAAAGGGAATTTCGTCATCCAGATCGGATTTCTTGGCATCCCAACCGCCAGCGCGCTGGGCCGGGCGCGCGGCGGGAGCCCGATCCCCTGAAGGCTCACCGGGGTCATCCATGCCGCCGCCGGCGCCGCGCCCGCCAATCAGCTGCAATTCGCCGCGATATTGGCGCAGCACAACCTCGGTCGTGTAGCGATCCTGGCCGGATTGGTCCTGCCATTTCCGGGTTTCCAGCTGGCCTTCAACATAGACCTCGCTGCCCTTGCGCAGGTACTTCTCGGCCACTTCGCCCAGGCGATCATTGAAAATCGCAACGGAATGCCATTCGGTGCGTTCCTGCTGATTGCCTTCCCGGTCCTTGTAGCGTTCAGACGTGGCGATACGCAGATTCACCACCTTGCCGCCATTCTGGAAATTGCGCACTTCCGGGTCCCGCCCCAGACGGCCCAGGATGATGACCTTATTGATACCCGCCATGGCAAAGCTCTCCCGCGTTTTCGGCCCCCAGGATAGACGATCCCCCCTAAAGCGGCCATCCCATACCCTTCCCAGGGCGCCATTCAGGCGCATATATAACGAGAACATTTTTAGAACAACAGCGCCCCCTCCCCGGCGGCGGCTATCGGAGCCCCCTTCGCATGACCGGCCATATTCGCATCCGCGGCGCGCGCCAGCACAACCTCAAGAACCTGGACCT
>CAIYMY010000061.1 GCA_903927465.1 uncultured Rhodospirillales bacterium | reverse complement strand
GGCGCACGGTTGGTATGGCGGACTTTGAAGCAGCAAAAGACAAGTTGATGATGGGTGCCGAGCGGCGCAGCCTTGTCATGTCGGAAGCTGAAAAGCGGATGACCGCCTATCATGAAGCGGGCCATGCTTTGGTCGCGATTAATGAGCCGGAATGTGATCCGGTGCATAAGGCCACCATCATCCCGCGTGGCCGCGCGCTGGGCTTGGTGATGTCCCTGCCCGAAGGTGATCGCTATTCCAAGCATAAATCCAAGCTCAAATCCGAACTCGCCATGGCGATGGGCGGGCGCGTGGCGGAAGAATTGGTTTTCGGCTCGGATAAGGTCAGCAATGGCGCTTCGGGTGACATCAAAATGGCGACCAATCAGGCGCGCATTATGGTGACCGAATGGGGCATGAGTGAGAAACTCGGCATGATCGCCTATGGCGATAATAGCCAGGAGGTTTTCCTCGGCCATTCCGTGACGCAGACGAAGAATGTCTCGGAGGAAACCGCGCGCATGATTGATGGCGAAATCCGCGGCATTATTGATGCTGCCTATGCTCGGGCCACCGCCATCCTGTCAGAACATATGGATCAGCTGCATTTGCTCGCGAATGGCTTGCTGGAATATGAAACGCTGAGTGGCGATGAAATCCGCCTGGTGATCAAGGGTGAACCCGTGGTGCGCAATCGCCCGGATGAGCCCGTGAACCAGGGCCGCGGCAGTGTGCCGACCGCGGGGCGACCGACAATGCGCCCCGGCGGGCTTTCCCCGGGCGCGGCGCCTGCTACCTGAGTTCAACTCTGGAACGCTGGCTGCATCCGCTGGGCCTGCTGTCAGGCCCAGCCGCTTTTCGGGCCATTGGTGAAGGCCAGGCGCTTCCCTTGCAGGGGGGCGATCTGGCCTTTTCCTTGGCGCGGCTGATCGAGGACGGGCGCGAGGTTGCGACCCTGCCCGTGGCGGCGCTGCCGGAAGACTGGGGCGATCAGATTGAAGCCATCACCGCGCGACCTTTGCCCTTTGCCGGGCTGGTAAGCCCGCGACCCCTAGTGATGGGCATCCTAAACATTACGCCCGATAGTTTTTCCGATGGCGGGCGGCATTTCGATCCCAGCGCTGCGATTGAAGCGGGCCATGCCATGCTGCAAGCGGGCGCGGATATTCTGGATATTGGCGGCGAATCAACCCGCCCCGGTGCGGAGCCTGTTTCGCCGGATGAGGAAATCGCCCGCGTCATTCCGGTGGTGCGCGAATTGGCCAAGGCAGCGCCGGTCAGCATTGATACGCGCCATGCCGCGACCATGCAGGCCGCTTTGGAAGCCGGCGCTGAAATCATCAATGATGTCACCGCGCTGCGGCACGATCCGGCGGCGGTGGATTTCCTCGCACGCAACCAGGCGCCGATCGTACTGATGCATATGCCGGGCACTGATCCGCGCAGCATGCAAGCACAGGCTGATTACGCCGATGTAGTGCTGGAAGTGGCGCGCTTCCTGCGCGACCGCGTGGCAACACTTGAAGCGCTTGGCATTGCGCGTGGGCGTATCGCGATTGATCCCGGCATCGGCTTTGGCAAGACCATGGCGCATAACCTTGCCCTGATCGAAGCCCTGCCGATCCTGGCGCAGATTGGCTGCCCGATCATGCTGGGTGCGTCGCGCAAGCGCTTCATCGGCACCTTATCTGGCGTGGAACAAGCGGAAGCACGCCTGGCCGGCAGCCTGGCCGTTGCCTTGGCGGGTGCTGCGCGGGGTGCTGCCATTCTGCGCGTGCATGATGTGGCGGAAACCATCCAGGCGCTCGCCGTCTGGCAGGCTTGCGCGAATGGCCGGGCTGGGTAACAGGGCATCCCCATGAAGCAAATGCATCTTGGCGCCTTCATGCGCCCCGTCAGCATCCATACCGCCTGGTGGCGCCACCCTGATTCAGCGCCTGAGGCGAATTTCAGCCTCAAGCATTTGGTTCACTGCATCCAAACCTTGGAACGCGGCAAATTCGATGCCTTCTTCATGGCCGATCATCTGGCCGTGCTGAACATGCCAATCGAAGCGCTGAAACGCAGCGGCACCGTCACCTCCTTCGAACCTTTCACGCTATTATCCGCGCTTGCGATGGTGACAGAACGGATCGGGCTGATCGCCACAGCCTCCACCACCTATGACGCGCCCTATCATATCGCGCGGCGCTTTGCGTCGCTTGATCACATCAGCGCCGGGCGCGCGGGGTGGAATATCGTCACCACCTCCAACCCCGATGCGGCGCGCAATTTCGGCATGACGGAACACATGGACCACGCGGAACGCTATGCCCGCGCGCGGGAATTCCATGATGTGGTGACTGGGCTTTGGGACAGCTTCGCGGAAGACGCTTTTATCCGAGACAAGGAAAGCGGCATCTTCTGGGACCCCTCGCGGATGCATAAACTCGATCACGAGGGCAAATATCTTTCCATCGCCGGGCCTTTGAACATCGCACGCCCCGTGCAGGGCTGGCCCGTCATTGTCCAAGCCGGCGCTTCAGATTCTGGCCGGCAACTCGCCGCCGAGGTGGCCGAGGTGATCTTCGCTGCCGGCGGACCCATTGCCGATGCGCGCGCCTATTACGCCGACATCAAATCCCGCGCGGCCAAGGCGGGGCGCGACCCAGCACTGATAAAGATCCTGCCCGGTGCGCTGGTGACGGTGGCCGAAACTGATGACGCTGCCCGCGAAAAACGCGCGCTATTGGATAGCCTGGTGCATCCCGATAGCGGCATGGCCGCACTTTCCATCGCGCTTGGCACCGATGCGCGTGCCTTCGACCTTGACGCGCCCCTGCCCGACATCCCCGAGACCAACCAAAGCCAAAGCGGACGCCAACGCGTGCTGGAACGCGCGCGCCGCGAAAACCTGACCGTGCGGCAATTGGCCATGGCACTTGGCGGCTATGGCGGTCTGTCCTTCACCGGCAGCGCGAAGACCATCGCCGATGAAATGCAACACTGGCTGGAAAGCGATGCCTGCGACGGCTTCAACATCATGTTCCCAACCATCCCAGGCGGGGTTGAGGATTTCGTGCGCTGGGTGGTGCCGGAACTGCAAAGGCGGGGGATATTCCGGAAGGAATATGCGGGGACCACGCTGCGGGATCATTTAGGGCTGCCTATGCCAAAAAATCAATTTTTCTGAGAAAAGGCGGGGGCACTGCCCCCGC
>CAIYMY010000060.1 GCA_903927465.1 uncultured Rhodospirillales bacterium | reverse complement strand
GACCACGGAAGCCCAGTATCTGGCGGTGATCGAAGGCAAGACCGCCGCGCTTTTCGCCGCCGCAACCGAAGTAGGCGCGGTGATTGCGGATCGCCCACGCGCCGAGCAGACTGCCCTTCGCGATTATGGCGGCGCGCTTGGGATTGCCTTCCAATTGGTGGATGACGCGCTGGATTACGCTGCCGATCAGGAAGCGCTTGGCAAAACAGTCGGTGATGATTTCCGCGAAGGCAAGATCACCCTGCCCGTATTGCTCGCTTTCGCGCGCGGGTCTGAGGAAGAACGCGGTTTTTGGCGCCGCGTGTTGGAAGAAGGCGACCAGCAGGACGCCGATCTGGCCACCGCCATGGCACTGATGACGAAATACGACACAATTGGTGAAACGATTGCCCGCGCGCGGCGCTATGGTGAGAAGGCGATTTCTTCTTTGGATGTTTTCCCAGATAGCCTAGAACGCCGCGCCATGGTGGACGTGGTGCGTTTTTGCATTGATCGGGCTCGGTGAGTTTTCGCGCGCCTTAGTGCGCTTCCGGGTTATATTGGTTCACCGGACACGTACTAAATTTCTTTTTTGTCGCATTTTCCGAGCCGCCAAGTGGTTCCACTTGGCTTGAAAATGCTTGTTTGTTTGGTCGCATTTTCCGAGCCGCCAAGTGGTTCCACTTGGCTTGAAAATGAGCTGGTTGTTGGTCGCATTTTCCGAGCCGCCAAGTGATCCCACTTGGCTTGAAAATGCTCCAGCGCGCGCTTCAGCCAGGCGCGATCAGGCGCCCGGCGCCACCATCGTGCAATTCCCTGCTGAACCCAGCTTTTGGCAGGTTTGCTCGGCCTGGGCGCGCGTCAGCCCCTTCACCCGCGCGGTGAAGGCAGCGTTATTGCCCTGCGCAACCCGCACCACTTCAGCCTGCCCACTGCCACCGGCTGACGAACGTGCCGAAGAAGCAGCACTGCGCGCCAGGTTTTCAGAGGCAAAACGCCCAAGGCTCACTGCCCATCCATTACCGCCACCGCTTGGCGGCGGCACGGACCCGGCGCGCCCCAAGGCGGAGGCCGGCGCCGCCTGGGCAGAACTGATCAGCCCAAGCCCGCTCCGCGATGGTGCGGCGGCCGGTGCCTGACGAGGTGCCGGCGGCGCCACTGAAGCCGAGGCCAGCGCAGAACTGCCCGAATCAAACCCGGCACGCCTGCGTTCCGCCGCAGTGAAAGTACTGCCATCCGGGATCGGGTCCATGCGGACCACGTTACCCAAGCTCGCTACCTGCGTACCGGCCAGCGCGGCGGGTGCCGGCGCGGCGGCTTGCGCCACTTGCACGGTTGCCGGCGGGCTGCGCTGATCATTCAGCGCCATCATCGTGCCGCCATCCATCCGCCGTGGCCCGCGTGGGATACTGGTTCCGATATCGGCTGCGGCATAAACCTCGGCAGGGGCGCGGCGCGCTGGTTTCGCGCTCGCGATGCGCGGGCCGATGCGCGCGACGTAATTGCGCGTTTCATCCGGCAGGCCACGATTGCCCCACAGATAATCCTCTAGCCGCCGTGGGCCCGCATTATAGGCCGCCAGAAACGCGGGTGAGCCGTAAAGCTGATACATTTCGCGGACGTAAGCCGCGCCCGCCTGCAAATTATCATAGGGGTGATAAGGATCAGGCCCCAGATTGTAGCGCTGCGCCAATTCCCGGTAGGTGCCCGGCATCACCTGCATCAGCCCCATGGCACCAACGCGAGAGGTTGCGCCGGCTCGGCCACCACTCTCCTGGCACATTACTTCGCGGATCCAAAGATCGGGCACATCAAAGCGGCGGGAAGCGTCACGAATCCAAGGACCCCAGGGATCATTGGGCGGGCCAGGCGGCGCAACACTATCAGGGCGATTATAGAAAGGCCCATTGGCATGACGACCACCAGCACCATCAGCGCAAGCGGAAAGAACGGCCAGTAGCAGCCCTAAAACCAGAAATCGGCCATAGCCCAGTCGAAACCCGTGCATCCCGTAAACTCCGTCGGGTCTGGGATTTACGCCCCGAAACGGCCCCCCAAAGACCCCGCCAATGCCCCCGCACCAGCGCGGCCCAAGCCGTCCCGCTGACCATGCCCTGGCTGCCTGAAACATCCGGAAACATGGTCGCGACATCTTCGCCTATGCCATTTGGATAAGGCAGGTCAAGCGTTACCTGTTACCCACAGCATGTGGGGTATTTGCCACGGCAATCATGACTAGATTTAGGCAAAAAATGGGTCAAATCGCGCTATAAATCATATACTTAACGCCTGAAGCTCAAGCGACACCGTCAGACCCGTCACCCATAGGTCACAGGCTGACGATCTGCCCCGCACCCACCGCGCCCAGAAAACTGGCCACCCCAGCCCGCTCCACCCCGGGGGCGAGGGGGGCGGCGCCCAAATCCTCCGCCTTCAGCCCGGCCTCACAGACCATGCGCTGCACGCCAAGGGCGGCGATGGCGGCAAGCAAAGTGCCGATCCCGGCCACACCGCGCTGAGCAAGATGCGCTTCCCGCGGGTGCTGCACCAAAGGGCAATCGGCCAGCAGTAGCCGGCAACCGCCATTGGTGGCGAAAAGCACCACATCGCGGCCAAGTGCCGCCGCGCCACTTGCCATCACCAAAGCGTAATGGGCGCGTTCATGCCCGCCATCCAGCAGCAAAATACCAAGCGGGGGGCGCTTTTCGCTCATGCGCGGCAGGCCGCTTCCGCCGCGTTCTCATGCGCGGAAAGATCATGGATGGAAGCCTCTGGCCCACACAGCGCACAGGCCGGGTCGCGCTTCAGGCGCACGGTGCGAAACCGCGCATCCAGGGCATCCCACAGCAACAGCTTGCCGATCAGCGGTTCGCCAATCCCCAGGATCAGCTTCAACACCTCGGTCGCTTGCAGCGTGCCCATCACGCCCGTCACGGCGCCAAGCACGCCAGCTTCGGAACAGGTGGGCACCAGGCCGGGCGGCGGCGGTTCCGGGTGCAGGCAACGATGGCAGGGGCTGGTGCCATCATGCCCATGAAACACCGAAAGCTGACCTTCAAAGCGCAGCACCGCCGCGCTCACCAAGGGCTTGCCGAGCAAGTGGCAGGCATCGCCCAACAGAAAGCGGGTTTCGAAATTATCCGTCCCGTCGCAAATCACATCATAATGCGGGATCAAATCCCGCGCTGCTTTCGCATCCATGCGCCGCGCATGAATATCCACCGCCACTTCCGGGTTCAGCGCGCGCAGCGTCTCCGCCACGCTCGCGGCTTTGTTCTCCCCAATCCGCGCGGTGGTATGGGCCACCTGGCGCTGTAGATTGGAAAGCTCCAGAGCATCATGATCCACGATCCCCAGCGTGCCGACCCCAGCCGCGGCCAAGTAAAGCGCCAGCGGCGATCCCAAGCCCCCCGCGCCCACAATCAGCACGCGCGCCGCGCGCAGCTTGGCTTGGCCAATCGCGCCCACTTCGCTGAGCAGGATATGGCGGGAATAGCGCTGCAATTCCGCGCGGGAGAAAGTAAGCGACATCCAATACATATGGCCGTGATGCCCCGGTGCGCGCAAGCTTTCTGCTTGCGATACGGCACCGCACGGCGCCTTATGCTGCCATGAGTACGGAGGAGCTGTTACACCGCCTGGCCGCCGCGCTCGCCATCGGCCTGCTGGTGGGCACGGAACGGCATTGGCGCGAACGCCAGGAAGCGCCGGGCAGGCGCACTGCGGGTGTGCGCACCTTTTCGCTGACTGGGCTTTTTGGCGGTGTCATGGCGGTTTTGGCATCCTCGCTAGGTCAGAACGGCGGCGCGTTGCTGCTGGGCTTTGGGCTGGCGACTTTGCTCGCCGCGCAATTGCCATTCGCGCTCCGGGAAGCCGATGCGGAGAACAAGGTCTCCGCCACCAGCCTGGTTGCTGCGCTTGGCACCTATAGCCTGGGCGCGCTGGCGGTGCTGGGGGATATGGCGGTGGCCGGCGCGGCGGCTGTTGCCATGACCGCCATCCTGGCATCGCGAGAGAGCCTGCATGGCCTGATGGCGCGCATCACCTGGCCCGAGCTGCGATCTGCCCTGGTGCTGCTTTCCATGACCTTCCTAGTCATGCCGATGGTACCCAATGAACAGATTGCCCTGTTGGGAGGCCTGAACCCGGCAAAGATTTGGCGCTTCGCCATTCTGCTCGCGGCGATATCCTACCTTGGCTATTTGGTGGTGCGGCTGATGGGGCCGGAACGCGGGTTGCTGTTCAGCGGCGCGGCGGGGGGCTTGGTTTCCTCCACGGCCGTCACGATCGCCAATGCGCGCGTAGCGGCCGAAGGCGGCGCGGCCTTGGTTCTGGCGGCGGGTGCGTTGATGGCGGGCGCGGTTTCCTGCCTGCGCACCATCGGGATTGTGGCCTTTATCGCGCCGGCAGTGGTGGGGTTTCTATTGGCGCCTCTTGGTATTGTGGCTTTGGGCATGGCGCTTGGGGGCTTCGTGCTGGTGCGGCGCACTGGGGCCGATGGCGCGCCGGCCCGCGCGCTGGATAACCCCTTCGAACTCAGCGCGGTGCTGAAGATCGCGCTGTTGCTGGCTGCCGTTGCGCTGATTTCCAAATTGGCGGCGGAAAAATTGGGGCCAGAGGCAGTGCTGGCCGTGGCGGCCATCACCGGCCTTGCCGATGTGGATGCGGTGGCGCTTTCCGTGCCGCTATTGGCGCCGGCGACCATCAGCCTGGAATTCGCCGCCCAGGCGGTGCTGATGGCGGTTGGGGTGAATATCTCCGCCAAGGCGGGTTATGCCTTGGCCTTGGGCGGCGGGCGCTTTGGCGCGGCCTATGCCGGGCTTTCCCTGGCCGCGGGCGCTTTGGGGGCGCTGGCGCTCTTCCTTCTTTGAAGACAACCCCTTGCCGCCACGGCGCGCTGGCGCCACCCTGCCCCCGATTGCAGGAGGAAGACGCGATGCCCGCCGAAGGCGGCCCCTTGAGTGCCGTAAAAACCATGGCTGATTTTGCAGCTTTGGATGCGATGATTCGCCCCCGTTCCGTTGCCGTGATTGGCGCTTCCGATGACGGCACCCGCATTGGCGGGCGACCCATAGCCTATATGCAAAGCCAGGGATTCCAGGGGCGGCTTTTGCCCGTGAACCCGAATCGCCCAACCGTGCAGGGGCTGCCCGCCTTTGCCTCGGTCGGTGCGCTGCCCGAAGTGCCCGATGTCGCCATCATCGCCGTACCTGGTGAAGCCGCGATCCAGGCCATGGATGATCTGGGCGCGCGGGGCTGCAAATCCGCGATTGTCTTCACCGCGGGCTTTGCCGAAGTGGATGAAGCCGGCGCCGCGATGCAGGAAAGGCTTGTTGCCGCCGCACGTCGGCATGGCATGCGCATGCTGGGGCCGAATTGCCTTGGCTTGTTCAATGCCGCGATTGGTTTCTATCCGATCTTCTCGCTTTCCTTCGAACAGGGCTGGCCCATTCGCGGCAATATCGGCATTGCTTCCCAATCCGGTGCTTATGGTACGCATGTTTTCGCGGTGGCGCGTCAGCGCGGGCTTGGCACCACTGCATGCATCACCACCGGGAATGAGGCCGATGTCTCCTTAGGTGAGGCGATTGGCTGGATGGCGCAGGCGCCGGAAGTGGAAGTGATTTGCGCCTATGCGGAAGGCATTCGTGAAAGTGCTGGCTTTGTCGCCGCGCTTGATCTCGCGCGGCGCAATCGCAAACCCGTGATCATGATGAAGGTGGGCGCCAGCGCTTTAGGTGGCGCGGCAGCGAAATCCCACACGGCCTCCATCGCGGGTGATGATGCGGTCACGCAAGCCGTACTGGATGAATTCGGCGTATTGCGCGCGCGCACCACGGAAGAAATGCTCGATATCGCTTATGCGGCATCGCGGCGGATTTATCCGGTGAGTAATTCGCTTGGTGTGCTGACGGTCAGCGGTGGCGCTGGTGTGCTGATTTCCGATGCTTCGGAAGCTGTGGGCCTGCCCATGCCGGAAATGCCGCAGGCGTCGCAGGATAAGCTGCGCGGTCTGATCAGCTTCTGCGCACCGCGCAACCCTGTGGATTGTACCGCCCAGGCGGTGAATCAGACCGAGCTTTTCGGTGACTTCCTGGAAGCAACGGCGGGCGATGGTGGTTATCCTTCTGTGCTGGTGTTTCTAACTCAGACGGGTGGCTCAACCTCCTTGGCGCCGAAGCTGCGCCCCCTCATGCGGGACGCCATCGCCAAAAGGCGCGACCGGCTTTGGGTGCTTTCGGCGATTTGTTCGCGTGAGAAGGTGCGCGAATATGAAGAAGACGGCTTCCTTGTTTTCGAAGACCCCACACGGGCGGTGAATGCCATTGCCGCCATGGGGCGCTTTGGCGCTTATTTCGCGCGGCAGGAAGCGGGCGCGGTGGGCGCGCTGCCAAGTGTTGCGCTACCCGCGCAAACACCAACGGAGGCCGAAGCCAAGCGCCTTTTGGCAGAAGCGGGCCTGCCTGCCGTGCCAGAACAAGCCTGCACCAGTGTTGAGAACGCGGTGCGCGCAGCGGAGGCCATGGGTTACCCGGTGGTGGCGAAAATCCTCTCGCCTGATATTCTGCACAAAAGCGAAATCGGTGGGGTGATTTTGAATATCACGGATGCCGCCGCGGTGCTTGAAGCGCATGCAACGCTGCTGGCGCGTGCTGCACAACATGCACCAAAGGCACGCATCGAAGGCGTGCTGATTGCCAAGCAAATCAATGGCGGCGTTGAAATGGCGTTTGGCGTGCTGCGAGACCCCGTCTTCGGCCCCGTCGCCATGGTCGGGCTTGGCGGGGTTTTCATCGAAATCCTCAAGGATGTTGCGTTCCGCCGCTGCCCCTTTGATCCTGCGCAGGCAGAAGCGATGATCCGTTCGCTGAAGGGCTTCCCGTTGCTGGATGGTGCGCGTGGCAAGCCCAAGGCCGATGTGAAGGCACTTGCGGTATCTCTTGCTGCGCTATCCCGTTTCGCGGTGGCGGCGGGGCCGCGTTTGGCCTCTGTTGACGTGAACCCCATGCTGGTGCTGCCAGCCGGGCAGGGCGCTTTTGCCGCGGATGCGGTGATTGAAATTGAGGAAGGGCATTGATATGCCAATCATCTACGAAAAGCTGTTGAATTACCCCATCCCGGAAATACGCCAGCATCTGCGCTGGCAGGATGTGGCGATGTATAATTTCTCTGTTGGGCTTGGCCAGGACCCGATGGATGAACAGCAGCTCGATTTTCTCTATGAACCGCGCCTGAAAGTCATGCCCTCCATGCCCGTGGTGCTGGGCGCGCCGGGGTTTTGGTCACGCAATCCTGATACCGGCATGGATTGGGTGAAGATTGTGCATGGCGAACAGGGCTTGATTCTGCACAAGCCGCTGCCGACAGAAGGCGAAATCATCGGGCGTTCGCGCGTGACTGGCCTGGTGGATCGCGGTGAGGGCAAGGGCGCGCTCATGTATTCCGAACGCCAGGTGATTGACGCAAAAACGGGTGACTTGCTGGCGACACTTACCAGCACATCCTTTCTGCGCGGCGATGGTGGTTTTGGTGGGCCGAGCGGGCCGGTGAAGCAGCCGCATGCTGAACCGGACCGCGCGCCGGATATCACGCTAGATCTGGCGACGCGGCCGGAGCAGGCGCTGATCTATCGGCTAAACACGGATTTGAACCCGCTGCATATAGACCCGAAAATCGCCGCCGCTGCCGGCTTCCCGCGCCCGATCCTGCATGGGCTTTGCACCTTCGGTACGGTCTGCCATGCGCTGCTGAAGACGCTTTGCAACTACGACACCTCGCGCTTTGGCAAGATGGATTTGCGCTTTTCTTCGCCGGTTTATCCTGGTGAGACAATCCGGAGCGAGATTTGGCACGAAGCAGGTGGAGCCGCCTTCCGCGCGCGCGTCGTGGAACGCGACAAGGTTGTGGTCAGCAATGGCTTGTTTCGTTTTGCCTGAATGATGATGGGAAAAGACGCATGATCAACAAAATTGTTCAATCCATGGCCGATGCCATGGCCGGTATCAAAGATGGGTCAACCGTTCTGATCGGTGGCTTTGGCGCGGTTGGCCAGCCTGACCAATTGATTGAAGGGCTGATCGAACAGGGTGCGACAGACCTGACTTGCGTGGCGAATAACGCCGGCACCGGGCGCGTGGGCCTCGCGCGGCTCATGGAATTAGGCCGCGTGCGCAAGATTATCTGTTCCTTCCCGCGTTCCGCCGGCTCTGTGGTGTTCGAAGAACTCTATCGCCAAGGCAAGCTGGAATTGGAAATCGTGCCGCAAGGGACCATGGCGGAACGCATGCGCGCTGCCGGTGCTGGCGTGCCAGCGTTTTTCACCGCAACATCGGTCGGCACCATCCTTGCCAATGGCAAGGAACAGCGCGAATTCAATGGGCGCACCTATGTCATGGAACATGCGCTGAAGGCCGATGTGGCGCTGGTGGAAGCCTGGGAAGGGGATCGTTGGGGCAACCTGACCTATCGATCCAGTGGGCGGAACTTCAACCCGGTAATGGCCATGGCCGCCGATATGACCATCGCGCAGGTCAGCCATATCCGCGAGCTTGGTGAGATTGTTCCGGAGAATGTCCATACACCCGGCATTTTCGTGAAGCGTGTGTTGCACATTGACCGTGGCCCGGCATGGGCTTGAGCAGGCAAGAAAGAAGGGATCAGACCATGACTGGCTTTGACCGTAAGCAAATGGCCGCCCGTGTCGCCGAAGACATTCCGGAAGGCTGGTTCGTCAATCTCGGCATCGGCATTCCGACCATGATCGCGAATTACGTGCCGCTGGAACGTGAAGTGATTCTGCATTCAGAAAACGGCATTCTGGGCATGGGGCCCGCGCCCGCACCAGATAAGGTGGACCCTTGGCTGGTGAATGCCGGCAAGCAGGCGGTCACGCTGCGGCCCGGAGGTTCTTATTTCCATCATGCCGATAGCTTCGCCATGATCCGTGGCGGGCATATTGATCTTTGCGTGCTGGGCGCTTTTGAAGTGGCGGCGAATGGCGATATCGCCAATTGGGCGACCAGCGAGAATGATTCAGCCCCCGCCGTTGGTGGAGCGATGGATCTTGGCGCCGGCGCCAAACGTCTTTGGGTGGTGATGGAACACACCACCAAGGATGGTGGGCACAAAATTGTGGAACGCTGCAGCTATCCGCTGACCACACCTGGCGCGGTGAGCCGCGTTTATACCAATCTCGGTGTGCTGGATGTGGTGCAGGGCAAGGGTTTTGTTGTGCGCGATCTGGCGCCAGGCGTGACGCTGGAACAGATGCAAGCGGCCAGCGGCGCACCGCTGCATACGAATTAGAACGATGCCCCTTGGGCAATGAGGAAACGGGCATGAGTGAGGTTTTGGAAGAACGCGCGGAATCCATCCGCATGATCCGCGATAGTGCGGGTGCGGTGGCCCCGCCCGGTGGTGATAGCAAGCGCGTGCGCGCCTTGCGTTTCGCGGCGCCTGGTTTTGATAAGGGCGTCTTCGGCCAAATGGGCGAATTCGGCTGGATCGGGCTTGCGGTGGATGAGGCCGCCGGCGGCGCTGGGCTTGGCGTTTCGGAAGCCATTGCGCTGACCGAGGAATTGGCCGCTGGCTTGGCGCCGGAACCGCTGATCCCGGCCATGCTTTCCGCGCGCCTGCTGGCTGGCGCAGATGATCAATCGCTGCTCGCGCCTTTGCTGGCGGGCAAGCAGGTAGTGCTGACGGCGTGGCAGGAACGCGCCGATACGCTTGCGGTTCCCGGTAATGCCGATGCGCCGCGCGTCTTCATCCCACAGGCTGGTGGCGCTGATGTCTTTTTGGTGCCGGTGCGGGAAGGCGCAGGGCTCGCGCTTTACGCCGTGCCGGCGTCGGGCGCTGATGTGGCGTTAGAGAAAACCATGGATGGCGGGTATTTCGGCACGCTGCGCGCTGATCCTGCGCGCGGCAAGCGCATCGCCGCTGATATTGGCGCCGTATTAGATGCCGCACTTGATGAGGCCGCTTTGATGACGGCGGGCGCCATGGTCGGGCTGATGGAACGCGCCTTTGACATGACGCTTGCCTATCTGAAGACGCGCCAGCAATTCGGCCGCATCATTGGTACTTTCCAAGCCTTGCAGCATAGCGCAGCGGATTTGAAAATCCATCTTGCGCTGACGCGCGCGGCAGTGGAGGCGGCGGCGGCGGCGCTGGATGGTGGCGCGGAAGGTGATGCGCGCAAGGCGGCTGTTTCCAAAGCCAAGGCGCGCGCTGGCGAAAGCGGGCTGATGGTGCTTCGCCAATGCATCCAATTGCATGGCGGCATTGGCTATACGGATGAATATGATGTCGGGCTTTATCTCCGCCGTGGCATGGTGATCGCCAATCAATTCGGCTCCGCCGCTTTGCATCGCCGCCGCTTCATGGCATTGGCGCCGGAGGATGCGGAATGAGCGCCGCCGCCAAACCCTTGCGTCAGCGCATTCTGGAAGAACGCGATGGCGCGGTGCTGATCGTCACCATTGATTGCCCATCGCGCAAGAATGCTATCGCGCCCGTGCTGCGCACCGCGATGGAAGACGTGATGGAACGCGCCCATGGCGATCCTACCATTCGCGCCATCGTGGTGACGGGGGCCGAGGGTACTTTCTGCGCTGGCGGCGATATTTCGTCGATGGATATTGATAGCACGCTGGCAGGGCGTGAGAGGATGCGCCGCACCCATAAGCTCGTGCGTCTCATGGCCAAGGGCGGCAAGCCAATTGTTGCAGCCGTGGAAGGCTGGGCGGCGGGGGCCGGCATGGCGGTAGCCTGTGCCTGTGATACCATTGTTGCTGCGGAAAATGCGCGTTTCACTGCGGGTTTCCATAAGATCGGCCTGATGTCCGATATGGGCCTACCGCATTTCCTGCCCGCGCGGGTTGGCGTGGGCCGCGCGCGGCGCATTCTGTTTTTCCATGAAGTGATTGCCGCACCGGAAGCCGAACGGATCGGCCTGGTGGATTACCTGGCGCCTCCGGGTAAAGCCCTGGAAGTGGCATTGGAAAAAGCGCACTTCCTGGCGGCTGAAGCGCCTGGCCCCATTGCCTTCACCAAGCAAATCTTCGCCGATGGCTTGGATGAGGCTTTGGCGCAGGAACAAACCTATCAGGCCGCGCTTTTCACGACCGAAGATTTCAAGGAAGGCCGCGCTGCCTTCTTCGCCAAGCGCAAGCCGAATTTTACGGGAGGCTGAAGTGATGATCAAAGCTCGCGAAACCCAGGATCTGAACCTGCTGGAAGATGAATCCTTCCGCCTGCATGTGCGCGCCTGGATTGAGGCTGAATATCCTGCCGAATTGCGCAATCCGCCGAAGCGCCTGCATTGGGATGAAAACAAGCCTTGGTATTTCAAGCTTGCGGATAAAGGCTGGCTTTGCCCCGGCTGGCCGCGCGAATTTGGTGGGCTTGGGCTGTCCCCGGCGAAGCAGATTATTTTCACCGAGGAGGTGGAACGCCATGGCTGCGCGCGCACCAATGACCATGGCATTGTCATGGTCGGGCCGTTGCTGATCAACCACGGCACGCGCGAACAGCAGCAGCGCTTCCTGCCGAAGATCCTCTCCGGTGAGCATATCTGGTGCCAGGGCTATTCCGAACCCAAT
>CAIYMY010000059.1 GCA_903927465.1 uncultured Rhodospirillales bacterium | reverse complement strand
CATCCACATCCGCCGCATCGCCTTCCGCCGCACGGGCCACTTCAATGCCGGTGGCCGGGTTCACCACGGCGAAGCTTTTGCCGCTCCGTGCGGGCACATAGGCGCCGCCGATGAAATGCAGGCCCGACAGCGCCTTGGCCAGCGCGAAGGGGTCTGCCGAAGGGGCGGCCGGGGTGGGGTGCGGGCGATCCAGCATGAACGGGGTCCTTTCTCAACTTCCGGCAAGGCATAGCGCCTCGGCGCCCCTTAGGGAACGGGGTCTTGGCGCCCCGGGCAGGCCGGTGTAGCCAACCGCCACAACCACCTGCAATCGGAATCACCTGCCATGGCCGCCATTGCCGATATCATCGCCCGCGAAGTGCTGGATTCCCGCGGCAACCCAACCGTGGAGGCCGAAGTGGTGCTGGATACCGGCGCCCGCGGCCATGCCATTGTGCCCTCCGGCGCTTCCACCGGCGCGCATGAGGCGGTGGAACTCCGCGATGGCGACAAGGCCCGCTATGGCGGCAAGGGCGTGCTGAAGGCGGTGGCGAGCGTGGAAGGCGAGATTTTTGATGCGCTTTCCGGCCTTGATCCGCTCGATCAGGTCAAAATAGACGAGACGATGATCGAATTGGATGGCACGCCCAATAAGGCGCGGCTTGGGGCCAATGCCATGCTGGCGGTCTCGCTTGCGGTTGCCAAGGCAGCGGCGGCGGATTTGAACATTCCGCTTTATCGCCATGTCGGTGGCGTTTTCGCGTGCACCCTGCCGGTGCCCATGATGAATATCGTCAATGGCGGCAAGCATGCGGATAACCCGATTGATATTCAGGAATTCATGATCATGCCGGTCGCCGCCGGTACCATCGCGGAAGCGGTGCGGATTGGCTCCGAAGTCTTCATGGCGCTGAAAAAGGCGCTGCATGATGCCGGCCATTCCACCAATGTCGGTGATGAGGGCGGCTTCGCCCCCAATCTGAAAAGCGCGGATGAGGCTTTGGCCTTCATCACCAAGGCCTGCGAAGCGGCAGGCCATCGCCCTGGGGAAGACGTGGTCTTCGCGCTTGATTGCGCCGCGACTGAATTCTTCCATGACGGTGTCTATGCCCTGGAAGGTGAGGGCAAGAAGCTGGATCCCGCCGGCATGGTGGAATATTTGGCGGCGCTGACGGCCAAATGGCCGATTGTTTCAATCGAAGATGGCTGTTCGGAAGATGATTGGGCCGGCTGGAAGCTGCTGACGGACCGCATTGGCGCCAAGGTGCAGTTGGTGGGCGATGATCTTTTCGTGACCAACCCGGAACGCCTGCGCCAGGGTATCGAAACGGCGACGGCGAATGCCATCCTTGTGAAAGTGAACCAGATTGGCACGCTGACCGAGACGCTGGAGGCGGTGGAGATGGCCCATCGCGCCGGCTATCGCGCGGTGATGAGCCATCGTTCGGGTGAGAGCGAGGATGCGACCATCGCGGATTTGGCCGTTGCCACCAATTGCGGTCAGATCAAGACCGGGTCCCTTTCGCGGTCTGACCGCCTGGCGAAATACAATCAACTCATCCGGATTGAACAAGGGCTTGGCCCGGCGGCGCGCTATGCTGGCCGGGGCGTGCTGCGCCGCTAACGCCCGGCTCAGCCTGCCAGCGGGGAAAGCTCGGTCAGCGGCCAACGTGGGCGGGGGTTATGCGAAAGCGGGTCCGCCAAACCGTGGCGCAGCCGCTCAAGCCCCGCCCAGGCCACCATGACGGCATTGTCGGTACAATAGCGCAGCGGCGGGGCAAGCATCGGCAGGCCCCTGGCCGCGGCCAAGCTGCCAAGTGCGGCGCGCACTGCGCCATTGGCGGCCACACCCCCGGCGACCACCAGCGCCGTGACCCCCGGCGCCATATCCAGCGCATGGGCAGCGCGATCCGCGAGCACCGCAGCCACCGCCGCCTGGAAGGACGCCGCGATATCCTCAGGGCCTGCCTGCCCGAGTGCCACCGCCCGCGCCACCGCGGTCTTGAGGCCCGAGAAGGAGAAATCGCACCCAGGCCGCCCAAGCAGTGGGCGCGGCAAGGGAACAAGGGATGGATTACCCCGTGCCGCCAAGCGTTCCAGATGTGGCCCGCCAGGCCAGGGCAGGCCAAGCAGCTTCGCGGCCTTGTCGAAAGCCTCACCAACCGCATCATCCAACGTGCTGCCAAGGCGCCGATAACGGCCAAGCCCTTCCACCAGCACGCATTGGCAATGCCCGCCTGACAGCAGCAGCAAAAGATACGGGAATTCCGGCGGCGCACCCGGCAATAGCCCCGGCAGGCGTACCGTCAGCGCATGTGCTTCCAGGTGATTAATGGCAAGAAAGGGCAGGGCACGTGCCAACGCCAACCCCTTGGCGAAGGAAGAACCAACAATCAGCCCGCCAATGAGCCCTGGGCCCGCGGTTGCGGCCACCGCGTGCAACGCCGCATAACCAATGCCAGCTTCGTCCATGACCTTGGCCACCAGGCCGGGCAAATACTGCAAATGCGCGCGCGCGGCGATTTCGGGCACCACACCACCAAAGGCCGCATGTTCTTGTTGCTGGCTGAACACAGCCTCGGCCAAGATGGTGCCATCTGCGCGCAAGACCGCGGCTGCTGTTTCATCGCAGCTGCTTTCAATGCCTAGAATGACCGCATCCCGCTTCATGCGGCGGGCGTTACCACGCCGCAGGTCAAACACAAACCGCGCCAGACGCGTTGCTGGCCTGGTGATGGCGCCTTATCGCAGTCCGGCCGCTAATTGCTCATTCACCTCGATCAAAAAACCAAGGTCGGGCGTGTTGCCCTCCATTTCGCGCAATACTGCGCGCCCGACATTAAGCATCGCAAGTTTTGTATCGCGCGGCAATTGATTGGCGGGATGGCGGACCGAAGCTTCAAGCGCGATCCAAAGCCGCCTATTATCGGCGATGGCACGTGCCCGGGCGATGCCTTCCTGGTCCAGCACTTCCTTCAATGCCCATGTGACACGACGAACAACATCGGCTTCCTGTTCGCGTGGGTCCATCGCCTGCCGCGTCATCTTATAGGCGCGGTGCGCATGCATCATGTTCATGCCACATCCTCCGTGATCGACACGGCAGATACGGGCGTGAGACCCAGCACCACCTCCTCATGGCGCATGACGCGGCGCGCCAGTTTCAGCGCCTGGTAGCATTGATCCACCTCCGCCGCCTTCAGGGCGCGGTCCAGCAGGTCGCGTACCATGTCAGATGTTGTGGCTTCGCTGAATTCGTCAATCAGTTCACGGGCAAGATCAAGGCCCGCGCGTCTTTCATCATGATCACCGATATAGGCGGTTTGCAGCGCAAAATAGATGCGCCTGGCCGGGGTATTGGCCATATCGGGCGTCATCAATTGCTTGCCGAACAGGAAGCGTGCGCGCGCAGTCAATTCGATACGGGCGCGATTGCGAAAGCGTATCGGGGCGCCGTTGACGATCATCATGTCGCCTGGGCGAAGTTCAAGAACTAGGGTTGACATTTTTGTCTCCCGCGGATGTAGGCGGCCCCGCTTTCGGCAGGGCCGCCGACTTGATTAACGGAACAGGCTCAGCAACATCTGCGGAGACTGATTGGCGATAGACATCGCCTGCGTGCCTAGCTGCTGCCTGATCTGCAGCGACTGAAGTTTGGCACTTTCCTTGGCAAGATCCGCGTCAATCAATGAGCCGAGTCCGCCTTCTATGGCGTCAACCTTATCCTTGTTGTAGCGGACCTGCGCATCAATATAGTTGCTGTCAGACCCGAACTGGTTCAGGGCATCAGCGATGGCGGATTCTACGGTTTTGAAGTCACCAGCAGCCCCCAAAGCGGTCTGCGCCGCTGTGACATCGGCTGGCGCCGCAGCCACAACAAGGTCGGTTGCCCCATCAATCGCCGTAACCGTGAAGGTATCGCCCGATTCGTTACGTGTGGTCACGATATCGCCATCGGTCGTATCCAGGAGTGTCCGGCCGTTATAGGTGGCATCGGTGATGAAGTTCTGGATTTGAGTACGCAGAGCGGTATATTGAGCAGAATATTGGTCGAATTGCTCAGAATTGAGCGTTCCGTCCGCTAGGCGCGTCAGGGTTTCACGGACCTTGACCATACTTTCGGAGACCTTGCCGAGAGCGGCAAAGGTGGTGTCCAAAACGCCCTTGGTGCCGCCCAGCTGCTCATTGGCTGCCGTCAAGCCAGCGACATCCGCGCGCACCGCTTGGGATACGGCAAAGGCGCCGCCATCATCCTTGGCGTCCGACACGCGCAAGCCTGTCGAGATGCGCTTCTGTACGATAGAAAGCTGATCAGAAGTGCGGTTCAAGGACTGAAGCGCCACCATGGAGCCGAGATTGGTATTTACGGAATTCATAGCCATTGGGGTATTCCCCTTCCCATTCGTGACCTGTGCCCTAATGAAAGTGGCCGTAAGGTCTGGTTGTATCCGCTTCTTGCGAATGACGTAATCATGACGGGAGAAATTGAATGATTGCTGAAAAATCAGGTAAATAACGCAGAATTTTCTCTATTAATGATTTAATATTTCTGTGAATCCAAAAAATGCTTCCTGCGTCAAGAGAGTTCTGTGGAAATGAATTTTTGCCCGACGAAAAATTAGCGAAGAACTCTTTTTTCTCCACCGGTGGTTTCTTTACGTGCGGTCGGAATTCGCGCATCTGCGGGAAAGAGATTGATGAGGCCGGTCAAGAACGCCAAATGCCACATCAAGGAACTTGGGGCCTTTTGGTCACGACGGCCCAACCACACCAAGCGCGGTCGGGCCTGGCAGGGGCCGTTATGGGAATGAGGGATCGCTGTAGCGGAAAAGCGGCTGTACGATTCGGGCTTCAGTTTGATCTGGCAGGCAGCATTACGCCCAATCGATCTGGGCTATAGGAAGCGCGTAAGGCTCAACTGCTGCGCCATTGCAATGGCGCGATAAGAAGCTTCCAGTTGGGTCTGTGTTGTCTGGAAAGATGTGATGGTTTTCGCCATATCCACTTCTTCTAGGCTGCTGAGCTGCAGCTTCAGGCTTATGCTGACACTTTCATGGCGTGACGCCATGCTCTGCAGCCGATCCTCGGTCAAGCCGAGCGAACCCCGCTCAAGCGCCAAGGCATCTACGGCGGAGTCCAGCCCCTTGCGGACTGTTGTAACGAAGGTCGTATAGTCATTGCCTAGCTGAGCCTTCTCAGGTGTCAAACCTGCAATGCTTGCCAGGCCGCGCAGCAGGTCACGGGCCCAGGAATCGGTCGTCTCCCCAGTGCTCTTTACGGTCGCATTGCGATTGGCCTTAATTCCGTATTCAACGCGATCATTGTCGTTCCCAAGGATGCTGACCCGCTCCGGTGTGGCGCCAGCACCAGTGGAAAGGAAAACCGAGAAAGGCGTGGTACCCGCATCATTGGATTGCGCCAAAGTCTTGGTGGCATTCGTAACACTTGTCACATTCGACCCGTTAAGCGAGGCGATCTGAGCCTTTATGGCAAGGCCCATGCCACTTGTTGCGATTGCCTGCGGATTTGTGATGGGCGGGTTACGGGAATCGGAACCACCGAAAAGATATTCACCAGCGAATTGCTCGTTCAGCAGTGTCGCTACCTCGGCCATGGCGGCTTCGGCCTGGGCGGCCTGGATTTGGATTTCCTCGGGCTTGGCGCCCCCCAAAAGCTTGGCTGTGTTGGCTGTGAATTTCTCGGCTATTGCGCCAATGCGATCCAATGCACCTTGGGAAACCCTGATCTTGGAGAGTGTCTGGTTGATCGTAGTTTGATAGGTTTCACGACGGCTGATTTCGCCGCGCAGGTCTATGGCCTTCGGTGTATCTGACCCAATCGCTGCATAGGTTTTTCCCTTACGGCCAGTAGAAAGTTGATCACCAAGAACCGTAATGCGCTCGCGCAGCTGGGTGGCGTTAAGGCCGATCCGAGCAGTCATGTTGATATTGGTCATGGCTTACCGTACCGATTCAAAGAAAGTGGTCCACATGCTCTGCGCCGTAGTCATGACCCGCGCATTCGCTGCATAGGCATTCTGCAACTGGATCAGAGACGCCATTTCACTATCCACATCCACCCTGGATTCGCGGTTAAACCGCCCCTCCAGCCCATCACTGAACGTCTTCGCGGTTTCAAGTGCGCTGGTTGCTGCTGCGCTGTCAGAAGTTTGGGAGGCAGTGACAAGTGCGCTGTAATCCTCAATAGAACGCGGCGATCCAAAGGGGCTGGAAAGCGTCCCATCCGGGCCGAGACCACTTGTGGCAAAGCCGCCCCAACTTGCGCCGGAAGCACTTTTCTCACCGAAGGCAAAGTTTAGGATGCGGTCAATCAGGGTCACGAAGCCGGCCGGGCCACCCACGTCGTTTGGCGTGAAGCTTGGTGGCCCCGTAAGTGTTTCCGTACCATCGCGTAGCAGCCTGATTTCGGCGCGAACAGCGGGATTAACCTGAATCCGATTGGCGAAACCAACTTGCGCGCTGCCAGCATAGGCCAGATTGGGATCAGGAACGGTCCCGTTAGTATCGGTGAAAAGCCGCAAGCCCTCCGCCCGGAAACGGTCAGCGATTTCTGTGGCTGCGACGTCAAGTTCTGCCTGATAGCGCGGTAGGGTCTGATCACGAAGCGTGATGGACTCACCAAGCGTTCCACCGATCAATTGGCGCGTGACATCAATGCCACTCATCGTGATGGCCGGAATCGTGCCCGACCCACCGTAAAAACCATCCGGCGCAATGACCGCATCTTGTACTGAGAAGACATCGCCTTCTTTATGGATCGGAATGGTGATGCCGCCCGCGCCCAAAAGCAAAAGGCCACCATTGGCCTGGCGAATGGGCTTCACTTCCAACAGATCACTCAACCGGGAAAGTGCGACATCAACCTTATCTTCAACATCGGCGGTGGGCATACCAGCACCGGTACGCCCCACAACATTGTAACTCAGCAAACCGATTTCGCGAAGCGTGGAATTTATCTGTGCGACTTTCTGCACAATGCCATCATGTGCCGCCTGGCGGGCTTCCCCGACGACCCTGGTGATATCATTAAAGCGCGTCACAGTATTTTGCGCAGCATTCAATACAACGGCCTGTTGTTTGACCACCTGGGAGGGGTCAACCCGGAGTTCGACAAAGCTGGTGTGCAATTTGGAAACCAGATCACCAAGCCCTTCACCTTTTGCCGGGTCACCATGCGCTTCATTGATGCGGGACAAGACATTATCCCGCAATTCTGCGGCGGATTTCACCGAACGACGCTTGTTCATTTCATTCGTGAGCGCTGTATCCACGTCACGCATTGGGCCAAGGCTACGTACGCCCATGCCCTCACCATTGACGGAAACGGCATCACTAACGATACGCTTGCGCGTATAGCCTTCGGTTTCGGCATTCGCCACATTATCCGCTGCGTTGGACAGGGCCCGCTGCGTATGCAGCAGTCCCGATCGTGCAATCAGCAGGGCAGCGTCAATGCTCATGTTTCAGTGCCAATCAATGATGGTTCAAGCGGCCTTAGCGCCGCATGTTCAGCGTTTCCTGCAAAAGCTCATCTACTGTCGTGACGATCTTCGAATTAGCCGAATAAGCGCGCTGCGCCAGGATCAGCTTGGAAAATTCAGTCGCGATATCTACATTAGAACGCTCAACGGCGCGCGTGGAAAGAAGCCCTGCACCGTCTTCACCGGCTTCTACAACGCGCGCTTCGCCGCTTTCCGTGGTGCGCAGGAAGGCCTGGCCGTCCAGGTGGTCCAGCCTGTCCGGGTCCTTGAACACCGTCACCGGTACCCGCGCTACAACGCGGGACTGGCCATTGTCATAATTAATCCGCACATCACCATTTTTCTGCGTGGTGACCGAGGAGAAGGAGCCAAGCGGAATACCATCCTGCTCAAAGCTATTGACGCTGAGACCACTTGCGCCGGTGGAGGCAAATTGTGTTAGCCCGCCCGAGACACCAAAGCTGCCCAGATTGAGTGTCATGGTCTGGAGGCCCTGGCCGAAATCAGCCTGGAAAGTGACCGTTGCTGGCGATCCAGCCGTTGCGGCAGTGCCGGTGACGGTGCCAAGTGGGGTCGTAAACTCAGCGAGCGTTCCGTCCGGCTGATCCACCGCACCATCTTTGCCGAACAGGATATTGATGCTGCCAAGCGCCGGCGTTGTCGCCGCTGGCGCCGCTACCGACAGCGTCCAAGTATTATCAGTAGCCGAAGCTGATGGCGCAAAGGTCAGCTGAAGCGCGCGGGAATTGCCCAGCGTATCAATCACCTGAATTGACGTGCTTTGGTTGGTGGTGCCTCCCGCAGCAAGATTGCCGGTGAAATCAAGCTCCTTTGTCTGCGTCGGGGTAAAGACATCTTCCTTCACCTGAATGGGTACAAGCTGTGTCTTGTCCACCACGCCATCGGTGACTGGCCAGCCCTGCAAGGCATAGCCCGAACCATTCACCATGTAGCCTTCGCGATCGCGGTTGAAATCGCCTGCACGCGTATAAAAATTACGTGCATCGAAGTTTTTTGTGCCATCCGAATTCGTGCCCACCGGCAGCGCGGCGGTGAAGAAGCCTTGGCCTGAAATCGCCAGGGCAAGCGGGTTTTCCACCTGCTCAATTGTGCCCTGCACCTGGTTGGTGAAGTCGGGTCTTGCCAGCACGGTGCCGGGGCGGTGCGTTTCGGAATTGCTTTCCGAAATGTAGGATACGAAACTCGTATCCGTTCGCTTAAAGCCAGTGGTCTGTGAGTTGGCAACATTGTCCGAAATGTGTCCGAGCGCGCGGGACTGCGCACTCATGCCGCTCAAAGCGGTGTTCATCGAGCTATAAAGCGACATGGCTAATTCTCCTGCCGAAAGGTTCAATACCTGACATCTGGCAGTGGGGAGGCAAGCGCCATGCCAGTGTAGGATGCCGTTTCGGATGGTGAATCCAGGGCTGAATCCGCCGCCACGGGGCAAGTATTGCGTAGTTCGCGGCAATTCCTGCCGTATCACAGTCGGTAATCGCTGGCCCGCGCCTTGCTCAGTCTGCCGCAACCAGTGCTTTGCCTGGGTTCATTTGGGGTGAACGCCCTTCAAGTGGGCGGGAAGTGCCGGTTGGAACAGTTTATTTGGAATTCTGCATGTTGGACTCAGTTTCTCTGCCGCAGCCCAAGCCCGCCGTAAGCCCCGCTTCGGCCGGATCGGCGCGCCATGCGGCCAAGGGAGAAGCCGGGTTTCATGGGCGGCTTCGCGAAGCGCTTGAATCGCCCGAGGGTGAGCAACAAGCACGCTGCCCCAGGGTGGAAGCAGAATCCGCGGATCACCCCCATGCTGATCGCCCTGAGCTCGAAAAACCCAAAACGGATGCAGCAGCAATACAGTCGGGTTCCTCTGAGCCTGCCGCCAGCGGGGCCAACATCCAGGCCGATAATGAAGCCGGCGGCACCGCTGCGGCGCCTTTGTTGGAAGAAGTGCGCAGCCCGAAAGTGGCTGGTGCCGTGCAGACTGAAATCCTGTTGATCGAGGTCGCCGTGACTGAGAGCGCTGCAGGGCAAGAAGCTTTACTGACGGCAAATGTGCCGGGAAGCCAGGTTCTGGCCCAGCCATCTGGGGTTGCGGCGGGGTCGCAGCCACTGGCCAGCACCCCTGTTCCGGAAATCCAGGCTGGCGCGATGGAACCTGTGGCGGGCCAAGCTGACGCAAAGGCTGCCTTGGCAACCAAGCAGGTTGACGCCGCGGGCGCCGGTGTTCCCACTACTCCTACTTCTGAAATCATGGCAGCGCAGCCTGGCAGCGTGATGGAAGCCGAGGCGCAGGCAGTGCCTCAGGCGGCCCAGCATGGCGCGGCTTCGCGCAGCGCACCGGCCACCGTGGCGGATCAACAGCAAAACATCGCCACTGCCCTGGCGGCTGCGCCCGCCCAGGCTGCGGCAGCGCAGACGGTCCAGAACCCGCAAGCCATGGCTGGCGCACGCAAACCCGCCCCGCCGGCCCCGGCCGGTGATGCGGTGGAAGCCACTAAACCGTCTGAATCCTTGGCGCTGCTCTCCAACGCTCTCAACAATATTCAGGCAGCGCGTGAGATGCAGGTCGTTATGGCCGACGAAACAGCGGAACCGGGCTTGCGTCTGGCGCAGCTGGAAGCACCTAAAGCTGCTGGCACCAAACCTTCGGGTGAATCGCGTGCTGAGGGAGTTTCGATGCAACCGCCCGGATTTATGGGGCCTGATGGCATGTTGCAGCGCGCCGATGCGCCGCTGCCCAGCAGCCCCGCGCGCGAAGCGTCGGCCCCGCTGCCGGCGCGTCAGCTTGCCCCGGTGGTGGTTTCGCTTGTGCTGGGACGCGGGGATGAGGCGCTGACCATCGCCCTTGATCCGGTGGAGCTTGGCCGTGTTGAAGTAAGCATCGGTCAGGGCAGGGAAGCCGGCCAGATTCGTATCGTGGCGGAACGCCCGGAAACCCTTGCCTTGCTGCAGCGCGACCAACGTGAATTGGACCGGGCGCTCAACCAGGCGGGTCTTGATGACATGGGGCGGTCGCTCTCCTTTTCGCTGGCTTCGGATCAGGGGCGCCAGCACCAGCAGCAGCATGCCGCCCATCATGGTGCCAATCGCTTCGCCGGCGCCCTGACCGGTATTGAACTCGAACGCCCCCTGGGGCCGATCCCAATGCCGGCGCGTGCCGCTACCTCCTTGCTTGACATAGCTGTCTGAACGGAAACCAAAACATGTCCGCTTCCATTTCTGCCGCTTCCGCCAATGCCGCCACCAGCACCGCGCAAACCCCGCGACTTGCGGGGGATTTCAATACCTTCCTGACGCTGCTGACCACGCAGATCAAGAATCAAAGCCCGACCGATCCGTTGGACACCAATCAGATGACCAGCCAATTGGTGCAATTCGCCTCGGTCGAGCAGCAAGTCGCCATGAATCAGAACCTTCAGCGCCTGCTGACCCTGGAACAGGCCTCTCAGCTGACTGCGAGCGCGCCGCTGATCGGCCAGAATGTGGAGGTTGAGGCCGAACAGATTTCTCTGCAAAGCGGTACCGGGACGCTCAAGCTACCGGCTGCTGGCGCTTCGCAGATGGCCACGGTCACCATCCTGGGCAGCGGCAATCGCATCATTAGCCAGGAAACCTTGCAGCTTGGCAGCGCGCCCAGGAATTGGTCCTGGAATGGCAAGGGCCCGGATGGGGTTTCTATGCCGGATGGCGCCTACAAGGTCAGCGTGACCGGTGTTGGTGCCGGTGGCAAGACCGAAGCACTGCCCTTCACAACAATCGGCAAGGTGACCGGGGCCGAAAGGGTGGGCGGTGATCTTAAGCTTCAGCTCGGCCAATTGCAGGCCAGCTTCGATAAGCTTCGCAGCGTCAGGACAGGGGGCTAAGATTCTGGCGACTTGGCGGGCCCCTGGTTCGCAGCCAGGGCCAAGGTGACGCAGCGATGCGCCAGCCTATCGAACTTCACAAGAAGGTCCCGACAAAGCCTGTGCAACCCTTGGTGGAAGCTGCGCGAATTTTTTTGCCGCCCTTGGCGTGTTGACAGATTATCTTTTCGTATTAAAAAATAGACGTGAAATTTTTTTTTTGATAAATCTTCTTGGTCGTGCTTTCTCTTGAGGAAATTTTTGCCGTTCGTGTTATATAGTGGTTCCCCAGACGAGTCTGCGACTCAGGGAACGCTTGGGGGATAGGGTTGGGGGTGATGGGGAATTTCGTCGCTCAATTGCGCGCCTTGGGGATGTGGCGCTTAGGGGCCTTGGTCGGCACGGCTATGCTGGTGCTGGGGTTAATGGTCTGGCTTGTGCTTCGCGCCAGTCAGCCCGTCATGGGTCTTCTTTATGCCGATTTGGAACAGCGTGATGCCGGGCAGGTGATCGCAGCGCTTGACCGCGCCAAGGTTCCGTATCGCATCGAAGGTAATGGCACCCGGATCATGGTGCCGGATGATCAGGTGGGGCGGGTGCGGCTTTCGCTTGCGCGTGAAGGTCTGCCAGCGGGCGGTAACGTTGGCTACGAAATTTTTGATCGCAATGAAAGTCTGACAACCACACCCTTCCAACAGGACATGAATCGTGTGCGCGCCATGGAAGGCGAATTGGCGCGCAGCATTGCGTCCCTATCCGGGGTGCGCACGGCGCGTGTGCATCTGGTGCTGCCGCGACGTGAAGCTTTTTCGCGTGAACGTGGCGATGCTCAGGCTTCCGTGATGTTGACCATGCAGGGCGCGCAGCGTCTTGATCGGGAAGCGATCCAGGCCGTGCTGCATTTGGTCTCCACTGGTGTCCCTGGGCTGCGGCCACAGAATGTCTCCATTGTTGATTCGCGCGGGGCGCTTCTGGCACGCGGCGGTCAGGCATTATCCGGCCCAGCGGCGGCGGCATCGCAAGATGAAATTCGGCGTAGCCAGGAACTGCGTTTGGCGCGTTCGGTTGAGGAAATGTTGGAACGCAGCCTTGGTCCCGGGCGGGTGCGGGCCGAAGCCTCTTTGGATATGGATTTTGACCGCGTCCAGATTACGGAAGAACGCTTCGACCCCGATAATCAAGTGGCGCGCAGCCAGCAGAGCGTGCAGGAAAGCTCACGCGGTTCAGAACCTGCGCCGACAACGGTGCAGAACAACCTGCCTGGCAATGAAAGCACCCCCGGCAGTACACAGGAAAGCCGCCAGGAAGAAACCACAAATTTCGAAATCGGCCGCACCACGCGCAGCACAACGCGTGATCAGCCTATGGTCCGGCGCATCAGTATCGGTGTGCTGGTGGATGGCGTTTGGGAACCACAGGCCAGTGGGGCGCCACAATATCGTGAACGCTCGGCTGAGGAATTGGCGCGGATCGCGACATTGGTGCGGAGCTCCGTTGGTTTCGACGAACGCCGGGGCGATAAGGTGGAAGTGGTGGCGATGCGTTTCGCCGAACCGCCCTTGCCTGTAGATAGTGGCGAACGCGGCTTCTTTGATATTGCGTTCACCTCCTCCTCAGTGGCGCGCATTGTGGAAAGTGCGCTTTTTGCCCTGGTTGCGCTGATTGCCATTCTGTTGCTTGGGCGGCCAGCGGTGCGGCGTTTGGTGACGCTGGCCAAGCCGGCACCTGGTGGCGCGCTTGCCGGGGCGGGGGGTGGTGCAACACTTGCCGGGGCTGGCGGCGGCTTACCCGCGGTGACTGGTGCTAGTAGCGCTGAACAGGACGCCATGGTTACCCTGGCCATGGTGCAGGGTCAGATGCGGGCTTCGTCGATCAATCAGCTTCAGCAATTGGTGGAAGGTAACCCCGATCAATCGCTCAACGTCATCAGGCGCTGGATAGCCCCACCCGAGGAACCGGCATGAGCGGCAAAATGAGCGGCCCGCAAAAGGCCGCGACCTTCATGCTGGCGGTGGGTGAGGAGCATGCCTCCAAGCTCTTCGCCATGATGCATGAGGATGAAATCCGCGATATCTCTCAGGCCATGGCCAGCCTTGGCACGGTTTCGGCTTCCACGGTTGAGGAGCTGGCGCGCGAATTCACCGAAACCATAGGCCAGACCGGCAATCTTGTCGGCACATGGGAAACGACGGAACGCATGCTGCTGCGCACGCTGCCGCGCGAACGCGTTTCGCAAATCATGGAAGAAATCCGTGGTCCTGCCGGACGGACCATGTGGGACAAGCTTGGTAATGTGAATGAGGCGGTTCTGGCGAATTACCTCAAGAACGAATACCCGCAGACGGTAGCGGTTGTGCTGACCAAGGTGAAGGCCGAACATGCGGCGCGGGTTCTTTCCATGCTGCCCGAAAGCTTCGCCATGGAAGTGGTCATGCGCATGCTGCGGATGGAAAGCGTTCAAAAGGAAGCGCTGGACGGTGTTGAGAAAACGCTGAAAGCCGAATTCATGTCCAATCTGGCGCGCGCTCAACGCCGTGACGCGCATGAGATGATGGCCGAAATCTTCAATAATCTGGACCGCCAATCCGAAAGCCGCATTCTGGCCGCCCTCGAAGAACGCAACCGTGACGCCGCGGAACGCATCCGTTCGCTCATGTTCACCTTCGATGATCTGGTGCGTCTGGATGGCCAAGGCGTACAGGTACTGCTGCGCAACGTACCGAAGGAACAGCTGATCCTCGCTCTCAAGGGCGCATCGGAAAACCTGCGTGATCTCTTCCTCAAGAACATGAGCGAACGTGCCGGCAAAATGTTCAAGGAAGACCTTGCTGGTCTTGGTCCCGTGCGCTTGCGCGAAGTGGATGAGGCACAGGCCGCCGTCGTGGTGATGGCAAAGGACTTGGCCGCACAGGGCCAGATCGTTCTGCAGGAAGGGCGTGAGGACGAGATGGTGTATTGATGTCGGAGGGCTTCACCCCGGGCGTGCGACTTGGACCCAAACGTGAATTTGCGCCCACATCGCTGATTAAAGCACTGGATGCGGCCCGGGCAGAGGCTGCCCGGATGCCCCCGCCGCCACCCGAACCCGATCCCATGGAGGAAACGCTGCGCGCTGTGGCGGCGTCCGCGCGGGAAGATGGCTTCGCCGCCGGCCGTGCCTCCATGACCCAGGAAGCGGCTCATCGCGCTGCGGATAGCCTGGCGCAAATCGCCAAATGCCTCGCCGCCAGCCAGCAAGCTTCAGCCGATATTGCCACCGAAGCCAGCAGGGGGGTGGCGCGCGTGGCGCTGGCCATGCTGGATGCGGCGTTGCCGGGGCTTGCCGCCCAGCAAAGTGCCGCCCTGGTCGCGGATTTCGCCGAAAGGCTGCGCCCGGCGCTCGGCTTTTTGCCCGAGGCGAATCTACATATTGCGCCCGGCCTGATCGAGGATGTGCGCGCCTTGGTTGGCGATCTTGCCTTCACGCTGGTGCCGGATGCAGCCCTTGCCCCAGGTGATGCGCGTGCCACCTGGCAGGGCGGCGGCGCCGAATTCGATCTTGCGAACCGACGCCTTGCGATTGCCGGGGCGCTCAGCGCCGCGGGCCTTGACCTGCAACCCGAAATTCAAAAGCGGTGATCCGGCGCTGGCCTCTCATCTGAAACTGGCCAGCCTTCGGAAAACCCAAAGCTTTAGGACAAAATGATATGAGTGGATCGGATAATTTCGAAGCCATGGCAGCGCCAGCGCAGGATCAGCGCCCGCAAAGCCAAACCGGCACCATGCGGGATCTGGATGCTGTTTATGACATCCCGGTGCAGATCAGCGCGGTGCTCGGCCGCGCCACCATGCAGGTCAGCCAATTGCTGAAGCTTGGTCGCGGTGCAGTGGTTGAACTTGATCGCCGCCTGGGTGAGGCAGTGGACATCTACGTGAATAATCGCCTTGTCGCGCGCGGCGAAGTGGTGATGGTGGATGATAATCGCCTAGGTATCACCATGACAGAAATCGTGAAGTCGGATCGCGGTAGCTGAAATGGCGCGTGTCCTGATCATCGGCTCACTCGAAGCCGAACTCGGGCAGGCCGCGCGCATTGCCGTGGCGCGTGGTGCGCGCCTGACCGTCGCCGAAGGTGCTGCCGCCGGACTTGCCCGTTTACGGGCGGAAGGGGCTGACCTGGTGCTTTGCGATGTGACGCATGATGTGGGTTGGCTGATTGCCTGCCTGGCGGAAGAACGTATTGCCTGCCCGGTCATTGCCTGTGGCCGAACCACTGATGCCGATGCGGCAGTGCGCGCCATTCGCGCCGGGGCCAAGGAATTCCTGCCACTTCCGCCTGATGCGGAGCTTATCGCAGCCATGCTGCTGACCGTAGCTGGTGAGGCGGATAAGCCCGTGGTCCAGGACCCATCCATGGTGTCGTTGCTGGATCGCGCCACGCAGATCGCGCGTGCAGATGCTTCCGTGCTGATCACTGGCGAGAGCGGTACGGGCAAGGAAGTGCTGGCGCGGCATATGCACGCCGCATCGCGCCGCGCCAATGGCCCCTTTGTCGCGCTGAATTGTGCTGCACTGCCCGAAGCGCTTCTTGAAAGCGAATTATTCGGCCATGAGAAGGGGGCCTTTTCCGGCGCCGTCGCCGCGCGCAAGGGTAAATTCGAACAGGCGAATGGTGGTACGCTGCTGCTTGATGAAATTGGCGAAATGGACCCGCGGCTCCAGGCCAAGATCCTGCGCGCCATCCAGGAACGTGAAATAGATCGGCTCGGCAGTGCCGCACCCATTCGGATTGATGTGCGCATTCTGGCCGCAACGCATCGTGATCTTCAGGTGGAAGTTGCCAATGGGCGTTTCCGCGAAGACCTTTATTTCCGCCTTGCTGTGGTACGGCTCCGCATTCCAGCGCTGCGTGAAAGGCTGGCTGATATCCTGCCTCTCGCGCGCTATTTCGCCGAACGCTATGCCCAGGCCAATGGCTTGCCCCATCGCCTGCTGACGCATGAAGCTGAAGCCATGCTGTTGCACCATCCCTGGCCCGGAAATGTGCGCGAATTGGAAAATGCCATTCATCGTGCCGTACTTTTGGCCGAAGGCAGCACGATTGGCCCCGATGCCATTGAATTGATGACGCCTGCATCGGTGGCTGCCATGGCCGCGCCGATCACGGCGGCCATGCCTGAGACGGCATCCCCCCCGATGCCGCAGGCGCCAGCTGCCGTGCCGGCTGCCGCACCGCGCAGTGCTTCCGGTATGGTCGGGCGCCGGATGGAGGAGGTGGAGCGGGAATTGATCCTGGAAACCCTCTCTCACTGCCTTGGCAATCGGACGCGTGCGGCGGAAATGCTCGGCATTTCCATCCGAACCCTGCGCAACAAGCTTCATGAATACCGTGCCGCAGGTGTTTCGGTGCCGCCCATTCCAGGGCAGATGCCGGCAACGGCCGTGGCTGACTGACGCGCGTGTCGGAAACACTCGTTCCATCCTGGTTACGCCGGGTTCAGCCCGGGAATGACGTGTCGCTGGCGCTCGGCGTCGCGCTATTGCTTGTTGTTCTTGTCGTCCCGCTACCCGTGCTGCTGCTTGACCTGGGGTTGGCGATTTCCATCACGCTATCGATACTGGTGTTGATGACTTCGCTGTTTCTGCGGCGCCCGCTTGATTTCACGTCCTTCCCGACATTGCTGCTGCTGTCAACGCTTTTGCGGCTTTCGCTGAATGTGGCGACCACGCGCATCATTCTGACCCATGGGCATGAGGGGCCGGAATCCGCCGGCCATGTGATTTCCGCCTTCGGTGGCTTTCTCATGGGTGGCGATGTGGTGGTGGGGCTAATCGTCTTCTTCATTCTGCTGATCGTGAATTTTGTTGTTATCACGAAGGGCAGCGGGCGCATCGCTGAAGTCGCGGCGCGCTTCAGCTTGGATGCCATGCCCGGCAAGCAGATGGCTATTGATGCCGATCTTTCGGCTGGGTTGATTGACGAAAATCAGGCCCGCGCGCGGCGCAAGGAATTGGAAGCGGAAACCGGCTTTTATGGCTCCATGGATGGTGCCGCGAAATTCGTGCGCGGTGATGCCATTGCGGGACTGATCATCACCGCCATCAATTTGATTGGCGGCATAGCTATTGGCATTGGCCGGCATGGCATGAGCTTTGGCGATGCTATTACCAATTTCTCGATGCTGACGGTGGGTGATGGGCTGGTCACGCAAATCCCGGCTCTGCTGGTTTCAGTGGCGGCTGGTATCGTTGTCACCAAGGGCAGCACCGAAGGTACGGCTGATCAGGCGCTGATGGAGCAATTGGCCTCAAGCCCAAAGCCGCTCGCCATCGCCGCGGGCGCTTCGGCCATCATGGCGCTGATGCCGGGCATGCCCCTTATTCCCTTTTTTGCCTTGGCGGGCGTGGCTGGCTATGCGGCATGGCGGCTCACGCAGGCGCAGCAACAACGCGAAATCGCAGCGCGCGCACCGCCCCTGCCAACGCCAGAAGCCGATTTGCCGATCAGCGAAACGCTCAAGATGGATTTGCTGCGGCTAGAACTCGGCTATGGGCTGCTCTCATTGGCGGCAGGCGATGCACCGCGGCTCACGGAACAGATCAAGGGGCTGCGGCGCAGCATCGCGCAGGAAATGGGCTTCGTGCTGCCATCTGTGCGTATCCAAGATAACCTAGCCTTGCCTTCCGATACCTATGTCATCAAGGTCAAGGAGATTGAGGCGGGAAAAGGTCAATTGCGCCACCCCATGCTGCTGGCGATTGATCCATCCGGCGGCCTGCCCGATATGCCGGGCGAACGCTGTACCGAACCAACCTTTGGTCTACCTGCCCTTTGGGTGGATGAATCACGGCGTGAGGAAGCGCTGGCGCGTGGCTGCACCGTTGTTGATTGCGCCGGGGTGGTGGCGACGCACATTACCGAAATCGTACGAGAATATATGGCGGAGCTGCTCTCCTTCGCTGAGACGCAGAAATTGCTGGATGACTTGCCGGCGGAACAGAAGAAGCTGGTGACAGATCTGGTGCCGCAGCCGATTGGTGTTGGCGGTATTCAGCGTATTTTGCAAAGCCTCCTTGCAGAGCGCGTTTCCATTCGCGATCTGCCCACCATCCTGGAAGGCATCCAGGAATCCAATGCTGCCGGCGCGCGGACCGTTGCCTCCATCCTGGCAATCGTGCGCCAGCGCCTGGCGCGGCAACTTTCTGATGCTGCGCGCGGGCCTGAGGGCTATGTGCCCATGATCACGCTCTCGGCCGATTGGGAAGTGGCCTTTGCCGAAGCGCTGATTGGCCCGGCTGACGATCGGCAGCTCGCCATGGCGCCGTCCAAGCTTTCGGATTTCATGCAAAAGCTGAGGGATGCCTTCGACAAGGCCAATGCCATGGGCGAACAGCCTGTATTGGTTTGTTCGGGGGCCATTCGCGCCCATGTGCGGGCCATCGTGGAACGCTTCCGCCCTTCAACCCCGGTGCTGGCGCATACCGAAATCCATCCGCGCGCGCGCATTCGTACTGTTGGGTCGCTTTAGGTGTCGCAAACCCCGCCTAACTTGCCTGCCGCGCGAAGGGGCTGCTGAAGAATGCGGCTCAAGGTTTTTCACGGCGCGAATATGGCCGAAGCCATGGCGCAGATCCGCGCGGAACTCGGCGTTGATGCCATCATCCTGGAACAACGCCGCACACGCAATGGGGTGGAAATCACCGCAGCACTCGAGCCTGATGAACTGATCCTGATTCAGCCGCTCACCAGCGCTGCGCCGTTTGCGGCGCCCGGGCCGCTCGATTTCCACAATATTCCGGCGAGCCTATATCAGGCTTTGGTCAAGGGCCCCTTGTCGGAAAGCCTGGCCGAGGCCTTAGCCTTCACCGCGCTGCCCTTGGGTCGGGACCGCCCCTTGCTGCTGGCCGGCTCGCCCGGCGCAGGAAAAACGCTCACGACCGCCAAGCTCACCGCGCGCATGGTGCTGGGCGGTACACCTCCGCTGGTTATCACCACGGATGGCCAACGTGCCGGTGCTGTCGAACAGCTTGCCGCCTTCACGCGGGTTTTGGGCGTCACGCTTGCGGTCGCCCCTACGCCTGCCATGCTCGCCAAGGCGTTGGCGCATCGCAGCCCCGGCCAGCCCGTGGTGATTGATACCGCTGGCTGCGATCCCTTCAATCATGACCAGGCGCGGCAATTACGCCAATTGGCGGTGCAGGCCGGGGCCGATATGATCTTGGTGCTGCCGGCTGGGCTTGATCCGGCAGAAGCTGCCGATCTGGCGCGCGCTTTCGCCGCCCTTGGCGCGCAGCATTTGCTGCCAACCAGGCTGGATGCCGCACGGCGCCTGGGGGGCGTATTGATGGCCGCCGCCGCGGGGCCGCTTAGACTGACCGAAGCGGGTATCGGCCCGGAAGTCGCCGATGGGCTTGAAACGCTTACCCCGGAAGGGCTGGCATCACGCTTGCTATCCTCTGCTCAGCATGGGTCTGCTCAGCATGGGTCTGCTCAGCATGGGTCTGCTCAGCATGGGTCTGCTCAGCGCGGTTCTGCGCAAAGTGGGGCCGCAAGGCCCGATAAGGAAAACCCTTGATGTCGAGCGGGAGTTTCTCGTCCCAAACCGGACGCATGATCGTGGTAGCCTCCGGCAAAGGCGGCGTTGGCAAGACATGGTTTTCGATCAGCCTTGCTCAGGCGCTGGCGCGCAAGGGGCGGCTCGTGCTGTTGGCGGATGCTGATCTTGGGCTTGCGAATATTGATGTGCAGCTTGGCATTCAGCCGGAACGTGACCTCTCGGCCGTGCTCTCCGGCACCATGACAGCGGTTGAGGCGGCAACGCGCATCCCGGATGCCGGCTTTGATGTGCTGGCGGGGCGTTCGGGTTCGGGTGCGCTCGCCTCCCTCAGCCCAGCTGCGCTTGATGCTTTTCTGGCGGCGCTTGGGGCCGCAAGGCGGCAGTGGCAGGATGTGGTGGTTGATCTGGGCGCCGGGCTTGATATGGCGCAGCGGCGCATTGCGGCGGCGGCGGATTTGCTACTGGTGGTGGCGACCGAAGAACCGACCAGCCTGACCGATGCCTATGCGGTGCTGAAACTGCATGGGATGGATAATCCCAACGGTGTTTCGCGGATTGTGGTGAATATGGCGGATGACCGCACCAGCGGGCAGCGCACCTATGAAGCGCTCCGTCGTGCGGCTGGCGCTTTTCTCAAGCGCGAAATTCCCTTGGCAGGCATTGTACGGCGCGACATCAAGGTGCGGGACGCCATCCGCCATCAGGTGCCGTTGCTGACACGCCACCCGAGCGCCGCGGCGGCTTCGGATATTGAAGCCATCGCGCAATCCTTGGGGTAGATTGGAACATCTTCAAGCCAAGTGGAAAACTTGGCGGCGCGGGACATGCGCCAACCACCACAATCAGCCACGCGTGAGCGCACCCGCGATCTGCGACAGCATTTCGGAAATGCGGAAGGGCTTTTGCAGAAAATAGAAATTCTCGGTCACGACCTCGCCGCTCAGCGTGCCTTCAGCATAGCCTGACATCAGCACAATGGGCAGGTCAGGATGTGTCTTCCGCAGGCGACGCGCGAGCGTCAGGCCATCAATGCTGCCCGGCATGGCGACATCTGAAATCACCAGATCGGGCTTGAGCCCGGCGGTAATGGCACCAAGCGCTGCCTCCCCATCTTCCACCGCCGTCACTTCATAGCCAGCGGTGGTCAATGCGCGGGTCAGAAGCCGGTGCAGCGGCGCTTCATCCTCCACCAGCAGAAGCCGCCGCCCGGCGCCGATGGCATGAACGCCCGGTGTATGCGCCACCGCATTATCGGGCTCCGCCGCAACGCGCGGAAACCATAGGCGAAACCGACTACCCTCTCCGGGGCGTGAGCGTACCGATACATGCCCGCCCGATTGTCTGAGAATGCCAAGTACGGTCGAAAGCCCAAGCCCCGTGCCGCCGCCATCGCGCTTGGTGGTGTAGAAGGGCTCAAAGATGCGCGAGATCAGCTCCGGCTCCATGCCCGCACCCTCATCCTGAACTTCCAAGACAACCCAGGCACCAGGCGCGATGGTGCCGCCTTGTGCCGGTTCTGGCGCCTCAAGGTCGCGGCTTTTAACGGAGATATGCAGCTTGCCGCCCTGCGGCATGGCATCGCGTGCATTCACCGCCAGGTTCATCAGCGCCTGGTCAATATGGCTCGGGTCAACCCGCGCGCAGGGGCCAGGCCGGGCAAGATCAAGCGTGATCGGAATGCGCCGGCCCAAAAGCCGCGCGAGCAGCGGCGCCATGCCATCCACCGCGCGATCGAGTGCGACCACGCGTGGTTGCACTGCCTGGCGGCTCGCAAAGGCCAAAAGCTGGCGCACCAGCCGGGCACCGCGCCCGGCGCTATCCAATATCTGGCGCAAATCCTCGGCAGTTGCGGTATCCTGCCCACGCGCCAGCGCGGTTTCCGCTGCCGCACCCACGGCCGCCAGCAGATTGTTGAAATCATGCGCGACACCGCCGGCAAGCCGGCCCACAGCTTCTAGCCGCGCTGCTTCTTCCAACTGCGCCTGCCGGCGGCGCCGCGCGGTGATATCCAGCACCCGCAAAAGGGCCCCTGGCTCCCCACGCAGGGGGCGGCAATGCACCTCCACCGCCGCATCGGGGGCATGATCCGACGTGGCGAGCTGTGCTTCCACCGCCGGCGGGGCAGGGGGGCCTGCCAGGGCCACAGTGATAATTTGGCGCACCGCATCCTGGCTGGCAGCCGCGAAAAGTAGTGCGGGGTCGCGCCCCGGTCCCGGCGCCGGGCCATTGGCGCAAAGTCTTTCCAGCACGGCACTTGCCGCCCGAATACGCCCTTCCGAATCCAATACGGCAAGGCCGGCTTCTTCCTCGGATTCGAAAAGCCTACGGAAGGAATCCGCTGCTGCTTCGGCATGCCTGGTCACGCCGCTGCTCCCGTGCGGCCCCTCAACCGCCAGACATAGGCGATGATTTCCGCGACAGCCTGATAATGTTCGGCCGGGATTTCGGTGTCCAGTTCCAGCTTGAACAATGCCCGCGCCAAAGGCGGACTGGATACCAAAGGCACTCCGGATTCTTCGGCCAGCGCACGGATGCGTGCCGCCACTGCCTCGGCTCCCTTCGCTACAATTTTGGGTGCGGCTTGTGAATTCTCATCATAGGCGAGGGCTACCGCGTAATGGGTTGGGTTCGTCAACACCACCGCCGCCTTGGGCACCGCTGCCATCATGCGCCGCCGCGCACGCGCCATGCGCAGGTTACGGATGCGGCCCTTGATGATCGGGTCCCCATCGGTTTCCTTCATTTCTTCCCGCAATTCCTGACGCGTCATGCGCAAGCGGTGCAAGTGCCGAAAGCGAACCACCAGGTAATCCAGCACCGCGATGCCGGCAAAGGCGACCAGGGCCGCGATGAAAAAATCCATCGCCGCGCGCACCATCATCCGCAGCAGATCACCAGGCCCGAGCGAGAGTGCCGCGCGTAATTCACGCGGGTCACCAAGCGCCCACCAGAGCGCAGCGCCGACCACCGTCAGCTTGATCAGCGTGCGCAGGAATTCGATGGCCCCTTCGGGCCCAATCAGGCGCTTGATGCCAGAGCCAGGATTGATCCGCGAGAATTGCGGCTTGAGCCCTTTGGCCGAAACAAGTCCGCGACTTTGCAGCATAGTACCGGAAATGGCGCCCACCATGCCAAGCAAGCTTACGGGCAATACGGCAAGCAGGCCAAGGCGCAGCATTTCAGTTGCGACCAGGCCAGTTTGGAGTTGATGCGCGTTTTCCAGCACACCGCGCATGCCGCGCATCAATTCATGACCAAGCGGTGGCAGACCGAAAACCATCCCGATCATCGCCGCACCAAGCACCACGAAGCCAACCACTTCGCGGGACATGACGATCTGACCTTCCTCCCGCGCTTTTTGAATGCGTCGGGCCGTCGCTTCTTCTGTCTTGTCCTGGCCGCCTTCCTCGCCACCACCGGTGCCCGACATGGATCAACGTACTCCTGGCAGGGTGAGGAAAGTCTCGCGTGCGATGCTTGAATAAAGCCCGAGCATGGCGGGCAGCAATAGCCCAAGCAGCACAAGGCCCAATAAAATCTGCCCAGGCACCACCAGGAAATAAATCTGTACCTGCGGCGCGATACGCGCAAGCAGGCCGAAAGCGACATTCAGCACAACGGACAGAAGCAGGAAGGGCGCCATGAGTTGCAGCGCCAGGATGAAGCTTTGCCCAACCGCCGCGGCTATAGCCTCAGCGCCTGGCCCGGCCAGAAAACCTTCACCCACCGGCAATACGGCATAGCTTTCTGCCAAGGCCCGCAGTGGCAACGCATAGAGCCCGCTGCTCATCATCAGGACCACGGAAAGCAACCCAAAGAAGCGCCCGGTCACGGCGCTTTGTCCGCCCAAGCCTGGATCGGGGGCCAGCATTTGCGAAAGCCCAAGCAGCAGGGCGAAAAGCTGTCCCGCCATCGTCATGGCCAGGGTGACCAGCCGGGTGAGCGCGCCATACCAAATACCGATCACGATTTCTATCAGGACCAGGCGCAGCATTTCACCAACGGCATCGGGCGCCACCGGTAGGGATGGTGACAGCACGGGGTAGAGCACCATAACTAGCGCAAAGCCCAAACCCAGGCGATAATTGCTGGGCACTTCCTGTTCGCCAAGCCCTGGCATCAGCATGACCACCGCACCGATGCGCGCCAGCAGCAGCACAGCGCGAAACACCATATCCGGGAGTGCTGCGAGCCATTCTGCTTCGGTCATGGCCAGTGGTCCGATCGCTGCTGTCTGGAACCGACAGCAGCGTGAATCGGCCCACCAAACATATGGTCCGATCGCTGCTGTCTGGAACCGACAGCAGCGTGAATCGGCCCACCAAACATATGGCTAGTGGTGCGCGGGGGCATCCCGGCGGCGGGGAAGGTCAACATGAATCGCACCGCTAGGGCCTTGATCCGACTTGGATGATCATGTCGAACAGGCTTTGGGCATAGCCGCGCAGCACGCCGGTAAAGAAGGGCGTCAGCACAATAAGCGCGATGGCGAGAGCAGCCATTTTCGGCAGGAAGGAAAGGCTTGCCTCATTCACTTGGGTCAGCGCCTGGAACACAGCCACCACAAGGCCAACAATCAGCAGCAGCACCAGCAGCGGCCCACCGATCTGCAGAGTAACCCAAAGCGCTTCCCTGCTTGCTTCAGCGATGCCGCCCATCGCCCTGCCTTTCCTTGCCCATGCGTAACGCCAAACCAGGCGTCAGATCGGCATGCGCATCACTTCCTGATAGGCCGCGACCACGCGATCACGCACTGCGACTGCGGTTTGCAAGGTAAGTTCAGCGCGCCCTACGGCGACCACCAGATCGGTCACGCTACCCTCGCCCATCAGGCCACGCGCTGAAGCGGTTTCGGCTTCACGGCTGGTGGAGACCGCATTCTGCACGGCGCGCGACAGCGCGTCACCAAAGCTGCCGGTCTCACCGCCGCCGAGGGCAGCGGGGGCTGCGGAAGGTGCCGCCATATTGGCACGATAGGCGGCGGCAGCGCCGCCGGGGGTCAGGGGTAGGGACATTAGCGCATCGCCTCAATAGTGCGGGTCAACATGCCGCGGCTGACTTCCAGCACCGAAAGATTGGCGCTGTAGCTGCGCTGGGCTTCGCGCATATCCATCGTTTCGATGGTGGAATTCACATTCGGCGTCTTCACATAGCCCTGGGCATTGGCGGCCGGATGGTTCGGATCATGACGCGTGGGAAATTCGCCCTTGGTTGTGCCAACGCGGGCGACCCGGATGGTATTGGCCCCCAGCGCACGGTCAAAGCGATTGGCAAAGGTCACGTTCTTGCGGCGAAACGGGTCTCCTCCCGCCACTTCCGACGTGGTGTCGCGATTGGCCAAGTTTTCCGCCACCACGCGCAACCGAGAGGTCTGCACATCCATCCCAGCCGCCGCAATGCGCATTGCGCGATCAAGTTCCATGGCTCAGCGCCCTTCTTAAGACTGGTTCCGCCCAAGGGCGGTCATGAACATGCTCATGTAGCGCCGACGCACTGAAAGCGCGGTGGCATGGGCAGAATCGGTATCGGCAACGCGCAGCGCTTCGCGTTCAAGGGACACGGCATTTCCGCTTGGGTCACGATTGGCGGAGATACGTTCCTTGAGCGTGCGGCCATCCTGCTGCCGCGAGCCATGCAAATGATTGGCATTGGTTGCCACCATCTGCTTTTCCGTGAGCTTGCCGGACAGCACCTTGGCGAAGGGCTGCATATCGGAAGGCCGGTAATTGGGCGTATCCGCATTGGAGATATTCTGCGCTAGTACGCGTTGGCGCGCTTCCGTCCAGCGCAACCGCTGTTCGGCAAGGGCAATCAGTCCGGTTTTGGTCGGGTCCATGAACCTATCCTTGCACGTTGCGGGCCAAAATGCGTTAAAAAGCGTCTTGTTACAACATTTTCTAATGGTTTTTTTCCACCGAACCTGTTGGATAGCCCAATGAACACGGATTTAGAACATAGCGCGGGCGCGGAAGCGAGCCGCCATGGGATGGCGGTTCTTGCTGCCATTAAGGCCATGGGGGAAAGCCTGACCCAGGCGGAGGCAAGTCTTGCCGAGGGTTGTACGCTCGATCTTACCGGACTGGATGCCGAAATTGCCCGGCTTTGTGCCGCGGCTGAGGCCGCACCCCCGGCCATGGCCCCGGCGCTGCGGCGCAATCTGGTAGTCTTGCTTGCGCAGGTCGAAAGCTTACAGGCAGCCCTGCCACGAGCCCTGCCACGGCCAAATAATGTAGGGGATCGGCCATGACCCTTAGCCTTGCCAATTGGCTCACTGCCGGGGTCGCGCTGATTTTCGTCCTGGGGCTGATATTGCTGCTGGCGCGGTTGCTGCGCGCCACGGGCCTGGCCCCTCAGACAGGCGGGCAGCGCCTGAAATTGCAAGAAGTGCTGGCGCTGGATGCGCGCCGGCGCCTGATCATCCTGCGCTGTGATGGGCGAGAAGTGCTATTGCTGACCGGCGGGCCACAGGATCTATGCCTGGGCTGGCTGCCGTCCAAAAACGAGGAACCGCCCCAGCCATGAGTCGTAGAATAGTTTTTTGGGTCCTTGGCGGCCTTGCTTTACTGGCGCTGCCTGTCGGCGTGGCTTTGGCCCAGAGTGTTTCAATTGACCTTGGTCAGACAGGACAGCCGGGGGCCACGGCGCGGCTGGTGCAGTTGACCGCACTGATTGGTCTGCTTTCCCTGGCACCTTCCCTGCTGGTGATGGCGACCGCCTTCGCACGCATAATCATAGTGCTGTCATTGCTGCGAAGCGCCATCGGCGCGCCTGGCATTCCGCCCAATCCGGTGCTGATCGGGCTTGCGCTGTTCCTCACCTTCTTCGTCATGCAACCGGTGTTTGAGGCATCTTGGACGCAGGGCATTGTACCGATGACCGAGGGGCGGATTTCCGAATTGGCCGGGCTGGAAACGGCGGCACAACCCTTTCGCCTTTTCATGGTGGCCAATATTCGCGAAGATGATCTGGTGCTCTTCATGGATATGGGGGGCATACAGGCAGTCACGAATCCGGCTGAGACTCCCTGGCGCGCTCTGATCCCTGCCTTCATCGTGGGTGAATTGAAGCGCGCCTTTGAAATCGGCTTCCTGCTTTTCCTGCCCTTCCTGGTCATTGATATGGTGATCGCGAGCATTCTGATGTCGCTTGGTATGATGATGCTGCCGCCATCCGTCGTGGCGCTGCCCTTCAAGCTGATCTTTTTCGTGCTCGTGGATGGCTGGCGCCTCGTTTCAGGCAGCCTGGTGCAAGGCTTCAACTTGAGTTGAAGCCCCGCAACATTTAGGCGCCGGGAAGATTTTCCGCGATATAGGGCGGAAGGTTGAAGGCGCCGGTGTGCATTTCCGGAGTCCAATAGCGCGTGGTGCCAAGGATACCGGAAGCTTCCGCTCGGTGGCGAATTTCATCAGTGGCGACCGCGCGGCACGACGCATCCTTTGCCGCCCAGCCCAGCGTCATGAAGCCACCAACATAGGTCGGCACCGCGGCCAGATAGGCCCAATTATCCGGGAAGGATTTCGCGCGACGGCGCGATGTTTCGTGCAATTCATCGGCTTGCATGAAGGGCACACCGCATTGATTGACGATCAAGCCGCGCGGCGAGAGGATGCGCGCCGCATTGGCGTAGAATTCATCGGTGAAAAGTGCCTCACCAACGCCGATCGGGTCGGTGCTGTCCACGATGATCACATCAAAGCTTTCGGCGGGCGCGGCACGCACATAATCAATGCCATCGCCAATGATCACCGCGGCGCGCGGATCATTCCAGGCATTGCCACCGATGGTCGGCAGGAATTCCTTGGCAAGCCGCACCACTTCGCCATCAATTTCCACCATCACGGCTTTTTCGACGCCGCGATGCTGAAGCACGCGCTTGAGAACGCCGCCATCGCCCGCGCCGATGATCAGTACGCGCTTGGCCGCGCCATGGGCCAGGATGGGCACATGGGTGATCATTTCCTGATAGACGAATTCATCGCCTTCGGTGATCTGCACTACGCCATCCAGCAGCATCACCCGGCCATGGGTTTCGCTTTCAAAGACGACAATGTCCTGAAAATCCGATTGCACCCGCGCCAATTCGCGCTTCACACGGAAGCGTTGGCCCCAGGCGGCGTAAAGGGTTTCATTGATCCAGCTATCGGTCGCCATGGCGGCACCTCATTCATGAAGAAGGGCCGGGCGTTGCCACCCGGCCCCATCAAAACGATATCGAAATGGGCTCAGCCGATTAGGCCGCGCTTATGTTCGGCAAGCTGTACGCGTTCCGGCAGGAAGCCGCGCTTGAGCGCCGGGATCGCCTTATAGGGATCGCATTCGCCGCAGACGAAAATATCGAGCGCGGCGTAATCGCGTTCCGGCCAAGTGTGGATGGACACATGGCTTTCCGCCAGCACCAGCACGCCGGATACCCCACCATTAGGCGAGAAATGATGGAAATGCCCATGCAGGATCGTCGCCCCAGTGGCGAGCGCGCCTTCACGCAACACCGCATCTATATGGCTGGGGTCATCCAGATTGGTCGCCCCCCAAAGATCCACGATCAGATGCGTCCCGGCGTAGCGCACACCGTCACGCTGAACGAAATAATCCTTCTCGGCATGGGCCGAGATGTCATCGTCAATATTCCGGGTGTCGCTCGGCAAATCCGAGACCATCCCCGGTTGGACGAGAGCTTCCATAGCAGGGCTCCTTCCAGCCAGCAGATGACCAGGGCGATCAGAATATCTGATCAGGTCAACAGCGCGGGCATATGGGGCAAGCGGGAAGGATATGCAAGGGAAAACCGCAATTTCGATTATGAAATTTCTGGCTAGTAGCCCTATCGGCAAAAAACTTTACCGCCGCGGCGGCGCGGTAGTGTTCAACCCGCCCAATCTTTGCGGCAGCAGGCGTAATTGGGTGATTTCGCGTTGCAGCCGCGGCAAATCCTGCACGCCGCGCAGCGATTCGCCCGTCAGCAGCGTGAAGGCTTCCGCCAGCGGCCCACCCTGCATCCGTGCGCCATAGTTATCGCGAAGTTGCGCCAGCGCGTTGGTGTCATTGCCCATCGCCGCATAGGCCGCCGCGCGCGCCAAATCACGCCGCATCGCTGGGCTGAGCGGCGCAGGCGCGGGCGGAATCTTGGCGTCAATATGTTGAAGCATGGCTGAGGCAGCGCCTGCCCAATCCTGTACCTCGGCGCGAATTTCCGCGAGCGCCTCTGCCCCATCATTCCCAAGTTCGGAAAGCACTCCTTCGGCGACGCGACGATTTCCTGCGCGCGCAAGGGCGCGCCCGCGCAGAATGGTGCGTTCAAGCTCCTCGGCGCTGCCATCGGCGGCCGCATCCAAGGCGGCCAGCGCCCCTGGGGAGTCGCCTTCCGAAAGGCGCAAGGCTGCAAGCTTGGTGCTGACGGGCTTGCGCGCCGCCGGATCAGTCAGACGCCCCAGCGCGTCACGCAGCACGGCCGAAGCCCGATCAACCAAGTCAAGCGCGGCCAGCCGATCCGCCAGGGCAAGCACGGAACGGATGCCCGCCTCATCCTCCGGTAGGAATTCCGGATGCGCATCATAGAAAGCGGCGGCGTTCAAGGGGGGCGCGCTTTGCAGCGCTGCGGCAAAGGCGGCGCGCAGATGCGGGCGCAGATCAGTCTCGCGCTCCGGGAAGAAGCGATGAGTTTCCTGGAGCAATTCAAAAGCCGCACGACCATTGCCTGCTTCGCGCTGCAATTCGGCAAGGCGGATGCGAGCATTCAGCTCGTCCGTGTCGCCGCGCCACGCAAAGAGTGCTGCTTCCAATTCGGCCGTGGCGCCGGCAGCATCAAGCTGCCCCACAGCCAAGCGCAATTCCACGCTGCGTCTGATCGCACGTGCGCGTCGCAAGCGGTCACGACCCTGGATCGCCTGACGATAGGCTGTCAGCGCATCATCGATCCGGCCATCGGCTTCGGCAATCATGCCGCGGGCAAAGTGCAGGCTGGGGTTGTCCGGATCGGAGTCACCCAAGCGGTTGGCTGCGGTCAATTCACCGGCCGCCGCAAGGCTTTCCAGGGCGATTGGGATCAGCCGCTGGGCCAGCGGCTTTGGATAAGAAAGCAAAAGCGGGAGGCTGGCAGCAATTGCAGGGCCGGCCACAGCGTGATCGCCCCGCGCAGCGGCCAGAAAACCGCGCCAAAGCGTGGTTTCATCGCTTGATGGCATTTGCGTGTTTTCAAGCTGCCGCGCCTCGGCCTCACGCCCCGCGACCAGAGCAGCGGCGGCTTGTACCATCACAAGCCGAGCATCGGCCCCGGCGCGCGGGTCTTCCTGCAAAGCAACGGTGGCCATGGCCTGGGCTTCCTGCGCCATGCCAAGGGCAAGCAGCGTTTCCGCCGCGTCGCGCCGCGCCTCAGAACGGCCAAGCGGCCCTGCCGCGGCGATATTGGATGAGGCTGTGCGCAGCCTTTCCAAAAGTGTCGCGGCATTGGCTGAAGGCAAATCCATGATGCGGCTGAGCGTCGCGGCCTCGGCCAGTGGCTCCCGCCCCGCATCCCCGCCAAGCCGCAGAGAATCCATCCCGGAGGCTTGCAGAATGAAGCGATCATTCAGCGCGCGCAGTTGGATGTTGTCCCCTTTGGGGAGCACCGCGACGCCGAGCATGGCGGGCAGTAGTTGGAATTCTGGCTGGCGCCGGCCAATGGCAACCGCTTGCCCGGCTTCCCGCAGGGTGCCAACCAGAAGCGGGCTGCCGGTTTCGGGATCAAGCACAGTCACGCTGCGGCCCGGGCGTGCTGCGCGCAGCACTAGCCTTACCGGCGGCCCCTGATCCAATTCCGGCGTTATGGCGGTCAGTGCGCGATTGGCTTCAACCGCGTCGCGGAAGGCTTCCATCACCCAGGCATTGCCCTCTCGCCGTGGGCGGAGCGTGCCGGGTGCGGCAAGGCGCAATTGGAGAATGGTGGTATCGCCGGTCTGGCGTGTCTCCATACCGCGGAAAATGGCGCTGCCCTGCAATTGAGAAAGGTCCAGCGCCTCGGGCTTGTCAAAAACGGCAATCACCCAATCGCCATGGCGGAAGACAGCGGCGGAGGCTTCTGCCCCTAGATCAAGCGAAATGGCTCGCCCTTCCGGCAGCAGTCCAACCTGCGTGGTGCGCCGGGGCGGTACCACAACCAGTGGCTGCGCCAAAGGAGCAGGCTGCGCCTGTGCAGGTGTAGCAGGCGGCGCGGCTGCGGGTGGCATGGGTGTTCCAGCATGGGCAGGCTGGGGTGTGGGCCCCGCATTTGGCCCCGGCCCGGGACGCGAAACATCCGCCGCGGAAAGGGCCGGGGCGGATGCGGTAGCAGCCGGGCTTGTCTGGGGTGTGGCCTCTCGTGGCGGTGGTGCCGTGGGGGGCGGCCGCGCGGCTGGCGTGGCGGGCGGTGCTGCCCTGGCTTGCGTCGGTGGCGCCACGGTGGTGGACGGCGGCGCTGCGGCCGGACTTGGCTGCGCGGCGATTATTGCCGGGGGGGATACAGCCCCGGCCGGTGGCGCGGTGGTGCCGGCCTCGGCCCCATCCAGCACATCAATCACCACGCGATTGCCCAGCCGATAATGCCGAAACCGTGTCCCGGGCGGGGCTTGCAGCACGATCCCGCCATCAATCGCCGATAAGCTTTCAACATTCTTGGGCAGTCGCAAGGCGCCTGAAAGGTCGTATCGCGCCGGCGCATCAAAGCGGAGGATCAGTCGATTACCTGATTCCTCCGCCCGATAAGTCACCGCTTCGGGCCAATCCATCACCACCCGGCCATAGGTCGGGTGGCTCCCGACCCTTAGACCGACAGCGGGTGCCTGCTGCGCAAAAGCCGGAACGCCCAAGGCGATCCAGATCATCAGCAAGGCACCCGCAAGGCGCATCAATCGAAGCTCGCCAAAAGCCGGTCAATTTCGCTTTGCGAAACGCCAGCACCAGGAAGCTGCGGACCATTGGCAAGCTTTTCGCCTTCGGTACGCTTATTATCATGCGCGGGCGCGGCAGCCGGCGCCAGGGCGGCATTGGGGCCCGGCATGCCGCTGGCGGCGGAAACCACCGATGCAATCCTGCCTTCAATAGCCTTGAGAGCTGTCACAACCTTGCCAATCCGCTGCCCGGTGATGTCCTGAAAGGAACAGGCTTCGTATATCCGAGTGACCGCACCTTGCAACTTGTCCGCCGCTTCGCCGGATAATTCGGATTGCAACTGCTCCAGCGTTTCGCAGCAATCCAGGATTTCATTGGTCGCATGCGCCGTATGTTCGACGATGGCATCCAATTCATCAGTGGCCGAGGGGATATGCGCGTCGCGAATATCTTCGACCTTGAGGGCGGCGATTTCGGCCTTGGCACGCGCGATGGTGCGCCCAAGCCCTTCCAGTTCGGCCAGCAGGGCGGATTCCTTGGCGGTCAAATCGCCCGCCATGGTTGTCAGCACAGCGCGTACCGTTGCCTCAATCCGGTCACCTTCCGGCCCTTGGGGGGTTCCGTCAGGCATGGACCAGCACCTTTTCGATCTTTTCGCGAAGCGTCTCAGCGTTGAAGGGCTTCACGATGTAATTGGAAACGCCGGCCTGCTTGGCAGCCACAACGTTTTCGGTCTTGCTTTCGGCGGTGATCATGATGAATGGCATGTCTTTCAGACGCTGATCCGCTCGCACTTCCTTGAGCAGGTCAAGCCCAGTCATGGGCACCATGTTCCAATCGCTGATCACGAGCCCAAAATTGCCCGCGCGCAGCTTGGCCAAGGCTTCCTGCCCATCCACAGCTTCATCAACATTGTTGAATTCAAGCTGCTTCAGAAGGTTGCGGATGATGCGCAGCATCGTCCGAT
>CAIYMY010000058.1 GCA_903927465.1 uncultured Rhodospirillales bacterium | reverse complement strand
AGTCCCATCTGCACGGCGGCGAGCGGGTTTTCCAGAATGCGGTCGCCCGTATAGCGCTTGTCATCCAGCCAGGTTTCTTCAGTGCCCCAGTAGATATCCTGTTCCGGTTCCCAGATATCCACGCGCCCACCGCCAAAGCCAAACGGCTTCAAGCCCATGGATTCGATGGCGCAATTCCCGGCCAGGATGAACATATCAGCCCAGGAAATCTTGTTGCCGTATTTCTGCTTCACCGGCCACAGCAGGCGGCGCGCCTTGTCCAGATTGCCGTTATCGGGCCAGGAATTTTCCGGCGCGAAGCGATGCGCGCCCGTGGAAGCGCCACCGCGGCCATCGGCGGTGCGATAGGTGCCGGCAGCATGCCAGGCCATGCGCACAAAGAAAGGCCCGTAATGGCCGTAATCCGCCGGCCACCAGGGCTGGGACACTGTCATCAGCGCAAAAATGTCATTCTTCAGCGCTTGCAGGTCGAGCTTCTTGAACGCCTCAGCATAGCTGAAGCCCGCATCCATCGGGTTGGATTTGGCGGATTGCTGGCTCAAGATGCGCAGATTCAGCTGATTGGGCCACCAATCATTATTGGCCCGGGTGCTGAAGCGCGCCGCGGTTGGCTTGCCATGCATCACCGGGCATTTGCCCATGCTTTGGTTCGTGTCCATGTCTCTCTCCGCTACTGGCTATGATCGGGGGCGAAGCCCGCCCCGCTGATATGGCGCCTAAGGCGGCCCTTCACAGACCCCTCTGGCACTCTACCGGAGTGACTAAGCCAGCCCCGGCAAGCTGTCCAACTCATAATTTTGAAGTTTTTAATTCACCCGCTGGATCATCCCTCAGCCCAGGGTTTGGCCGCCATCCACCACAATGGTCTGCCCCGTGATCCAACCCGCCAAGGGCGATGCCAGGAACAGCGCCGCATTGGCGACTTCTTCCGGCGTGCCGTAGCGGCCAAAGGGGATGCTGGCCAGGATGCGCCCGTAAAGCGTGGGGTCGGTGGTCTTGCGTTCTTCCCACATGCCGCCCGGGAATTCGATCGAACCAGGCGCAATCGCATTCACGCGAATGCCATCCTTGGCGAGGCCCGCCGCCTGGGATGCGGTGTAATTGATGACCAGCGCCTTCACCGCCGCATAGGCCGGCGTGCGCACCGAAGGCCCAAGGCCGGAGATGGAGGTGGTATTCACAATGCACCCCTTGGCCGCGCGCAGAAAAGGCAGCGCGGCGCGGGAGGCGCGCACCGTCGCCATCACATCCACATCCAGGCTTTTCTGCCAGCCTTCTTCCGTATCGGCCATGCCAAAGCCCGAGGCATTATTCACCAGCACATCCACGCCGCCGAGCGCAGCCGCCGCAGCCGCCACCCAGGCTTCGATTTGCGCCTGATTGGCAAGGTCCGCCGGTAGCGCATGGGCTTTGACGCCAAGGGCAGCGATCTCGGCCCGCGTGGCCTCAAGCCCTGCGGCGTTGCGGGCGCAGATGGAAACCGAGGCGCCGCCGGCGGCAAAGCCAAGTGCTATGGAACGCCCAATGCCGCGGCTACCGCCCGCGACCAAAACCTTCTTGCCGGTGAAATCGAATGTCATGGGGTGTCTTTCTCTCCTGATCTGTCGCCATTCTCGGGGCTTCGTGCCGCTACGCCAAGGGGGCAATTGCGCGCGCCCGGCAAATGGCGGATTTAGCGATGGTTTGCTTCAGTTCAGGGTGTGATTGCTTGGTTCAGGCGCTGTTCATTCACCAGAATTTCCCCGGCCAATACCGCCATTTGGCGCCGGTGATCGCGGCGCGCCCGGGCGCCCGGGTGGTGGGCCTAGGGGAGCGGGAGAATATCTCGCTGCCGGGTGTTACCCATATCCGCTACCCGGAACCGCAAGGTGCCGGGGACAAGACGCACCACTATCTGCGATCCATGGAGGCTTCCATCCGCCGCGCCCAGAATGTGGCGCGGGCAATGGTTGATCTGCGGAGCAAAGGCTTCCGCCCGGATATCATCTGCTGCCATCCGGGCTGGGGGGAAGGCATGTTCCTGCCCGATATCTTCCCGCGCGCGAAGCTTTTGCAGTATTGCGAATTTCATTTCACCACCGCCGGCGGCGATGTCGGCTTCAACCCAGCACATAAGGTGGAATTGGATGAAGCAGCACGCACGCGGCTGTTGAACCTGCCGCAAACCCCAGCGCTGGAGGCGATGGATTGGGGTGTGAGCCCCACGCATTTCCAACGCGGCCGCTACCCCGAAGTGTTTCGGCACAAGATTTCCGTGGTGCATGAAGGGGTGAATAGCGAAGTGGCGACCCCGATTGGTCCGCATCATTTGAAACTACCCAATGGCAACGTGATCAAGCGCGGGGATGAGGTGATCACTTTCGTCTCGCGCAATCTGGAACCCTATCGCGGCTTTGATGTTTTCATGCGCGCCTTACCGGAAATCCTGGCGCGTCGCCCGCAGGCGCAAGTGGTGCTGGTGGGGGGGGAGGCGCGCGGCTATGGCCCGAAACCCGCAGATGGCCGTTCCTGGCGCGCACATTTGCTGGAAGAATTGGGCGACAAGCTGGATTTGACCCGGCTGCATTTCACCGGGCGCATTCCGCATCCTGCCTTGCTCGCGCTATTTCGCATCAGCCGCGCGCATGTCTATCTGACATATCCTTATGTTCTTTCCTGGTCCATGATCGAAGCCATGGGGTGCGAGGCTTTGGTGATCGGCTCCGCCACGCCGCCCGTGCAGGAAGTGATCGAACATGGTGTGAATGGGTTACTGGTGCCGTTTTATGACACGGCAGCACTAGCCGAGACCGTCGTGGAAGCGCTAGCGAACCCGGATCGTTACGCGCCAATCCGCAAGGCCGCGCGACGGACCTTGCTTGAACGTTATGATCTGCAATCCATCTGCCTGCCGCAGCAGATAAAACTGTTTGATGCGGTGCTGGAAGGCAGGGCCGGGGATAGTGTGATCCTGGCGGCGTAGGCTTAGCGGGCCAACGCAGCGCGCAGCGAATCCAGCACATCATCCATGGCGCGCTGAAAGCCAGGCCCATCCAAATAGCCATCCATCGCACCGGTACGATCCAAGAATGTTTTCCAGGCCGGCGCCTGCATGCCCTGGCGGAAGCGATCATGCAGGCTGGTGTAAACATTATCCGGTAGGCCGGCGGGCGCATTCAGCCCCTTCATGTTTTCGATCACCACATCAAAGCCCAATTCACGCAAGGTCGGCACATCGGGATAGCCAGGTATGCGTGCCGCGGACGCCACCGCGAGCGGGCGGATTTCACCCGCATTGGCAAGCCCCGCCATTTCTTCCGGGGCGAGTACCGCCAATTCCACCGTATTCGCCATCAACGCCTGCAAGCTTGGCGCGCCGCCCGTGAAGGGCACATGCAGCAATTCGATATTCGCCGCGCGTGAGAGAAGCACAAACACCGCATGATAAATCGACCCCTGCCCTGATGAGGCATGCGGAATGGCACCGGGCGCGCGCTTGGCAGCCTCAATCACGCTTTGCAAATCAGCGAATCGTCCGCCGCGCCGCGCCACAATCAGCAATGGCTGGCGCGTGATGCGAATAATGGCGCGGAAGGATTTTTTGGGGTCGTAGGGAAGGTCGCGAAAGGCTGGCAGGGCGATGCTCTCACTCCCGCCGCCGACCAGCAGATTGAGCCCATCCGGCGCCATGCCCGCCACTTGCTGCGCGGCAATCGCCCCGCCCGCGCCGGGGCGGTTCATCACCACAATCGGGGTCGGGAAAAAGCGCGACGAAGCCTCGACAATCGCGCGCGCCGCCAAATCCGCGCCGCCGCCTGGGGCGAAGCCAACAATCAATTGAATGGGCCGCGATGGTTCCCAGGCGCGCGCTGGAGCCGCGCTGCCCAAAGCGGCCAAGCCTGCCGCGCCAGTGATGATGTGTCTGCGAGATATCATGTTGAACGTCTCCCCGTTTCAGCTTGCGTTAACCAGACCTCTTCGGCAAGCTTGGTGTCATGCCAGGATCACAGACATCCAAACCGAGTTGGTGGGCGATATTTCTTGGCCGATCACCACCCGTACCACCCATACCGCCCGGCGGATGGACGCGGGAGAGTGTTCGCGATTTCTGGCGGCAGAGAATTGCGACGTCACCGCAGGATGCGCCACTATCGCATGCGGACTTGGCGGATTTACTCCTGACGCGCGATACGTTTCGGAACTGGGTTTGGTGGGACAAGGGCACGATTGCGCATGAGCCCCTCGGACCAGAAGCAAGTTTTGTGAAGCGCATCCGTGATGCCCCGAGCCTCATTTTTATTCTATTTTTCTTGGTATCTTGGCCGGTTTTCTATTTTGCCTCTTTTTTGCGTAACCTTTATTCGATGATATTTATTTTGCCCGATACTCTTTGTGTTGTGGAACGATCCTTGTTTGCGCAGCGCCCTTTTCGCTGTGACGCCTTCATATCAGCGATAGATCTAGCGTTTGTTTCGTCTTTGCTGATCCTGATTTTCGTGACGATACATTTTCTTCGCCACGGGGGCGCAACGACCCTCGTCGACCATCAGAGAACGAAAAAATATATACAGAATGGAGGGATCGGTTTCCCCTTCGTGTTCTTGGCGATTTTGTTGATACCTCTCTCCTGGGGATTGAATGAATTTCTGATTGGTCGGCGCTTGATACATCCGATTATTTTGCTAGGAGGCGCTCTTTTGCCTGGTCTTTGGGCTTGGTCACTCTTCATTATTTGGCATTGCATTAAGGCAGGCTACGCCATGATTTTCTTCTACATAACTGGCCGCTTTCCGTCATGGTTGGAGGATCTCTCGCCGTGAAGTAAACGCAGCCATCATGCCTGCGCGTGCCAGCCACAAGCACGCAACGCCCCTTCCATATGCGGCGGCGGCGGCGCTTCCGCCTGCAAGGGTGGCTCAAGCGGCAAAGCAATCGCGCGCGCCAGCAAATGCAACCCGCCCGCCCCGCTCACGCCGTAAAGCGCATCACCCAAAATCGGCCAGCCCATCGCCGCGCAATGCACGCGCAATTGATGCGTGCGCCCGGTTTGCGGCGCCAATTCCAGCCAGGCCATGCCAGCACCGCGCCCCAGGCAGCGCCAGCGTGTGAGCGATGCCAGCCCATCCGCATGCGCTTCCATCCGCCAGCCCTGGGCACGAGAGCTGATCTTACGGATGGGCAAGGCAATCTCCCCCGCATCCTCAGCCGGGCCGCCCTGCACCACCGCCCAATAGGTCTTCGCCGCCAGCCCCTTGGCGAAAATGGCGCCCAATGCCGCCAAGGCAGGTTTGGTGCGCCCCAGCACCAGGCAGCCCGCCGTATCCTGATCCAGCCGATGCGCCGGCTGCGGCAAATGGCGCCTTCCCATTTGCAAAGTGGGCAACCAATCTTCCACCGAGGCCCCCCCGCGCGGCCCGCGATGTGTCGCAAGCCCCGCCGGCTTGTTCAGCACCAGCGCATCATCGCGCAGCAGCAGGATGCGGGACGCGATCTCAGAAGGCACATGGCCAAGACGGTCCTGCCGTGACAGGCTTCCCCCCATCATGGCCGCACCCCTTCCCCCGCCGCGTGTTGTCTGCCTTGGCAATGTCGTCGCCGATCATGTGTTTCGGGTGGAGGATATACCCCAACCACCCGCGAAAATCGCCGCCCGATCCTATGCGCTGAATGCCGGCGGCATGGCGGCCAATGCGGCGATTGCGGTGACGCGGCTGGGAGGCCGGGCGGATTTCTGGGGCCGGGTTGGCGATGACCTGAACGCGCCCTTGCTCGCCGCCGCCTTGGAAGCGGATGGCGTGGGCACTGCCGGCCTCCGGCGCATGCCGGGCGGGCGGAGCCCCGTTTCCGCCGTGCTGGTGGACCGACATGGCGAACGCACCATCATCGGCTTTCGCGGCGCTGATCTTGGCACCGATCCCGCCTGGCTGCCCTTGGAAACCCTTGCCGGCGCCGGCGCCGTTTGTTGCGATCCGCGCTGGCCTGAAGGTGTCGCGGCAGCAGCGGCAGAGGCGCGGCGGCTTGGCGTGCCCGTAGTCCTGGATGGCGAGAAAAGCGAAACCCGCATTCTGGTGGATCTGGTGCCGCGCGTGGATCACGCGATTTTCTCTGTCACCGGCTTGCAAAATTTCGCGCCTGGTTGCCCGCCGGAAGAAGGGCTGCGCCGTGCCTTGGCCTCAGGCCCCGTGAAGCTCGCCGCCGTTACACGCGGGGAGAAAGGCACGCTTTGGCTGGCGCCCGGCATGGCAGCGCCGCGGGAAATCCCCGCCTTCCCGGTAGATGCCACCAATACCACCGGCGCGGGCGATGTGTTCCACGGCGCCTATGCGCTGGCGATTGCGGAGGGCATGGGGGTGGAGGCGGCTTTGCGCTTCGCCTCAGCCGCCGGGGCGCTCCGCGCACGCGATGGCACCACGCCTTATCGCCCGATGGTGGAAGCCATGCTGGCGGGTGGGTAACCGGGAAGGGGCCGGTCTGATTTCAGCGCGCAAAACTGCCTGGGTCGGCCAGGAGCGTCAGTAGCTCGGCCCGCTCATCTCCTTGCACGAGCAATAGCTGCTCGCGCAATACACGACAGAGATCATCAAGCAGCTTCAGGTCATTGCCTTTTGGGTACTCACCAAAATGTCTCCAACGACGTTGTTCAAAGAAAAGACAAAGCCAAAGCTCCCGCGCTGTTCCGCGCCAGACACCTTGCATTTCCGCCGCTTGAAGGCGTTCATTTGCGAGCGTACTCAAATCATCGCCCATAATGGCGTAACCGTTGATCAGATGCGCAAACACAGCCGACTTCGCCCAGCAAAATGATTCCGGGATGGCAGCAAACTGTCCCTTCCTGAGGAGTTCTTCCCAAGCCATGATCCGCCTCGCTCACAAGAAAATATTGCTTCACCTACGCTTTGGCCCTAAACTTACGGCTAGATAATGGTAATGGAACGGCAATATGAAAAAATCAATCCCACGAGACGTTGTCGAGAAACTCCAGTATTATGTCTATCGGCTGGAGGACCCTCGTACTGGTCAGCCATTCTATATCGGAAAGGGGGCCGACCAGCGCGTTCTTCAGCACGAATGGGAGGCACTCAAGGCGGAAATTCCATCGGCCAAACTCGCGAAAATACAGGAAATTATAGCGTCCGGACAGGAAGTGCGCGTCATCATTCATCGTCATAAAATGGATAACGATACAGCATATCAAGTCGAAGCCGCGCTTATTGACGCATACGAAAACCTTACGAACATGGTCAGAGGGCATGACTCTGAGTTTGGCGCGATGCCGTTGGACGAATTGATTGCACGTTACGCCGCCGAGCCCCTCAGCTTTCTTGAACCCTGCATCATTATCAAGATCGAGAAAGAGTGGAGCAATCAGCTAACCCCAGATGCGTTATACGAACGCACTCGCCGCTATTGGGTCTGTTCGCCTCATAATCGTACACCACAACCTCAATACGCTTTGGCGGTCGCACGCGGATTGGTGAGAGAAGTGTATCGAATTGATCACTGGCTCGAGTATCGTGGCTGGCCCGAGGATCGTGATCATTCCCGCAACTCCGATCCAAATGAGGAATGGCCAGCCAGTTATCTGCGCCGTGGATTCGTAGGCGCTGTTGCTCACGAACTTGCGGGTTTGAAATTGATGTCGATTGAGCACCTCACTAAGACCGGATCGCAAAACCCAATCACCTACCTGAATTGCTGACCAGCGCCTCATTACTTCACGTCGCACGCTGCGGCGGCCACTCCAGTACAGAATACGCGAGAAGCAGGGTTAGCGTCGCTACCTGCAAGCTTTACGGTGGCGGAACGTCGCGCAGACACTGTGTATCTTCTGCGTGATCTCCCACCTGCCCAGCGCCACGCCAAGCCTACCCTTTCGCCCAAGCAATCGCCGCTAGCGCCAACGCATCAATCGTATCCGCCACCGGAAAAGGCAGCACCGGACCAGCAGCAATGCCGAGCGGAATTTCCGTGCATCCCAGCACCACTGCCTTGGCACCACGCGCCATCAGGCTGCGCGCCACTTCCGCCAAGGGTTCGTAGGATTCCACAAGCTTGTTTGCCTTCACCGCCGTGATCGCCGGCGTGACGCGGCCTTGCATTTCCTCATCGCTCGGCACCAGGCATTCATAGCCAAGCCCATCCAGCCTTTGCTGATATAGCCGCATGGCCAGCGTGCCCGCCGTGCCCATCACGCCAATGCGCCCGCCGGCCACGCCAAGCCTCTGCAACTCAGCACCCGCAGCATCCACAATATGCAGAATGGGGAGCGTGGTCGCAGCAACCATGCCGTCATACCAGCCATGGGCGGTATTGCAGGGAATGGCGATGGCGCCGCAGCCCGCGGCTTCCAGCCCGCGAATGCCGCGGATCAGCGCCGGCAAAGGGTCTTCCCCGCCCGCAACACGCGCCGCGGTGCGGTCCGGCACGCGCGGGTCAGACCAAAGGATGGTCGGGATATGGTCCTGATCACGCTCCGCCGGCGTCAGCAGCGTGAGGCGCTGCATGAAACATGCACTCGCCAGCGGCCCCATGCCGCCCAAAACGCCCAGGATTCGAGCATCAGCCATCGAAAACATCCTTTCGGCGCATCCCCATGGGGTGACGCGCAAACCTCGCCCCTTTATGCCACGCCGCTTGAGGACGGCACAGCGCCACTAAGGACAACACATGAATTACTTGAACGACCCGCTTTGGCTCGGTGCCTTGGCCTTGGCCATGGCGGCGACGGGCTTGGTTTCCGGCACGCTGGCCGGCCTGCTTGGCGTTGGTGGCGGCATTGTGATTGTGCCGCTGCTGTTCAATGTTTTTCCGCTCTTTGGCATTCCTGAGGCGGTGCAGATGAAGGTGGCGGTGGCGACCTCACTCGCCACCATCATCCCGACCTCGATCCAATCAGCGCGCAAGCATCGCGCGACGGGGGCGATGGATATGGCGCTGGTACGTTCCATCTGGCCGAGCATGTTGGCGGGCGTGGTGGTTGGCACGCTGCTTGCGGTTTATGTGCGGGGCGAAGGGCAGATCGCGATCTTCGCGCTGGTCGCTTTGCTGGTCGCCTTCAACATGGGCTTCACCGGGCTTGACTTCAAATTGACCGATCGCGTGCCGGATGGCGCGCCGCGCGCGGCACTCGGCCTCGGCATTGGTTCGGTCAGCGCCATGATGGGGATTGGCGGCGGCACGCTTGGGGTGCCCTTACTTTCCCTGCTCGGCTATCCCATCCGCGCGGCGGTCGCGACCGCTTCGGCCTTTGGCGTGATCATCGCCATCCCCGCCACCATCGGCCTGATCTGGGGCGGGTGGAGCGATCCGCGCGTGCCGCCCTTCTCACTCGGTTATGTCAGCCTGATCGGCTTTGCGCTGATCGCACCCACGTCCATCATCGCGACCCCTTGGGGCGTGAAGCTCGCGCATACCATCCCGCCCTTGCTGTTGAAGCGCGCCTTCGCGGTGTTTCTGGCGATCACGAGTGCGCGGATGTTTTGGTCAATCTTTACATGAGGCAAGGCATGTCATCTTCGCCTTGAGGATTTCCGCAAGGCGATGATCCATTTCCTCTGCGGAGATGAATCTGCCCGCCCGCCGTTGCGTGAGCAGTCCGGTAAGCGCCGGGCGTTCCAATGGCTCGTTTTTAATCTGCTGCCCCATCAATTTTTCCCCCTGCTGCAACACCGGTCTTAACCTTGAAAAACCCCGCCGCCTCAAAGTGCGGCGCGAAACGCCTCCACCCGATACCCCTGCGCAAACAGCAGCGCGCGCAAATCCGCATGATCCACCCGCGCCCGCGCTGCCGCCGCCACAACGGGCTTGGCCTTGAAGGCTACGCCAAGCCCTGCCGCGCCCAGCATGTCCAGATCATTCGCGCCATCGCCCACGGCGAGCGTCGCTGCCAAATCAATCCCTTCTTCCGCTGCCAGGCGCTTCAGCGTAACCAGCTTGGCATTGCGCCCCAGAATGGGCTCGCCCACATGGCCGGTGAGCCGGCCTGCGTCATGCAGCAGGGTATTGGAGTAATGTTCATGAAAGCCGAGCCGTTCCGCGACACGGCCCGTGAAAAAGGTGAAGCCGCCGGATACCAAGGCGCAGCGCGCACCATGAGCACGCATGGTCGCCACCAATTCTTCGGCGCCTGGCATCAGCGTGGTCGTGGCCCAGGTACGCTCAAGCGCCTCCAGCGCCAGGCCCTTCAGCATGCCAACGCGTTCCCGCAGCGCGCCTTCGAAATCCAATTCGCCATTCATGGCCCGGCGCGTAATGGCGGAGATTTCTTCCTTCAGCCCTGCCTCCCCGGCCAATTCATCGAGCGTCTCGCTGGTGACCATGGTGCTGTCCATATCGGCGATCAGCAGGCGTTTGCGCCGCCCCGCCACATCCTGCGCGATGGCGTCCACGGGGCTGCCTTCCAGCGCCCTACGCGCCACACGATCAGCGACATCCAGCGGCAAGCCAGCGAAAGGCAGATCGGCAGCCTCAGTTTCGGCGAGGGGTTGCACCGCGCCAGCCTCCGCACCCGCCGCGCGCAGCGCCGCAGCAGCCTTGGCCAAATTATCCGGGGAAAGCGCGCCGCGCGGGGCGATCAGGGTCAGAATCTTGTCCATCAGCGGGCTATGCCTCTGTCATGAGCCCTGATCAACCTCCAGCTTTGTTTGTGGTCGGCCCCACCGCTTCGGGCAAATCCGCACTTGCGCTCACCATTGCCGAACGCCTCGGTGGCACCATCATCAATGCCGATAGCATGCAGCTTTATCGGGAACTCCGCATCATCACTGCCCGCCCAAGCCCAGCGGACGAAGCCCGCGCGCCGCATGTGCTTTACGGCGTGCGCGAAGCCGCCGAGGCCGCATCGGTGGCCTGGTGGCGCGATGCGGCGCTCAAGACAATGGAAGAAACCCATGCGGCAGGGCGGCTTCCCATCATCTGCGGCGGTACGGGCATGTATTGCGCGGCGCTCACCCAGGGCCTGGCTGCCATCCCCCCCATCCCGGCACCCGCCCGCGAAGAAGCCCGGCGCCTTTTGGCCGAAGAAGGCCCCGCCGCCCTGCATGCACGTCTGGCGGCTGAGGACCCTGCCTCCGCCGCCCGGCTCCGCCCCAGTGACAGCCAGCGCATCGCCCGCGCCTATGAAGTCTGGCGCGGCACGGGCCGAGGCATCGCGGCCTGGCAAGCGGAAGCCAACGCCGCCCCCGCGCCTTGGCGCTTCGCCGCCATTCGGCTCGACCCGCCGCGGGTAGAACTCCGCGCTGCCATCGCCCAGCGTTGGGCGGCCATGATCCAGGCCGGCGCGGTTGAGGAAGTGCGCGCCCTGCTGGCCCAGGGCCTTGACCCAGCTTTGCCCGCCATGCGCGCCCTTGGCGTGCCGGAAATCGCGGCCATGCTTTCCGGGCGGCTGACGGAAGACGAAGCCTCCGTCCGCGCCATCCTGGCGAGTGGGCAATATACCAAGCGGCAAGCCACCTGGTTCCGCCACCATGAATTGGCGCCCCCGGACCGATCCTATACCATAAATGCGCGATTTGAAGATTTTGCGCAATTTTCGGAAAGTGAATCGGCCAAATTTTTCTCATTTCTTGATTTTTGCCGTTGACGCCCCCCAACCGAGGGTCTAACAGCCCCTCCTCGTCGGCCCTGAACCTTCGGGGCCGATTGCTTTTCATGAAGGAAGTCACCCATGTCT
>CAIYMY010000057.1 GCA_903927465.1 uncultured Rhodospirillales bacterium | reverse complement strand
CGGATCGTGATGTGCGCCCCTTCCAGGATGTGCTGATTGAATTGGGCGCGCGGCTTGGCCTGCCCGCCTTCACCAAGGAAGATGGCAGCCCGCGCTTCAAGGATTACGCGGATTACATCGTCAATCACGAACGCACGCCCGGCGTGGGCCCGCTTGCCGGTTGGCGCGGTGAGGATGGCAGCGCGAAGGGTGTCGGCAAGCCTAACCCGGATCAATTGCAGCGCTATATCGAAAATGGCTGCTTCTGGCGGCATAATTTCTCCGCCGAGGAAAGCTATTTCAAGCATTCCAACAAGCTCTATTTGGAAAACGCCAAGGCCATGGGGCTGATTGGCAAGTCCGATCAGATCGTTTTGCAAATCTGGTCAGAACCCTTGCAGAAATTCCGCCTGGCCGCGGAAGGCCATGGCCCGAAGCAACCGCCAGAAGCCTTGCGCGAACGCGTGCGCAGCTACTGCGACCCGCTGCCCTTCTGGTATGCGCCGCTGGAGCAAGTTGCGCATGATGTCTCAGGCTTTCCTTTCTCGGCCGTCACGCAGCGCCCCATGGCGATGTATCATTCCTGGGGGTCGATGAATGCGTGGCTGCGGCAAATCCACGGCGCCAATCGCCTGTATATGAGCCGCGCAAAAGGCGAGGCTATGGGCATTGCGCAGGATGATTGGGTTTGGGTCGAAAGCCGCAATGGCCGCGTGAAAGGGCAAGTGACGCTGATGGAAGGCGTGAACCCCGACACCGTCTGGACCTGGAACGCCATTGGCAAACGCGCCGGCGCCTGGATGTTGAGCCCTGATGCGGCGGAAGCGCAGCGCGGCTTTTTGCTGAACCATGTGATCAGTGAATGGCTGCCCGCGCAAACCGGCCCGCGTTTGGCTAATGCTGATCCCATCACGGGCCAAGCCGCTTGGTATGATCTGCGCGTGAACATCAAGAAATGCGCGCCCGGTGAGGAAGGCATCACCGCACCTCATCCAAGCGCATTGACGCCGCCACCCAATATGCCCGAACCGCCCGATATTCTGCGCTTTAATGCAGGAGATAAAAAGCCATGACATCCCTGCCCTCACCCGCACCGGGGGCCAAGAAGCTTGGCCTAGTGATTGATCTGGATACCTGTGTCGGCTGCCATGCCTGTGCGACGAATTGCAAGGAATGGAACACCAGCGGCCATATGGCGCCCTTGCCCGATCAGCACCCTTATTCCGCAGCGCAGGAAGGCGTCTGGTTCAACCGCGTGCATGCCTATGAAGCCGGGGATGGCGATGAAGGGCGCACGGTGCATTTCCCGCGTTCGTGTCTCCATTGCGAAACGCCAGCCTGTGTGACCGTGTGCCCCACCGGCGCATCCTATAAGCGTGCGGAAGATGGCATTGTGCTGGTCAACACGGATATGTGCATCGGCTGCCAGCTTTGCGCCTGGGCCTGCCCCTATGGTGCGCGCGAATTGGATGAAGATCAGGGCGTGATGAAGAAATGCACGCTCTGCGTTGATCGCATCTATAATGAGACGATTCCAGAAGATCGCCGCGTGCCGGCCTGTGTTTCCACCTGCCCGGCCAATGCGCGGCATTTCGGTGATTTGGGTGATCCCAACAGCGATGTTTCAAAGCTTGTCGCCGAACGCGGCGGGTATGAGCTGATGCCAGAGATGGGCTACCAGCCCGTCAATCGCTATTTGCCGCCGCGCAATGCATCCAGCCAGGTAAAGACTGCGCCAAAGGAAGCCGGGCCATTGCCGAGCCAAATCACCAATCCGCTGCTGCGTTGGATGGATAAGGTGCTGTCCCGATGAAACCAGCCCCTTCCATCATTTTCTTCACCGTGGCGTCCGGCGCTGGTTATGGCTTGTTGTTTTGGCTTGGCGTGCTCAAGCCGCTCGGCCTTCTGCCGGCGAGCAGCCTGTTTGGCGCCACCGCCGCTATCATCGCGCTGGCACTGATTACGGCAGGGCTTTGTTCTTCGCTGCTGCATCTTGGCCGGCCGGAACGCGCCTGGCGCGCGCTCAGCCAATGGCGGACTTCATGGCTGTCGCGCGAAGGTGTCGCGGCGATCCTCACCTTTCTGCCCGCCACGGTGTTTCTGATTTCGCTGGCGCATGGCGAAACCGCATTGATGGTCCCGGCGGGCCTGCTTTCCGCCGTCGGCGCGGCTGTCACGGTTTATTGCACAGGGATGATCTATGCCTCGCTGAAGCCCGTGAAGGAATGGTATCACCCCATGGTGGCGCCGGGGTATTTACTGTTCGCGAGCTTTTCCGGTGCGTCATTGTTAGCGATGCTTGCCATTTTCTGGGGCGGTGGCTTCTTCCCCGCGCTGGTGGCGGCGGCGCTTGGCATGGCAGCGCTCATGTTCAAGCGCGCCTATTGGGCGAGTGTGGATGCAACACCCGCCGCCAGCACGCGCGAAACTGCGACGGGGCTTGGCTTCATCGGCAAGGTGCGCCCGCTGGAAAGCCCGCATACGGAAGCCAATTACCTGCTGCGAGAGATGGTGTTCCGCGTGGGGCGTGTGCATGCGGCGAAACTGCGCAGTATCGCGCTATTGCTCGGTTTTGCCCTGCCAGCGCTACTGTTTTGCGTCGCCATTATCCTGGGCGGCGGAGCGTCATGGGTATTTGGCCTGCTTGCCGCCGCCAGCGCTTTGGCAGGGCTCTTGGTGGAACGCTGGCTGATTTTTGCCGAGGCCACGCATACCGTCGCACTTTACTACCCAACGCAGCGGTAGATATCGCGGCAGTGGGCTTGCCGTCTGAGCCCATGCAGCGGCATGTATGAACTTACTTTTGCTTGAAAGGATTTAGTGATGCTCCAGCGCCGTTCATTGATGCTTGCCTCCGCGGGTGCGCTTGCCGCGCCGCGCCTTGCCACTGGCCAGACCGCCGCGCGCACCCTGCGCTTCATTCCGCAAAGCAACCTGTCCAGCATGGACCCGGTCTGGAGCACCGCCGTCATCGTCCGCAATCACGGCCTCATGGTCTATGATACGTTGTTCGGCCTGGGCGCAGATTTCCGGCCGAAGCACCAGATGCTGGCAGGGCATGAGATTTCCGCCGATGGCCTGACCTGGACCATGACACTCCGCCCCGGCTTGCAGTTCCATGACAATGAACCGGTGCGCGCGCGTGATTGCATCGCCTCTATCATGCGCTGGTCAAAGCGTGATGTGCTGGGCCAAAGGCTTGGCGTGCTGCTGAATGAAATGCGCGCCCTTGATGACAATCGCTTTGAAATTCGCCTGAAGCAGTCTTGGGCGGGCTTGGCTTGGGCGCTCGGCAAACCCTCGGCCAGCATTTGCGCCATTATGCCTGAACGCATCGCGGAAACCGATGCCTTCCAGCAAATTCGTGATTTCACCGGCAGCGGCCCCTTCCGCTTCCGTCAGGATCTGTTCCGTTCTGGCGACATCGCTGTTTATGACCGCTTCGAAGGCTATCAACCGCGCCAGGAAGCATCGGATTTCATGGCGGGTGGCAAGCCCGTGCATTTCGATCGCGTCGAATGGCGCATCATGCCCGATCCTTCCACCGCATCAGCCGCACTACAAAACAATGAAGCCGATTGGTGGGAACAGCCGCATGCGGATTTGCTGCCGCTTTTGCGCCGGCATCGGGATATTGTGGTGGATCGCATCAATAGCGCCGGCAATCTTGGCGTGCTGCGCTTCAATTTCCTCCATCCGCCTTTTGACAATGTCGCGGTACGCCGCGCGCTTTTGCCCGCGATTGACCAGCGTGTTTTCATGGATGCGTCCATCGGCACGGATCAAACACTATCCCATGTACCCGCTGGCATTTTCACGCCCGGCACACCGCTTGCCAATGAAGCCGGGCTTGAAGTGCTGACCGGCCCGCGCAGCCTTGATGCAGCACGCGCTGCCCTTGCTGCTTCGGGCTACAAAAATGAACGCGTGGTGATGATGTCCGCCACCGATCTGCCGGTACTTCAAAACTTGGCTGTTGTGGCTTCAGATCTCATGCGCCGCATTGGCTTCAATGTGGATTTCATTTCCATGGATTGGGGCACGCAAATCCAGCGCCGCACCAATCGCGGCCCGGTGGATCAAGGCGGCTGGAGCGCCTTTTGCACCACCTGGGAAGGCTTGGATGTTTCCGTGCCCGGCAGCCACATGCCCATTCGCGGTAATGGCGCCAATGCCTGGTCCGGCTGGCCCACCATGCCGAAGCTTGAGGAATTGCGCGATGCCTGGTTCGCCGCGCCCGATCTGGCCACGGAAAAGCGCATCGCGGAAGAAATCCAGCGTCATGCTTGGCAGGAAGTGCCGTTCATACCGCTTGGCCTGGTGCTGCCGCCACAAGCCTATCGGCGCAGCATTCGCGATGTGGTCAAAGGCGGTCCGGCCTTGTTCTGGGGGGTGAAACGCGCATGAGAAAACTTGGCATTCAGGCGGCATTACTGGCGCTGGTGATAGCGCCGATAGCATCCCATGCGTCAGAACCCGCGCGACCAAACCCAAAACTGCCTGAAGCCGTGGCAGCCGCGCCGCTGGTGCCGAAAGCTGCTGCCCCCGAATCGCACACAAGCTACGCCTGTATGCTCGGCCAAGCCGGTGGGTCAGCGCTTTCGCTCATGATGGGCTCGGGCCGCGTTTGGGATGCGCTGACGGATGCCGTATTGGGCCGCCCACCCAGCGCCGAGCAACGCGCCCTCTGCGCGCTTGGAGAGGCGCTGGCACCCCATGTCGCCACTGCGGCGGAAGGTGTTGCGGAGGACCTATTGGCCGGCGCGCAACGTCAGGCAGAGGCGGCGAAGGATGTGATGATCCAAGGCAGCACGCAGATGCAGCAGGCCTGGTCAGGGTTCTTGGAAGTCACAGCGGAAAAAAGCGCCAGCGCCGGCAGTGATTTTGCGCGTTTTTGTGAAGGCACCGCGAGTTGCGCTTGGCTGCGTGACACCACCGCCAATACTTGGTCACGTCTTTGGCCAATGCGCTGATAAAAAAGCAGCTTCTATTTTTGTTGAAATGGTCGGAGCGGCGGGATTCGAACCCACGACCCCCAGTCCCCCAGACTGATGCGCTACCAGGCTGCGCTACGCTCCGACTAATCGCTGATTAGCACCCAAAATCCTGGCTTGCCACCCCTTACGACACGGTTCCAGAAAACAAACGCTAAGCCGCCAACCGATGCAAAGCGCGCGCGATATCCTCAAGTTCAGCCAGCGCCGCCTTTAGCGCCACGGCTTCGGATGCACCGGCGGCAGGCGGCGGATCACCCAAAGGCAATTCCAGCGCCACGGGCCCCGGGCCTTCATCCGTGCCATCACGCAACAGCCGCTGCACACCCTTGATGGTATAACCCTGATTATAAAGCAGATCGCCCACGCGCTTCAGCAGCGCGATATCCTCTGGCCGGTAATAGCGCCGCCCGCCGCCACGCTTCAGCGGCTTCAGCTGCGGGAATTTGCTTTCCCAAAAACGCAAAACATGTTGCGGGATATTCAAATCATCG
>CAIYMY010000056.1 GCA_903927465.1 uncultured Rhodospirillales bacterium | reverse complement strand
TGGTCCGCGCACCTGTATCCGGGTGAAGATGTTCTGATATTCGGCCATGGGATTTTTCCCTCCCCTCGCCTAGTGCCAAATCGGCAGGTTAAGCCACCAGCCCCACCATTCGGGCCAGCCGCGGGTCCAGAACGGACCACTAATCACGATGCAGATCGCACTCCAAATCCCAGCTGACAGCGCGAGGAAAAGACCGAGCCTGTGGATACCAAGTGTGCCGATCGAATAACCGATCAGGTCACGGAAGAAGGTATTTTCATGCTCTGCGGTCTTCACCGGTTCACCTTCCGGCGGGTTAAGCGCCGAGAGAACCAAACCGCCATGCAGCGACAGCGCCAATACCGTGGTGAAGAAGAAGGTCACCGCGATCATATGCGCCGGATTGTAGTGGAAATGCAGATATTGATATCCGACATTGGACACCCAATCGAGGTGACTAAAAATGCCGTAGGGGAAGCCATGTCCCCATGCGCCCATCAGCACCGGTCGGATCACGACCAGGGTGAAGTAAGCGAAAACCGCGACGCCATAGGCGATGGGTATGTGATACCCCATGCCAAGCTTTCGCGATATTTCCGCCTGGCGCAGTGCCCAGGAAACAAAGGCCCCAAGTGCGCAAATGGTGATCATCTGCCACAACCCGCCTTCGCGCATCGGCGCCAGGCGTAGGCCAAATTTCAGATCCGGCGGCGCGATATTGATCAGCCAGGGATTCCAGGTCCCGCCAATCGCCGCACCGTAGAGGATCAGGGCGGTTCCAACAAAGCTGAAAAACGCCGTGGTCACGCCAAAGAACCCGACATAGAAAGGCCCTATCCAGAAATCGAACAGGTCACCCCCTATCAGGGTTCCGCCGCGGACGCGGTATTTCCGCTCAAAGCTTAACATCGCCATCGCTTGATGCTCCTCTCCCGACGGGGGCTATGCCCGCCTGGCGGTCCCTCATGATGTTCTGTGCGGGCGAGGCAGTTTCGGCTGCCTCGCCCAATTCGCTGGAGCGCGGCCTAAGCCGCGCCCCGTGCTCAACCACCCAGCTTCGCGCCAGGGGTGAAGGTCGGTGAAGTTGCGCACCAACCGAGATGATCGCAGTAGCGTGGCGAACTCAGCACAGCGAAGTGAATCACTGCCGCGATCGCCACCACACCCGCCGCGCCGAGAAACCCAACGCGCCGTGCATCGATCGTCATCCAAATTTTATGCATATCGAACATTCTCCTTTCTTTGGCTCCAGGTTCCGGGAAGACCCTTCAACCCGGAACATCCTTCAGAAGAAACGCCAGTCGGGCGGAACCACTTGTCCAGTAAAGACAAGCGGCCGCCACAACCAGACGAGGACATGCGCGCCCATAGAAGCGAAGATTGAGAAAGCCCATCCCTGGACCACCAAGTTGTGGACTTCCTTCGCCTGAGCTTCTGTCAGGCGCGTTCTTGTGTCGGCCATTAGCAGACCTCCGACTTGGCCTTGCGGCCATTACCGCGTCCACCCGCGCGGCAGGGACGGCAGAGGCGGAATTCCGCCCAAGCCTTCTTGTCATCGGATACGCCCCGACAGCGATTACCGCGGTACGCCCGCAGACAAGATGAGGAATAGCGAAGCGGCTTCATGCCATGACCTCCGCCAAAGTCTTTCGAACGCGATCAGCCGTCACACGCGGCTCCGCCGCATCGCGCGCGGCGCGTTCAACCTGTTCGCGCAGCCGCTTGGCCACGGAAATACGTAGCAGGAAGGGCTCCTGCTCAACGCGTTCATCCAGAAGCGTGACCGCAGCCGCATCCCAGGGTTCCGCGGCACGTACCGGCGTTGGATCAACCCGATCAAGATCAGTTCCCAGCGGCAGAATATGAAACAGCGCGTCAAACAGCGCGTTGCAATATTCTTGGATGATGTAGGTGGCGCCGGCATAGCCCATAAAAGGCGTGCCGGTGGCGCGGCGGATGATGGCACCGGGGAAACTCGCCGGGATATACATCGCGCGGCTTTTGATTTCCGCCGCATACATCCGTTCATTATAAGAACCGTACAGTACCAAGGGCGGGGTCTTACGCAGTGCGTCACGCACCGCCGCATTATCAGGCTTCTGCCCAGCTATGCGTGAGAAGGCGAAGGCACAGGGAATGCCCATTTCTTCATGCAAAAAACGCTGTAGCCCGCGGGCATAGGTATCAGTTGCCACCACCGCAAAGGATGCAGATGCGTAGAAATCCTGCGTCACACTGCGCCACAAATCCCAAAGCGGCTTCACCGTGGTGTGCTTTTCACGTTCGATGAAGGGTTCCGGATCCAGCCCAGTCAATTCACCAAGCTTGCGGAGGAAATTCGTGGTCGCGAACAACCCGATGGGGGCTTGGAGATAGGGCCGTTCTAGTTCTTCACAAAGCTTGCGGCCAAACTCACGGTACATGCAGATATTCACATCCGCATCAGGCAGCTTCGAGATATCTTCGACATGGCTGCCCAGCGGGAAGACAAGATTGATCTCACAGCCAATGCCTTCGACCAGCCGGCGAATCTCCGCCAGGTCCGATGGCATATTGAAGGTACCATAGATGGGGCCGATGATATTCACGCGCGGCTTTTCGCCTTCCTTGCGCGTACGCGCCTTTGGCCTGCGGCCGCGCGAACCAAATTCACTCCAGAGCCACATGATGGCACGATCAGCGGTCTGCCACTGATCCTCATCAATCGTGCGGCAGATGAAGCGCTGCAGGTTGCTCCCCTGCGGCGTCACACCACCGCCGATCATTTCGGCGATTGAACCCGTCACCACCACGGCGGGCAATTCAGCATCCTGCGTGGCGGCGGCGCGCCGCATAGCGCCTTCCGTGCCGTTCTGGGAGAGTGAATCCTCATCCAGACCGGTCACCACAATCGGCAATTCATGCGGCGGTAGCGCATCAGTGTAATGCAGCACGGCTGTTACGGGCAGGTTTTCGCAACCAACCGGCCCATCAATCACAACACGCAGGCCGCGCACCGCCGAGAAAGCATAGATCGCCCCCCAGTAGCCGCCGGCGCGATCATGATCGAGAACAAGCATGCTCAGGTCCCCACCGCTTCTTCGGCCTTGGCCTTGGCGGCGCGCAGCTTGCGCTGACGGTCGCGAAAACCAGGGGGATCGCTTGGCTTGTCACGGAAGCCATAGCCAGCGCCATCAGGTGTGCCTACACCTTCAAAGAAGGAAACCATGCGCGAAAAACGTTCACGCCCATTGGTCTGCGCCGCCACAATGCCCGCCATGGAAGCCGCACCAGCAGGGCCAAATAGCGGCCGGGCAGAGATCATATTGGTGAAGTAAAGCGCGGGCGTGCCCATTTCCTTGGCCTTCTGCACCAAGGGCGTCGTGCCAAGTGCAAGATCAGGCCGCGCTTCCTTCATCGCGGCAATGTCCTGTTCCAGGCTGGCGCGATACTGGACATGGCAGCCATGCGCTTCGAGCCATTCGCGATCCGCAGCACTCCATTCCGTGCGCGGGGCGGCGGTGCCAACGTAAGGCACTTCTGCGCCCGCTTCGATCAGCAAGCGCGCCACTAGCAATTCTGAACCTTCATAGCCGGAGACCGTAATGCGCGCCTTCACCGGATTACCCGCGAGCGCAGCGCGAATGGCAGGCAATGCGCGCGCCTTGGCGGCTTCGATTTCTGAGGGATTCACACCCGCCGCAGCGCCAATCGCCGAAAGCCAAGCATCGGTGCCTTCCACGCCAACCGGCGCAGAGCCAACCACCGGCCGGCCAGCCGCGTGGAATTCGCGAATGCTGGCAGTGTAGAAGGGATGAATGGCAGCCACCGCCACGCTATCCAAAGCAGCGTAAAGATCGCGCCATTCACGCGCTGGGGTTTGCGGCGCAAGCGTCAGCCCCATGGGCTGGATCAGCGCACCAATGCCCGGCGGATCGGCGGGAAATAATTCACCAATCACCGCAATACTGCGTTGATCCTCTGCGTGATTGCGCGGTCTGGCTACCGGACCAGCCTCGGCTTCATTGCGCGCATAGCGCAGCATGGCGCCGGCCAGCACATCCTTGGCTTCCGCATGGGTCGGCACACCAAAGCCCGGCACATCTATGCCAATGATACGCACACCGTTGATCTGTTTCGGCAACAGATCGAGCGGCACGCCGGATGCCGTGGGTACGCAAAGATTAGTCACGATGACCGCGTCATAATCTTCTGGCTTCGCCAGATCATGAACTGCATCGCGAATATCTTCGAAAAGCTTACCGGTGACGAGCGTTTCGGAATTGAAGGGCACATAGCCCACCGTGCGGCGCGCACCATAGAAATGGCTGGTGAAGGTCAGACCATAGACGCAGCAGGCACTACCGGAAAGGATCGTCGCAACGCGGCGCATGCGCAAGCCAACGCGTAAAGACCCAAAGGCCGGGCACATGGATTGCGGCTGATCATGCGGCCCGCGCGGATAGTCAGCAGCAAGCTTATCCATCACTTCGGACTTGCCTGCGGCACGCGCGGCAGCTTCCAGCGTTTCCCGCCCACCATGGCAGGCAGCGCCTTCAGCGGCGGCAGGCGGCGAAGAAGAGGGAACCGTGTCCATGCCCTCAGACGCCCTCATACACCACTTCAAGCGAAGGCTTATTCAGTACTTCAGCCGAGCACATGTCTTCCATGGTCGCGGGGTTCAACACTACGCCACGGCCCACCGCTTCACCCTTGAACAGCCCAAGCAGATTTTCATGGGTCAGAGGCGCCGGGCGCAGCGGCGGCGCTTCAGCCACCTGACTCGCCAATTGCTCAAACACCGAAGCCCAACGCCCACCAGGCGTGCCGATGATTTCGTAATTCGCGGATTTGCGGCGAATATCTTCATCCGCCGGAATGGCGGCGAGTACGGGAATGCCGGCTGCGGCGGCAAAGGCATGGGCTTCACCCGTGCCATCATCCTTGTTGATGACCATGCCGGCCACACCAACATTACCACCGAGCTTGCGGAAATATTCCACCGCGGAACAGACATTATTCGCGACATAAAGCGATTGCAGGTCATTGGACCCGACAACGATCACCTTCTGGCACATATCGCGCGCGATCGGCAGGCCGAAGCCGCCGCAGACCACATCGCCCAGGAAGTCCAGCAGGACGTAGTCGAAATCCCATTGATGGAAGCCAAGCTTTTCCAGCAATTCGAAGCCATGGATAATACCACGCCCACCGCAACCACGGCCTACTTCCGGGCCACCCAATTCCATGGCGAAAACGCCATCGCGCTTGAAGCAGACATCGCCGATAGCAACAGCCTCACCGGCGGCTTTCTTCTTTGATGATGTCTCAATGATGGTCGGGCAGGAACGTCCACCAAACAGCAAGGACGTCGTGTCGCTTTTCGGATCGCAACCAATCAGCAAAACGCGCTTGCCTTGCTGCGCCATCATGTAGCTCAGATTCGCCAGCGTGAAGGACTTGCCGATGCCACCCTTGCCATAGATGGCAATGATCTGGGTTTGCTTGGCAGCCGGTGATGTCTGCACAGGATCAGGTGACATGGATGCTTCTGCGCGCAGCGCATCATGCATATCACTCATGGATGGAGCGTTTGGCTTCCCCGGGACAGCATTCATTGTTTGTTTCTCCAGTCCAGAACCATTTTGAGGCAGGCGGGATCTTCGAAAGCCTGACGATAGGCTTGCGGCGCGTCATCAGCAGCGGCGCGATGCGTGATCAGCCCAGCCAGCGAAAGCCGGCCAGACGATATCAACGCATTCACCGCATCCAGATCGGCCTGCTTCCATTCCGCGGCGATGGCGATGCGCGCTTCACGCATGAAGGCCGCAGGAAAGGCAAAGGAAAGCGGCGCGCTGTAAAAACCAGCCAGCGTCACCACGCCACCCGGGGCCAAGCGCGACATCAGCGTATCCAACAGCGCGGAATCGCCGCTTACATCACAAATCGCGCGATAATCGCGCCGCGTATCTTCTGCCGGATCACAGACCACATAACCCTGCCCGCCGTCGCGCCGCGCTGGGTTACTTTCCCACACCATGGGCGCGGGATGGCCGGCAGCGATAACGATGCGCGCCAGCAGGCGCCCCAAGACGCCATGGCCGATGATCAATTCCGGAATGGCGGCGTGCGGCAGCACGATGGCGTGATGCGCCGTCGCCGCCAACGCCAACAACACCGCGTCCGCGCCAAGCGCAGGGTCCACCGGTGTTACGCGCGCGCCGGCCACAACAAGCCGCGCGGCAGCGCCACCAAACAATCCGCGAATATCGCCAAAGCAACGTGCACCAGGCACGAAAACCGCTTCACCCAATTGCCTGCCGGCTTCCGCGCCCGCCTGGACCACGCGGCCCACGGATTCGTAACCAGGCACCAGCGGGTAACCCATGCCGGGAAAGGATGGCATGCGCCCGGACCAGAGCAGGCGTTCTGTTCCGGTGCTGATGCCGCTCCAGTCAATGTCCACGACAACATCCTGCACGCCTGGCGGCGTCAATTTCAGTCGCGACAGCGAGAGCTGTTCTGGTGCGCTGAGCAGGATAGCGAGTGTTTCCACTCTTGGACTCCTCGTTCGATTTTGTAACTCTAATGTGACGTTTGTATCTGTCAAGCGAAATTGACAATAAAAGAATCATGTCACTTCAACTTGTCGCATCGGCCTGCATCACCCGGGTCAACAGCGGCGTATCGGTGGGCATCAAGCGCGCCCCGGTGAAGCCGGCGGAGGTCAGCATCGCGGCCAGTTCATCCGGCCGGCGCGGGCGGCCCCTACCCATCGCAAGCAGGTAAAAGCCGAAATAGGCGCCGCCCATGGGCTCGGCGCCGGCGGTACCAGCCATGGGTTCGGCAATCAGCACCCGCCCGCCCTTTGGCAGGGCCGCGCGCACGCGCCGCAGCAGGGCTTGCACCACATCATCATCATGATCGTGCAGCACGCGCACCAGGCTGATGATATCGGCGCCCAAGGGCAGCGAATCGGTGGTGAAATCCCCGCCCATCGCCATGGCGCGGTCGGAAAGCCCTTCGCGGGCAAAGCGCTGCCGGCCCTGCTCCGCCACCGCCGGCAGGTCAAACAGCAACAGATCCAGCCCGGGGTTTGCCTTGCCAACGGCGGTCAGGAAGGCGCCGCTGCCGCCGCCCACATCCATCAGCCGCCGATGCTGGCCAAAGCGGTAAGCCGCCAAGACTTCCTGCGCCACCATGGGTTGGCTGGCCGCCATCAAGGCCGTGTAATCAGAAACTTTCTCGCCCGGCAGCGCCCCCGGCTCCGCGGCACCGGCATAGGCCCAATATTGCGCCAAGGCCGTGCCGCCCCTTTCGCGGCGAAGCAATTCCACCGGATCCGCCAGATCGGCGTAGAGCATGGCATGGTGTTCCACCATGGCCGCGATGCCGGGATTGCCGATCATGGCCGCACCCAATTCGCCAAGCGCCCAGGCGCCATCTGCCCGCCGGCGCACCAGCCGGAGCGATTCAGCCGCCACCAACAACCGATTCATCGCTTCAGGCGAAAGCCCGAGTCGTGCTGCCAAGGCGCGTTCTTCCGCCGGTGCTTCGTGCAAAGCCTCAAACAGCTTCAGCCGCACACAGGCGGCCAGCACCTGCGAATAAACAAACCCAGCGCAGAGATCGAATAATTCCCGCGCGCGGCGGCGTGCCAGCGGGCGGGTCAACGGAAAACGCGCGGCCCAGGCACGGAAGCCAGGGCGCGCGGTCAGAGATTCGCGCCAGGCGCTGAAGCGATCAGACCAGGACAGCCCCTGATCCCCGTCGGCCCTTTCCGGGGGCAGCGGCAAGGCCCTCGCCATGGCTCAGGCCGCGGCCAGTTTGCGCGGCAAAAGCCGGCCCACTTCTTCCAGCATGGCCGCGCGCAGCAAGGTGCGGCCGGGGCAGTCGGGAATCGACTCCACCGCCGCATTGGCAAGCGTCTTCAGCCGCGCGACCGCGCCATCCAGGCCCAATTGCAGCACGGCACTTGGCCGGCCGAGTGCCTTGTCGCGCCCGACGGGCTTGCCAATGCTGGCTTCATCTTCCACCGCATCACGCAGGTCATCGGCAACCTGGAAGGCCTCACCCAGCCGATCCCCCAGCAAGCGCCAGGCTTCGGCATCGGCCACACCTGCCGCCGCAGCGCCGGCAACCGATGCCGCCGCGAAAAGCGCCCCGGTCTTTTGCCGCTGATATTCGGAAAGATCGGCGCGCGGTTCACATTCCCAGGCCTGCCCGGCAACAATGCCAAAGGGCACGCCCACGCCATCGCCAATGGCATTGATGACCGGGCCAAGCCGTTCCGGCGCGCCGCAGCCAGCGCGCGCCACGGTTTGGAAGGCCAGCACAATCAAGGCATCCCCGGCGAGCACCGCCAGCGGTTCGCCAAAGGCACGATGAACAGAAGGCCGGCCGCGCCGCATATCCGCATCGTCAAAACAGGGCAGGTCATCATGCACCAGGCTGGCGCAATGCAGCAGCTCAATCGCGGCGGCTGCGGCGCTGGCAAGCCTTGGCTGGTTATCACCGCAAGCCGCGGCAACTGCGAGGGTCAAGCGTGGGCGAATACGCGCCCCTTTCGGGAAAACCGCGTGCCGCAAGGCGGCAGCGAGGCGGGGCGGGGTGCCGCTTGTCTCGGCGGAGAGCACCGCGTCTGCGAGGCTGCTCTCAATACGGGCCAAGGCGTCCATGCGTTACCTCCCAAGGGGTGACGCAAGCATGTCGCGGCAGCCCTATGTAAGTTTTTTGATACTGTTTGATTGTCCAGTTATCTTGACACTCATGTCAAGGCTTTTTCATGCACGCGCGGCAAATCGCGTGTCACGATCCGCGCGATCCATCAATTCCAGCGCCCAAACCAGCCTTTCGCCGTAGCCCGCGCCAAGTGGCGGCCCTTCGGGCGCAGGTGCGGCGCGCACGGCATCCACCAGAAAGCGCGTGGCGTGCGATGGCGCTACATCTGCGCCATCCTGTTGCGCAGCCAGCGCGCCGGCAGCACGCGCCAAAAGCCAGGCCTTACGCCGCCCAGACACCACCGCGCGGCGAGAGACGGAATCGAGCCCCTGGCGTTCCACTTCTCGTCCGATTTCGGCATAGACCAAGCGCGCCGCGCCAATCCCTGGGCGGCAATCCCAAGGCAGCAGCGCAATGCCGGGCCAGGCGCGGCGATAATGTGCCTCCGCGGCCCCCAGCAGACGCGCGACCACGCGACCAAGCGCGGGCGAAAAGGTCGGATTGGCGATCAGCCCTTCCGCCGAAAGCCCTTCCTCAGCCAGCCAGGACTGGGGCAGATAAACCCGCCCTGCCTTGGCATCTTCGCCGACATCACGGGCGATATTGGTCAACTGCATGGCAAGGCCAAGATCGCACGCGCGCGCAATCGCTTCCGGTGAGCGCACGCCCATCAGCAGCGTCATCATGGCACCAACGGTCGCCGCGACGCGCGCAGCATAGGTTTCCAGCGCCGCGATATCTTCATAGAATTGGCCTTTGGCGTCCCAGGCGAAGCCTTCCAGCAGCGCCGCCGGCAGGGCGCGCGGTACACCATATTGCTCAACAACCGCCGCAAAAGCACGATCCGCCACGTGATTCCAAGGCCGCCCGGCATAGGCGCCATCCAGGCGCTGTTGCAGCAGCGCAAGTGACGCGGTGGGGTCATCGCTCATGTCAATCGCGTCATCCGCAACACGGCAAAAGGCATAAAGCGCGGCAGCCGGGGCGGCGATGCGGCGCGGCAGCAGGAAGGATGCGGCGCGGAAGCTTTTGGAACCACCCGCCAGCAGCTTGTTGCAAGCCGCAAGATCTTCGGCAGAAATACCGGTCAGTCCAGACATGCGTACCCCCTCACGTGTTCGATGATTTTCTTTGTTTCAGTCATTTTCTGCCGTCCGGCGCCGGAAGCGGCGCACACCAAGCGCCACCGCCAAAGCAACGACTGGAATGGCGATACTGGTGACAATTTCTTCGCGGAAATTGGCCCCAGAAATGGCCAAACCCTTGGCCAAATAGGCAACAAGCCCAACCACGTAATAGGTGATGGCGGCCACGGAAAACCCTTCAACTGCCTGCTGCAACCGAAGCTGCTGGCGCGCGCGCCGTTCCATGGAAGCGAGCAAGGCCTGGTTCTGTCGCTCGCGCGTGATGTCAACGCGCGTGGAGAGAAGCTGCGTCGCGCGGGCCACGCGTTGGGAGAGCATTTCCTGCCGTGCGCCGACCGCCTGGCAAGTATTCATGGCCGGCGCCAGGCGACGTTCGGTGAATTCACCGAAGGTCTGCATGCCTTCCATGCGCGTCTCTCGCAATTCCTGAATGCGGTTGCGGACCAATTCGTAATAGGCAGCGGCGGCGGAAAAGCGGAAACGATGGCGCGATTCGCGGCTTTCCGCTTCGGCTGCCATACGCGTCAGGCGTTGCAGCAGCAGCGGTTCATCCGCTTCCTGCGCTTCCACCAGGGCTGAGCTGATTTCCGCCAATTCGCGTTCCTGCGCACCGATTTTCGGCGCTACTTCCTGTGCGACCGGCAGCGCCAGCAGCGCCATGATGCGGTAGGTTTCCATCTCCAGCAGGCGCTGCGTGAGCCGCCCCGCCTGATAGGGCGACATGCCGCCATCATAAATCAGGAAACGGCTGAAACCATCATCCTGGATGCGAAAATCTGTGAAGGCATGCGCCTGGCCACTGGCCAACGGGCCACCCACCAGCATGTGATCACGAAAATAGCGCCGCGAGATTTCACTGATGGCCAGCGGCACATCCTTGGAAGCGAGCAGCGTAACATGCGCGGCAGCGATAACCTGCCCAGGCAAAGCCTTCAGCCATTCCGACGGCAGGGCATGGATGGCAGCCGCCGCGAAGGGTTCAGGCTCCGCGCCCGCAACCACCACCATGAAGCGGCTGAATTCGCCATGCCTTTCCCATTTCAGGCGAAACGGCCCAAAATCCGCGCTGTAGTGATTGGCACCTGGCGCCGGTGGTGGCACGGAAAAGCGCTGCGCCAGCGCGCAAAGTGCAGCCCAGGGCGCATCACGTGCTTCGTCGGCTGTCGGCAGCAGCGCAATCTGCGAAACGCGGCTGGGGGAAAAAAGGATCTCCGGCGGGCGCGCATGCACCTCATCATTCAATTCCACGCGCTTGGCATAGGATGGGGGGAGCACGTTATCGAAGCTCATGCCGCCGCCCCAGTGACGTTCTGCGCAAGTCGCGACCATTCCTTAAGCAGCGCATCGGCGACCAGTTGCGGCGCTTCTTCATGCGCCAGATGGCCAAGCCCTTCCAGGGTGATGATGCGCGCGGCGGGAAGGATGGCCTGAATGCGCCGCGCCTGCATGGGCGGTACGGCGCGATCACGGCTGCCGACCATCAGGAACAGCGCTGTGCCAAGGCGCGGTAAATCACGCAGCAAAGGGCGCAATTCCCATTGCGCCATCATCGTCAACGCCGCGCGAATATGCCCGGAATAGCCAAAAAGCCGCGTGTATAATTCCACACCGCGCGGACCGATATCAGACCCCGTATCACGCAGCAGCTTGGCCGCCACTTCCTGTTTGGAAGCGCGCCAGGCGCAAAGTTTTGAGACAAAGGGCAAGCCCACCATCAACTGCGCGGCGCGGGTGAAAAACGCCGAATGCTCATCACCCAACGGCAGCAAGGCACCATTCAGGCTGAAGACCGCGCGCGGCGCGATGGTACCATCCAATGCCATACGTAGCGCAATTGCCGCCCCCGCCGAATGGCCAAGCACCACATCGGGTGAGAGTTGAAGCTTCAGCAGCAGTGCATGCAAGGCCGCCGAAAAACCCGCCAGTGAAACTCGCGCTTGCGGCAGGCTGGCAGTAAAGCCATGCCCGGGCAGATCTGGCGCAATCAGCGTGAAATGTGGCGCGAGCAATGGCGCCAGATCGCGCCAGCTATGCGTGGCCGCTGCCGTGCCGTGCAGCAACAAAAGGCAAGGCCCCTGCCCCATGCGCTGCACATGCCAACGTAGCCCGCCGGCTTCGATAAATTGGCTCGATTCCCTATTCGGCCAATCGCGCCCATCCCTTTCCCAGCTTGGAAAATCTCCGGACGCGGCCACGGCATCAAGACTCTGACGCTGGCGCAAGCGCGGCTTGACGCACGGCAGCCGACATACGCGCGGCATCAGCAAAAGGCAGCGGCACATAGCGCGCGCCCATGGCAGAGGCGAGGTCTCGTGAAAAAGGATGCGGCCGTGGCGCCGTATCAATCAGTAGCGCGGCAATGCCAGAAGCCCTGAACAACCGCGCCGAATCCAGCGCTTCGGATTCCGCTGTGGCACGCCCGCCTGAACCATCACGCGTGACATTGGCACGACCATCTGTCAGCGCGACAACCACCGGGGTTTGCCCGCGCCTGCGACTGGCTTCCGCCATGGCAAAGCCGGCCGCCATGCCGGCCGCGAGCGGCGTACCACCGCCACCAGGCAAGGCGGCCAGGCTGCGCTTGGCGCGCACCAGCGAATGTGTGGGTTCAAGCAGCACTTCTGCGCCACGGCCACGGAAGGCAATCACGGCCACGCGATCGCGCCGCACATAACAATCGCCCAGCAGCAATTCCACCGCGCCCTTGGCTTCCGCAAGGCGATGCAGCGCAGCCGAACCTGAAGCATCCACAAGGAAGATGGTGGTGGTTTCGCTGTTCTGCTTGTAGCGGCGAATGCGCACATCTTCTCGGCGGATATGCACCAGTGCCGCGTGATGCGGTTTTTCGCGACGGCGATATTCCTGCCAAGGTGCGGCAACGCGCAACGTTTCCACCAAGGCCAAACGCAGCCCCGCACGCCACGCCGCCGGGCGCGCGCCAATGGGCCGACCGCGCTGGGTGGAACGGCGCATCATGCCTGATCTGCCGGAAGATGCCGCCTGACGCGCCATTTGCCGTGCCGCGACACCAAGCCCCGCGAGCAATCCCGCCGGCAGGCTCGCCTGCGCCGCCGCAAGCACAAGATCTTCCAGCGATGGCTGGTCTTGCTGCTGCTGCGTGTCCGAATTGGATGCTTCTTCCTGCTTTTCGTCCTGCTGTTGTTCGGGCGGTTGTTCCTGTTCTTCAGTGGGTGCCTCGGGCACTTGCCGCGCGCGTGGTGCCAGGATGAGTTGCGCCGCAAGCGCCGCATCTTCCCGGGTTACCTCCACGCGCCCCGCAAGCGCCGCAGCAGCGCGGGCGCAACGCAGCGCAAAAATAGGCGCACGCAGGGATAGAATACCAAGCGCCAAGGCTGCCGCGCAAAAGGCCTGCGGCAGATCGGCAGGTATTCCGACATGCGCAAGGCGCAGCCGCGCTGCCTCAATCTCCGCACGGGTCGGCATATCAGGCACTGCGCGCTGCAATCCAAAGGGTTCGAAGCCAAGCCGGAAGGCGAGGCGATCTGAAAGCGCTTCAGTTACCTGTTCGTCTTCACCCGCACCTTCATCAAGCGCAACGACGCCGAAGCGCGTATCGCGTGCCAGGGTAATGCCCTCACGCTCCACGCGCAGCGCACCGTGATCCAGCACGGCGGCGATGCGCGCAATCACCTGGCTTTCCACGCGCTCAGCCATGGGCAGGATGATGATCCCGCCGTCAGCCTCGGCCAGCAGGCCTTGTTGCGCGATGGGCCGCCCGGCGCTCAGGCTCGAGGTAAGATCAAGCCCACCCAGCAGGCGGGTATCGGCGATACCCAAAGGCACGCGCCGCCATGGCACCCCAGCGGGCAGCATCTTGCGCAAGGCTTCAAGCCATTCATCACGCCTAGGATCGGCCGGCCCCCGCAGCACAACACCCGCTAGGCCAGCAGGATCAACCGCCAGCAACGCCGCAATCTGAAGCGCAACATTCTCCGCATCCGGAGCCTCGATGCGCTTTGCATCGGCGCTGGTTGCGGCGAGACCACTCATCGGTTGAGGCTCCGGCGCCGCATCCTCATGGCCCGAAGACGTCTTCGAGCGCCTTTTCCACGCGCGTCGTGGCAACGGTTTCATCAAGGGGATTGCGGCGCAACCGATGCCGCAACGCGGAAGCCGCAATACGGCGCAGATGCACCGTTCCGACTTCCAGATCACCTTCAAGCGCGGCAAGTGCCCGTGCTGCGCGCACCAGGGTCAATTCACCACGCAACCCATCCGTGCCGAGCGCCATGCAAAGCTTGGCGGCCTGTTCAATCGTGCCAAGCGGAAGCGTGACTGAACCCAGTCGCTTTCTGCCGGCAAGGACTGTCTCACGCGTGCGCGCCTCATCCTCCGCCCATTGCTTGATGAAGCCGGAAGCGTCCCTGTCATAGGCATCGCGCCGGCAGACCACTTCAACCCGGCTGGCAAGGTCTTTTGGTGTTGAGACTTCAACCGAAAGGCCGAAGCGATCGAGCAATTGCGGGCGCAATTCACCTTCTTCGGGATTGCCACTGCCAATCAGCACAAAGCGCGCCGGGTGGCGCAGGCTGATGCCTTCGCGCTCCACAACATTCTCGCCCGATGCTGCGACATCCAGCAGAAGATCAACCAAATGATCTTCAAGCAGGTTCACCTCATCGATGTAGAGGAACCCGCGATGCGCCGCGGCAAGTAGCCCTGGCTCAAACGCCTTGATGCCTTGGGCCAAAGCCCTTTCGATATCAAGCGCGCCTGCCAGGCGATCTTCCGTGGTACCAAGCGGCAAATCCACCACCGGCACCGGGACCATCCGCTTTTCCGCTTTTCGGCCCTTGGGCAGTGCGCTGCAATGCGTACAGGACGCAAGCGGCGCCACTGGATCGCACGCAAAAGGACAGCCAGCGACAACAGCCATTTCCGGCAATAACGCCGCAAGTGAGCGCACTGCCGTAGATTTACCGGTGCCCCGATCCCCAAACACAAGAACACCACCAATGCTTGGATCAACAGCGGCGATCATCAGGGCACGCTTCATTTCCTCCTGCCCCACGATGGCGCTGAAGGGATAGGCGTTACGACGGGGCGCCGGGATTGCCTTGTCGGCTTTCTTTGCACTCGGGCGTGGCGCTGCTCGACGAGAAAGTTGCGTTTCCTGGCCGGACCTATTGGCCGGCTGAAAACCCGATACTGCGCCGTCCATCACGCGGCCCGCCGCAACCGAAACTGCGCCCAAACCCGTTCCAGTGATGCCACCAAATGATCCATATCCGCATCCGTATGGACGGGTGATGGCGTAATGCGCAGCCTTTCTGTACCGCGCGGCACGGTTGGATAATTGATGGGCTGCACATAAATGCCATGCTCATCAAGCAAGGTATCGCTGAGCGTCTTACACAAGGACGGATCGCCAACCATCACTGGGACGATATGGCTGAGGTTATCAAGATGCGGCACCCCAACAGCGTCCAAACGTCGCCGGAGCGTTGCGGCGCGTTCATGCAGGCGTTCCCGTTCAATATTGCTCTGACGCAAATGGCGTATCGCGGCGCGGGCACCTGCCGCAATCGCCGGCGGCAGCGCCGTTGAGAAAATGAAGCCTGAGGCGTAGGAACGCACAAAATCACACATGGCAGCGCTGCCGGCGATATAGCCGCCAATCACGCCGAATGCCTTGGCGAGCGTGCCTTCAATCACCGTCACGCGACCCGCAATACCATCGCGTTCCGTAATGCCGCCGCCGCTTTGGCCATAAAGCCCAACCGCATGCACTTCATCGCAATAGGTCATTGCATCATGGGCATCGGCAATATCACAGATATCACTGATGGGGGCGATATCGCCATCCATGGAATAGACGCTTTCGAACGCCACCAATTTCGGCGCTGATTTCGGCAGTTCCGCCAGCACGCGGCGCAAATCCGCCACATCATTATGCTTGAACAGAACCCGCTTCGCTTTGCTGTGACGTATGCCTTCAATCATGGAAGCATGGTTCATTTCATCGGAAACGATGACGCAGCCAGGAATCTTCGACCCGAGCGTGGAAAGCGACGCCCAGTTTGACATATAGCCGGAATTGAACAGCAGGGCCGATTCACGCCCATGCAGTGCCGCCAGATCGCGTTCAAGCAGAACATGTTCGTGGTTGGTGCCGGAGATATTGCGCGTACCACCCGCACCTGCGCCGCAGCGATCCAGTGCTTCATGCATGGCATCCAGCACATCAGGGTGCTGACCCATGCCAAGGTAGTCATTCGAACACCACACCGTTACCTCACCACGAACACCCTTGTCATGGCGTGTGGCGCGCGGGAATTCGCCACGGCGTCGTTCCAGATCGGCAAAGACGCGGTATCTGCCTTCACGACGAAGGCTATCAAGCTGCCCTTGGAAGAATTCCTCGTAATTCATGTCACATTCTCCTTGCCCAGAATAACTTTCCAGGTCTTGCGATTGTGCGCAGGTCGCTTTCGGTACAACTCCCCGAAAAAAGGCCCCACGCCATGCCTTTGGTGATGCTTTTCCTCATGCGCCATGCCTCAGCGCATAATCTTCAAACTCTGACTGAATACCGTGCATATCCAACAGCCGACCTGTGACGATAATGCCAGTCCGTGAGGCCTCGGTTGCGGCAGCGCGCCGCAGATGCATGGTACCATCTACAAAATCGAGCGAGAGCCACCCTTCGGGCGACCTAATGGAACCTCTCAGGCTCTCAATCGAGCCGTAAGCGCCAGCGGTGATGCGCGCCAAAAGAGCATCCAAAGGCCGCGTATCAAAAGGGCCGTTCCTATCGGTGAACCAGGTCGCAGTCTGTGCTGGCGCATCCTTGTCGCGCATTCCCCAACGCCAAAGCGCTTCAATCGGCAGCGGGAGCATCAGGAACCAATGTTCAATCACGGCCAGTGAGGCGATCGTCGCGATCAACATAAAGCCAACCAGCTGATGCGCATCCGCGCCAACGGCAAAAGCCTGGTGGAACAGCCAGGCACTCAAAAGCGTGCCAAGCGTGATGGAAAAGGGGAACAGCAGATTCATTGGCCGATGGGCGAAATAGCTACTCATGTAGCGCAGATGCTCCGGCAGCAGCGTCTCGCCCGTATTGCGCACGCCCAGATACAAATTGAGCTTGGCGCTGAGGCGCATGACCCACAAAATGCCATAGGTCATCAGGCCGATGCGGTTGGGCCCATGCGCAAACGCCATGATCAGCAAGAAACCCAGCAGCAGAATGAATATTTCGTGCCAGAGCACAACCCGCGTTGCGGACCAAAAGCGTTGCATGCCGATGAGTTCCGCCGGCAATTCCTTGCGATTGGGCCCGGTGATCAGCCCACCCAGGAAGCTTATCTCCACAGCCCCCCAAATCGCCAAGGCAGCCAGGAAGGAAAGATAGGCCCCGGCGGCGCTCACATCCTCTGCGGTCTGATGCAGTGTGATCAGACCAGCAGAAAGCAAGATCACTGAGCCCGCGCCAAGGGTCAGGCGCTGATGCGCAAGTGTCGCAACCGCGAAAAGAATGACGCCAGTCGTCAGCCACCAAAGAAAGATGGCAATCAGGGCGGCGGTCACGCTCTCAGGCATGGCGCTTCGCTACCAAACCGGTGAGAGGCGAATTTCGGCAGGAAGCGGTTGCCTCCTCGGGCGACGGAAGAATAGCTTCGCGAAGGTGGTTGCCGCAGAAATGCCGAGACCGATCCGACGCACCCCTCCGCCAATGCCACCTTGCCGGCGCGCATCGCTCATTTTCTCGGATACCTGCAGAAGCCGATCCATGTCTTCCATGAAGCCAGGCGCATCGACATCCAAAGTCACGGGGAACACCTGACGGCAGATCTCCTCAGTGATCTTGAACACTTGCCGATCATATTCCGTGGGCGTCATGCCAAGCGCCTTATGGAATTCCGGGCGCCCATGGTCGCGCACATACATTGTGGCAAATACCGCAAGCTGGAAGAAACGGCACCACCACGCGTTGACACCAGTCAGTAGCTTCGGATTGGCGCGCATCAGCAGCGCAAAGGCTTCCCCATGGCGGAATTCGTCATTGCACCAATTCTCGAACCACTGGAAAATCGGATGGAAACGAAGTTCTGGATGACGTTCGAATTGACGGAAGATCGTGATGTAGCGCGCGTAGCCGATCTTCTCGCTCAGATAGGTAGCGTAGAAAATGAATTTCGGCTGGAAGTAGTGATACTTCTTGGCGCGCGTCAGAAAGCCAAGATCAACCCCAATGCCAAGGTCCTTTAACGCGTCATTAATGAAGCCGGCATGGCGGCTTTCGTCACGCGCCATGACTGAAAACAGCTCGCGTATGTCAGGGTTCTTCACGCGCTTCTTGATTTCCGCGTAGAGCACGCAGCCAGAAAATTCTGCTGTCACGCTGCTCACCAGAAAATCAACTAATTCCTTCTGCAAGCCCTCTGGCAACGCATCCAGCCGAAAAGCGTCAAAACGCTCATCGCGGACAAAGTGGCCCTTATTGGGGTCACGATGGAATTCCTCCATCAAGCGATCCCATTCGGCGCGAACGGGCTCCACATTGATGGCGTCCATCGCTGCAAAATCAGTGGTGTAAAAGCGCGGCGAAAGGGGGGTTTCGGTCAGCGCCAATTCTGTTGTTTCACGCGAGAGGTTTTCCCGCATCGGATGGCTCACCGCGTTCATGTGGCCTCCTTCGGCTCAAAGCCCACGTGATAGAGTTCGGTAAGTTCCAGGATCGAACAAAACTGTGTCCAATGCCGGCGAAAGAAACCTGCCCGAATGACGGTCGCTGAGGTTTCGAAGCTATATTTTTCACCGAATGCCACCTGGGCAGGCGCGCCATGCACGATCACCTGATCACCAGGACGCAGCATAACGTCTTCAGGCACCGCATAGGCGTGAAAACTGTCAAAGCTGCGTTCGATTTCAACGGTACAGGGTACGTCGAAGCGTCTTCCCCGCCGCCTTTCATTCATGTCGCTCATTTGCCTTCCTCATTTTTTTTAAAAAGGATATCAGCGAAACTTTGCACGTTTGTCGCGCCAAAAGCCCGCAGATCCGTCCAGCGCCCGCTTACCGGGTCTTCCAGAATAATAGCTCCACCCGGCACAGCAGCCAACCGAAAAGGGCTTTCCATGCCAGGATTTTCTAGTCTTCTTTCGCGCGCAAAGCCACGCAGGGCACCGCGCACAAAGCCGCCCTCACCGGGCGAGATTTCGCCAATCAATTGGCCGGTCGAGGCATCACGGATGGAAATACCGCCATCAAGCCGATCGCTAAACAGGACACTGCGCGCGAAGGTTGCCTCATTTACAGGACGGCGGTCCTGATGCTTTTCGCCTGCGCTCAGCACGACAAACGCAAGAACAAAGGCCATAATCGCCCCAAGCCCATAGCCCAGGTAGCCAGCGCGCGGCGCTATTGCCTTGGATGCCATTTTCGTCCCGTTACGCCATTGCCGTCGCGCCACTAGGCATCGCGGCTTCTGGCCCTGATACGCTGCGGCTGATACCTGCCCCCGAAGTGGCAGCCACCGCATTACCCAGTATCTGGGCCACTTCCGCTACATTCGCCACACCGCGAAGCATGGGTTTTGGCCGACCAAGGCTCCAGCCACTGCAATGCGGCCACAGAGCAATCCAGGAAATGCGATGGGAAGGAAGCAATTCCAGCACTATATCGCCATTGCTATCCTTGCGATTGCGCAAATATGCCCCCGCGATAGCGACGAAGGGAATATTGATGGTAATCGGCAAAGCAACACCGACGCGCAGCACCAAACGCCGCGACGTGATGGAATAAACACTGCTGCGCGCGACAATCTTGGCAAGCAAGGCAAGTATGCCAATCGCGACCCCACCGCCAAGGAGAATCACAGCCGCAGCGCCAAAAGCCGCGACCAATTCCCCCCCCTGCATGGTGGCACTGAGTATTTCCCAGAGCGCCAAGATCAAGAAATAGCCGAAGACCCAGCGCACAAGAAACACACGCTGGGCGACCTCCGCCCATGTTGGCGCCCCTTGCCAAAGCAAGACCTCTCCGGAAGGCAGCGCTTCCGGAAGACCGCGCACTGGCTCCAAGCCATGTTCGGTCAGGCGGGGGCGGACTGGCTTGCTCACAGGCAGGACTCGCTACGCTCAGGCGTGGCGTAGAAATGGCCGCCACCGAAATAGCCCGAAATACGATCTTCCTCGAGCAGGGTGATCTGTTCAGGACGCGCGATGCCCGGCGCAGCAGCGAATTGTGCTGCCGTGACAGAAATCACACGCGCTGTTCCCTCATCAGTGAATGTGCAGAGGAACATCGGGACCAGAACGCGCCGTCCACCGGGAACCTCGGTTTCCACATAGCGCAGGATGTATTCAGAACGATCAACCCAAAGGTCAGCAACCGTTCCGGCTACTACGCCATCCAAGGTGATCACCGATTTCCCGCGCGGGTCCGGATCCTCATGGGCAATGTGCCAGCCAGGCGCAGCACGAAGCGGTACGATTTTTGGCTTATTGTCATCAAAAGCCAGATCCGGCGTATCCGCGCGATCAGCGTAGGAAGCCGGCCCAACGCCATCCTGCATGGCGTCGCCAGTCGGCACAAAAGCGGTGCCCGGATACGGATAATCCGGCGAAAGCTGCGCATCGACGTCACGTTCCGGCCGAACACCCTGCACAACCGTCGCACCCTCTGGGTAATGCAGACGGAAGACTTTCGGGGCGGGTGTTTCGGGGAAGCCGTGCATGGTGGCGAAACCGGGACGATCCGGCAATTCGGCAACCAGCGGATAGCCTTCGCGCTTGTTCTCGCGGGTTAGATAGTAGATCAGCCCAGCGAAGAACGCGAAGAAGATATAGAGGCTTACGGCTGCCAAATCCAAAAAGACCGGCGTTGCGGGTGTTGTCATGGCAATGCTCCATGTTGGTTTTGCAGCCCGGCCAGGACCGGCCGGCCTGCATCGTGTTGATGTCTGGAAGAAATACTGTCGTTCGCCCGAAGAAGGGGGCCGACAACGGCAAGCATCATAAACAGCAGCAGAATTTCAACGAGATACACGAAAACATACCCGGTGCTTGGGGCGTCCAAACCCGCACCAAGTATGCCCGCTGTAGCAAGTGAAGAAACAACATCACGGATCACGCCACCGAGGGCGACGGCAGCGCCGCCGGCTGTTGCGGTCACAGCACCCCAGACGCCAAGCGTCAGGCCGATCTGTCCTTCAGGCGCCGCCTGCATGCAGCCAGTCAATGTGGCATGTGCAAACAGGCCGGCACCAAAACCGACGGCTGCGGTTCCAGCTGCGAAGACAATGGTTGAATCTAGCGGCGCCGCGAAAATCACCAGCACAAAACCGGAAATGCCCACCATCGCCCCGGCGCTAGCAACACGTTGCGCATGCATCCCTCGGCCGAGCAAAGGTGCCGCGCGCAGGAAGCCCAGAACTGCGCCACTCGCGAAAAGTGCCGTCAAGGCTGTGGTCGCACCAACGCTAAGGGAAAGGATCTGTCCACCATAAGGTTCCAGCAGCACATCCTGCATGCCAAAGGCCGCTGTACCAAGCGCGGCAGCAAGCAAGCGGCGATCCCACGGGCCTGACTTGCGTAAAAGCCTAAGACTCTCCCGAAAACCTGGATCACCTTTGGCGCGGCCCATCGTGAGATCAGGCCGACGCGGTTCCTGCTTCCAGGCAGCGACCAAATTGATCACCAGCGTTGCGGCCGCCATGCCCTGCACAAGTTGGATCAGCTTGATCTGCGAGAAATCGGCGAGGAATGCACCAAAAGCGATCGCTGAAATCACCATGCCAATCAATTGCATGAGCGAGAGCATCGTAACAACGTTTGGTTGCGCGTCGCGCGGCACAATATCAGTCGCCAAAGCCAGGCCCACCGTCTGAACGGTGTGCATACCCACACCCACCATCAGGAAGGCCAGCGCCGCCGCAATTTGTGCCACCCAGGGCGGCGCCCAAGTATCACCGGACAGAATAATCAGGGCGAAGGGCATCATCGCCAAACCACCAAACTGGATGATGCTGCCGAGCCACAAATAGGGTACGCGGCGCCAGCCAAGCACAGAGCGATGCGAGTCGGAACGAAACCCAATCAGGGCACGCAGCGGCGCGAAAAGCAGTGGCAGTGCGACCATGATGGCAACCAGGCTTGCCGCCACGCCCATTTCAACAATCATGACGCGGTTGAGTGTGCCAACCATCAGCACCGCGGTCATGCCGCAGGAAATCTGGAACAGTGAAAGGCGCAAGAGCCTTTTGATGGGCAGGGGGCCGCTGGTGGACTCGGCAAAGGGCAGCACATTCAGGCTGATCCCTGTCCAAAGTCGCGCCAAACGGTCATTCACCTCGCTCATTTCCGGCACAGCTCCAGCGCATCGAAAGTCAGACGCACCCAAGCATCCGCAGCGCTACGATCGAGATAGCTTCCGATCTGGCTGCGATGGCTTTGGTGAGTGGCGGCTTGCATCAATCAAACCCCAGCAGATCGAAGATTTCGCGATCCTTGAGCGGCGCAGCCTCAAGCCCTTCCGATCCGGCCCAGAGTGCTTCAGCCAGGCGGATATACTCGGCCTTCACCGCCTCAAGCTCAGGCGAGCTTTCCATTTCAAACAGCGTCGCCTTTTTCAGGCGAGAGCGACGAATGACATCAAGGTCGGGGAAATGCGCCAAGGTCTTCATGCCAGTTGCCGCATTGAAGCGATCAATCTGATCCGTCCCTGCGCTGCGATTGCAGATAACGCCGCCAAGCCGCACCGGGTAATTCTTTGACTTGGCCTTAATGGCGGCGACGATACGGTTCATCGCGAAAATGCTGTCGAAATCATTCGCCGCCACAACCAGGCCGCGTTCCGCATGCAGCAAGGGCGCGGCGAAGCCACCACAGACCACATCGCCCAGGACGTCGAAGATCACGACATCTGTGTCATCCAGCAGGTGATGTTCCTTGAGCAGCTTCACCGTCTGGCCAACCACATAGCCACCGCATCCCGTGCCGGCCGGCGGACCGCCGGCTTCGACGCACATCACGCCATTATAGCCTTCAAAGACAAAATCTTCGGCGCGCAATTCTTCAGCGTGAAATTGCACCGATTCCAACACGTCAATCACGGTCGGGATCAAGCGTTTGGTCAGCGTGAAGGTGCTGTCATGCTTGGGATCGCAGCCAATCTGCAGCACCTTCTTACCAATTTTGGAAAAAGCGACAGACAGGTTGGAAGATGTCGTGCTTTTTCCGATGCCGCCCTTGCCATAAACGGCGAATACCTTGGCGCTTGTGCCCGTCACCACATCATCCAAATGAACTTGTACGCTGCCATCACCATCACCTTGGCGCGGGCGTCCGGTGAGGCGGGGCGGCTCTCTCATCAACACGGTCATGCCGCGGCTCCTTCACTGATACCTTTGATACGATCTTCAAGCTCATCACCGGCGCGACGCAGCGCATCCGTGCTCTGGCTCCAGTAGCGACGCGCCTGTGCCTCGATCAGGCCATGGGCGATGTTGGCTGAGGCCGTTCTGTCCGAATACGTCATGTGGTCGAGCATTTCCTCATCCATCGTCACAATGACGATCCGTGGTGTTGATGCCTCAGCGCGAGAAATGGGCTTTGGCATCGTAAATCGTCTCAACGGTGATCACGGCAATGCCGCGTTCTTCAGCAAAGCGTTCGGTATTCCGGCGCGCCTTGCCACGCACGAAAAAGGGAATCTTACGCAATTCCGCCTCAGCATCATGCTCCCAGCTTGCAGGGCCTGCGATAATGGGTGCGGCGGGCGCCTCCGGCTGCGGGGCGTGGCCCAGATGGGACGGCGCCGCACCATCGCGGAATTCGAAATCCTCGCGGAACATGCCGAGCAGATGTTCTTCAAGCCCCATCATCAGCGGATGCACCCAAGTATCGAAGATGACATTCGCACCCTCAAAACCCATTTGCGGCGCATAGCGCGCGGGGTAATCCTGCACATGCACCGGTGCGGAAATCACGGCGCAGGGAACGCCAAGCTTCTTGGCAATATGGCGTTCCATCTGCGTACCGAGCACCAATTCGGGCTGCAGCGCGGCGATGCTTTCCTCGACCTCCAGATAATCGTCTGAAATCAGCGCCTCAACGCCATATTTTTCAGCGGCAGCACGAATTTCGCGGCCGAATTCGCGGCTATAGGTACCAAGACCCACCACCGCGAAGCCCAATTCTTCATGAGCAATGCGCGCAGCAGCGATGGCGTGGGCGGCATCACCAAAGATGAAAACACGCTTGCCAGTCAGGTAATTCGAATCGACCGAACGCGCATACCAAGGCAGGCGTAGCGTTCCCCCACCATCGGTCGAAGGCGGCGGCAGGCCCGCAAGCTCTGCGACCTCATTCATGAAATCCCTTGTTGCACCAACGCCAATAGGCACGGTGCGCGTGAAGGGCTGGCCCAGATGGCGCTGCAGAAAGCCTGCCGTGACCTGCGCGATTTCAGGGTAAAGCACGACATTGAAATCTGCGTCCCGCAGCCGCGTCAGATCTGTGGGTGTGGCGCCCATGGGCGCGGTCACCACAACCTCAATGCCCATGCTGGTGAGCAGCTTGGTGATTTCGGCCACGTCATCGCGATGGCGAAAGCCAAGGGCAGTCGGGCCCAGAATATTGCAGCGCGGCGCGCGTGCCGGCTCACGTGGCGTGCGGGTTTGTGCTGACCCAGCGAAGGCGCGCACCAGGCGATAGAAGGTCTCCGCCGCGCCCCAATTTTCCTTGCGCTGATATGCAGGCAATTCAAGCGGCACCACGGGCACCGGCAGGCCGAGCGTCTTCGCCAACCCACCTGGATCATCCTGGATCAGCTCTGCCGTGCAGGAAGCGCCCACCAGCATGGCTTCCGGCTTGAAGCGGGCGTAGGCATCGCGCGCTGCTTCCATGAACAGCTCGGCGGTGTCGCCGCCCAAGTCGCGCGCCTGGAAAGTTGTCCATGTCACGGGCGGGCGCTTTTCCCGCCTTTCGATCATGGTGAAAAGCAAATCGGCATAGGTATCGCCCTGCGGTGCGTGCAGTACGTAATGCACACCCTGCATCGCGGTGGCGATACGCATCGCTCCCACATGCGGCGGCCCTTCATAGGTCCAGACGGCAAGCTGCATGGCTACACCATCAGCTTTTCGCGCCGGACCAAAGGCCGCGCGAAAAGTCCTGCAAGATCACCCGCTTGGTCATAGCCCTGGATAGGCGAGAAAACGAGTTCAATGGACCATTTGGTGGTCAGGCCCTCAGCCTCCAAAGGATTGGCCAAGCCAAGACCGCAGACAGTCATATCAGGCCGTGCTTCACGGCAGCGGTCCAATTGCCGATCCACATGCTGGCCTTCCACCAACTTCGCCGTTGCCGGCAGCAGCGCCAATTCATGCGCCAGATGTTGGCGGTGCAGATATGGCGTGCCGATTTCAATCGGCTTCATGCCCAATTCGCGCGACAGGAAGCGCGCCAAAGGCACTTCAAGCTGCGAATCCGGGAAGAAGAAAATACTTTTGCCATCGAGCGTCTTGCGATGATTGGCCAGCGCGGCACGGGCGCGTTCACGACCCTGTGCGGTGGCTTGGGTGAAGCGTTCTTCACTCACGCCCCACACCTCGGCCGCGGCGCGCAGCCAGGCGGTTGTCCCTTCTTCGCCCAAGGGAAAGGCTGCCGGGATATGCCGCGCGCCACGCGCTTCCAAAGCGCGGGCAGTGCCAGCCAGGAAAGGTTGCGCGAGCAGAAAACGCGTGCCTTCGCCAACCGCCGGCAAATCAGATGCGCGGCGTGATGGCAGGAAGCGCACCGGCCCCACGCCAAGTGCTGCGAAAAGGCGAATGAATTGGTCTTCCACCACTTCCGCCAAGGCGCCCACCACCAGCAGGGAACGCGCTGTGCCAGGTTCGGTCGGCATTTCCGGCACCAAAGCGGCAAGGCAGGCATCCTCACCTTCGGTAAAGGTGGTCTCAATGCCGCTGCCCGAATAACTCAACACGCGCACACTTGGTAAGAAACGCTCCGAAAGACGTTGCGCGGCGCGCGAAAGATCAAGCTTGATCACTTCCGATGGGCAGGACCCCACCAGGAACAGCATGCGGATATCAGGCCGGCGCTGGATCAAGCGCGTTACCACGCGGTCCAATTCCTCATTCGCATCCGCCAACCCAGCGAGATCGCGTTCTTCGATGATGGCGGTTGCGAATCGGGGCTCGGCAAAAATCATGACGCCGGCGGCGGATTGCAGCAGATGCGCGCAGGTACGGCTGCCGACCACCAGGAAAAACGCATCCTGAATCTTGCGATGCAGCCAGATAATGCCGGTCAGGCCGCAGAAAACCTCGCGCTGACCGCGTTCACGCAGAATGGGCGTGTCGGCGCAGCCGGCGGCCTCGGCAGCAATGCCTTGGGAATCCTGAGGTGTACCGGCAAGGCTCATGTCATTTGGCCCGCATCGCTGCCGCGCCAGCTTGTTTCCTCACGCCGCGCGGCGCGCAGCTTCAGAATGAATTGAGCCGCATTGACGACATAGGCCGCATAAGCAGCCAGCGCCAGCATCATCTGCCCGCGGCCATCACCAATGCCAAGCAGCAGCACGACCAAATAGGTAGTGTGCAGCGCCAGCACCAACATGCTGAAAACATCTTCCCAAAAGAAGGCCGGCGCAAACAGCCAGCGGTCAAACACCACTTTTTCCCAGATGCAGCCCGTCACCATGATCAGATACAGGATGGCGGTTTTGGCGATGATCGAAGCCGTTGCGGCTGCGTAACCCTCCCCGGTGGCCAGATAGTTCAGCACCAGGCCAAGGCTTACCAGAAAGACCAAGAATTGGACCGGGGCGAGGATGCCCTGCACCATTGTCCAGGGGGTAGAATCTCGCCGCCGACGCTCATCAGGGGTATAAAGGGGCATTGCGCCCCCCCGCTTCACGCCGGCGTGCCGCTTGCTTGCGCGGCCTGTGGCGGCATTCCAAGGACTGGCGTCCAGGGCCTTGAAAATACCGGTAAAGCGGTCTGCTGTCAGCATGGCTTGACACCTCCAGGAATGAACGCGAGTCGGGCAGCCCGAATTGGGGTGGCACAGGCCAAAGGCCTTATCTGGCGCGTTTCGGCCAGTTTTCCTTGGATTTGCGCGACGAATAGGGTCATTCGGACCCCTCCCCAATCTTCTACACTCGGAAGGCTAGCGGCCTTGCGAGGCACGTGTCAAGAAAGATTGACGTATTTTTTGATTGACAGTAAGTCTCTCTCAGGGCGAAGCTTCCCGCTCAAAGGGGTTCACCATGAAGTCGAGCAGAAATGACGAACGACAGGACCAAGCGGAATATGTGGAAGCCGATCACGGTTTCACGCTATACTCCCGCTCGGACATGGTAGATTCAGACCCCGACCCCAAGGATGGGCCCGCTGAAGCGGAATGGCGCACCCCCACCCGGGATCGCGCCCTTCCCTTGAAGCGGGTGATCGAAACCGAGATAATCCCTCGACTCGTACTGGCGCAGCGCGTGCTGAACAATCCGGCTTATGAACCCATGAGTGACCATGCAGCATCGCCGACACAGGAAGATGTTAATGCTTTCGCTGCCCTGGCGCGGCTTGGCAATGCCAACAATGCGCTAACCTTCGTAGAGGCGTTTTGCACGCGCGGCCTGCCGCTACCGCAAGTTTACCTTAGCCTGCTTGCGCCTACCGCGCGGTTGCTTGGCGCTTGCTGGGACGATGATATTTGTGACTTTACGGAAGTTACCATCGGGCTGCGCTGCCTGCATGCGGTTTGCCATGCGCTGGAACCGCGCTTTGCCCCACTTTTCCCCGACGGTCGGGCAGGCCGAAGCATTCTGCTAGCCCCTGCCCCGGGTGAACATCATGGATTAGGCCTGACCATGGTGGAGCAATTCTTCCGCCGTGCCGGTTGGGAAGCCTGGATAGATGGCGGGGCCGATAGTGAAGCCCTGCTTGCCTTGGTCGCCGAAAAGCATTTCGGCCTGGTCGGGTTTTCTATCGGTGGTGAAACACATATCCAAGCCCTGACGAAGCTTATTCGTGATATCCGGCGCGCATCGCGCAATCCCAATTTGGGCATTCTGGTGGGCGGACCCCTGCTGTTGCAGGAACCCCATCTGGTGAAACGCCTTGGTGCGGATGCCACGGCGCGGGATGCGGAAGAAGCTGTGCTGCAGGCTGAGGCCTTGCTGGCGTTACAAGGACGAGGAAGTGAGGGGTTTGCGGGCTAGGGGCCCCGGCAGTGCGCCAGATAGCGTCGCCTCCCCTTGATTTACTTCGGTGCCATGAAGAAAAAGCGCCGCTTCTTTTAGAAGGTCCCCAATTCCCTTGAATACTTTCCTCGCCCCTCGCAAATCACTTGGAGATTTGGATGCTGATGCTGCGGCCTCATTGGTCTCGGCGGCAGCAGATATGGCGCTGGTTGTGGATGAACAAGGCGTCATTCGCGATATCGCTTTTAGTAACCAGGAATTATCAAAAGCCTTAGGCGTGCATCAGACTTGGCTCGGTCGCCCCTGGGCGGAAACAGTCACGGTGGAAAGCCGGCATAAGGTCGAAGCGCTGTTGAGTGGCGCGCCCACTGAAGCGAAGTGGCGCAACATCAATCAAATTGCCGAAGGCGGCCAGTCCGTTCCGCTGCTTTTCGCCGCCGTGCCCTTGCAGCGCGGAAATCGCCGCGTGGTTTTTGGCCGCGACCTCAGCGCGCAATCACGTATGCAACAAAGATTGCTGGAAACCCAGCAATCCATGGAACGCGATTATGCGAAGCTTCGCCAAGCGGAAACGCGCTATCGCCTGCTGTTCCAACTTTCTGCTGATGCGACGCTGATTGTTGACGGCGCAACGGGGCGTGTGACGGAAGCAAATCCAGCTGCCGAACAGATTTTTGGCAAGCATTCCCGCCGCGTGATTGGCCGGACATTGATGGATGCCTTCACCACGGAAAGCCGCCAAGCTGTGCAGTCGCTTCTCGCTTCCGTGCGCATTGCCGGGCGCGGTGACGAAGTGGGCGCGCAGCTTGCCGATTCGGGGCGCGAAGTAACCATTGCCGCCAATAGCTTCCGGCAGGATGGTGCTTCGGTGCTGCTGGTGCGGCTTTCCTTGCGGGCCGGCGATCAACCGGCGGGGCTTTCCACCGCTAAGGCGCAGATGCTGAAAGTGGCGGAAAACCTGCCAGATGCCTTCGTGATTACGCATCAGAATGGCGTGGTGATGTCCGCCAACGGCGCTTTTCTTGATCTGGTCGAACTTGGTTCAGAAGAACAGGTGCGCGGCGAATCGCTTGAACGCTGGCTGGGTGGGCAGGGCATCGAAATTGAAGTGCTGCTCTCCAACCTCCGCAATCGCGGAACAGTCAGGCTTTACCACACCACGCTGCGTGGCGCGATGGGCGCGCGGGTTGAAGTGGAAATTTCCGCCGTGACCGTGACGCATGCCGGCCAAGAAGTTTACGGCTTTGCGATTCGCGATATTGGCGCGCGCGTTGCGGCACCACGCCAGGCCGGCGCGCATGCTACGCGGTCCGTCGAACAGCTCACGGAATTGATTGGGCGCGTGCCGCTCAAGGATCTTGTGCGTGATGCGACGGATGCGATTGAGCGCCTGTGCATTGAAGCCGCCTTGCAGCTTTCGGGCGATAATCGCGCTTCGGCGGCGGAAATGCTCGGGCTTAGCCGGCAGAGTCTTTACGTGAAGTTGCATCGCTATGGGCTTGGTGACCTAGGCTCCGATAGCGCTGAGCAAGGGTGAGGTAGCGCGATGGCGGCACCCGTTGCATCAGCGGCGACCGCCCCTGCCCCGCGGCTGAAGCCATCCGCGGTTCTGGAATTATTGAAGCCCATCACCTGGTTTCCGCCCATGTGGGCCTTTGGCTGCGGCGTTGCTTCCGCCCATGGCGGTTTTTCTCAGCATTGGCCGCTGGCGCTGCTTGGCGTTTTTCTGGCCGGGCCTTTGGTATGCGCGATGAGTCAGGCGGCGAATGATTGGTATGACCGCCATGTGGACGCCATCAATGAACCGAATCGCCCTATTCCATCTGGGCGCATTCCGGGGCGATGGGGTTTGTATATTGCGCTGTTCTGGACGCTGCTTTCGCTGATTGCTGCCGTGCCGCTGGGTGCCTGGGGTTTTGGCGCGACGATCATCGCGATTGCGCTCGCCTGGGCCTATAGCGCGCCGCCATTTCGGCTGAAGGCCAATGGCTGGTGGGGAAATCTGGCCTGTGGTTTGGCCTATGAAACCCTGCCCTGGATCACAGCGGCAGCGATCATGTCGGGCGGAGCACCGGATTGGCGCGTGCTGCTGGTGGCGTTGCTTTATGGCCTTGGCGCGCATGGCATCATGACGCTGAATGACTTCAAGGCGATTGAAGGTGATCGCCGCATGGGCGTGCTTTCACTGCCTGTGCAATTGGGTGCGGAGCGTGCCGGGCTGGTCGCCTGCATTTTCATGGCAGTGCCTCAAGTATTGGTGGTGGCACTTCTCGCTGTCTGGGATGCGCCCTGGCACGCCGCGGCGGTTGCGGTTTCGCTGCTGGTGCAACTTGGCCTGATGCGGCGGATGCTGCGCGACCCGCGTGGGCTCGCCCCTTGGTATAATGGCACCGGCGTTTTGCTTTACGTGATTGGCATGCTGATCAGCGCCTTTGCGCTTGCCGCTTTGACAGGTGGCGCAGCATGAACCCCGCATCGCTCGGCTGGCTTGGCATTATCCGTCTGGGTTTGGTGCAAACGGCCCTTGGCGCGATTGTGGTGCTGACAACCTCCGCGCTCAATCGCGTGATGGTAGTGGAACTTGCCTTGCCCGCGACTTTACCGGGACTACTGGTGGGGCTGCATTATGCTTTGCAATTGCTGCGCCCGCGTATGGGCTATGGGTCCGATATGGGCGGGCGACGCACGCCTTGGATCATTGGCGGCATGGCTGTGCTGGCCTTGGGCGGTGTTTTGGCGGCGGCCGGCACGGCACTGATGGCGGAATCGCTTTGGGCCGGCATTGCACTTGCCGTATTGGCGTTTTTGCTGATTGGCGCTGGCGTTGGCGCGGCCGGCACGTCTTTGTTGGTACTACTCGCTTCGCGCACTGCGCCTGCACGCCGCGCCGCTGCCGCATCACTGGTTTGGATCATGATGATCGCGGGCTTTGTGATCACCACCGCCATTGCCGGGCGGCTGCTTGATCCCTATTCGCCCATGCGGCTGATTGCCGTCGCTGCCGGTGTTTCCGCCATTGCCTTCACGCTGGCCATTCTCGCCGTTTGGGGCATGGAAGGCCCGCGCACCGCGCGCCCGGAAACAGGCGATGCCGCGAAGCCACCTTTCCGTCAGGCTTTGCGCGAGGTTTGGGCGGAACCCGAAGCGCGGCGCTTCACCATTTTCATCTTCGTTTCCATGCTCGCCTATAGCGCACAGGATTTGATCCTGGAGCCTTTCGCCGGCGCGGTATTTGGCCGGACCTTGGGCGAGACCACGCGCATTTCATCGCTGCAACATGCGGGCGTTCTGGTTGGCATGATTGCGATTGCGCTGATTGGCAGTGTGCGCGGCGGGCGTTGGGCGGGCACGCTCCGCTTCTGGACCATCGCGGGGTGTCTTGCCACGGCGGTAATGATGCTCGCCCTTTCCGTCGCTGGACAATTCGGCGCGGCCTGGCCGCTCAAGTCCAGCTTCTTCGCGCTTGGTGTCGCGAATGGTGTTTTCGCCGCCGCCGCCATTGCTTCCATGATGCAAATGGTCGCGCGCGGGCATGAATCGCGCGAAGGCACGCGCATGGGGCTTTGGGGTGCGGCGCAGGCCGTGGCCTTTGGGCTTGGTGGGCTTGCCGGTGCGGCGGCGGTGGATGTGGCGCGGATCGCACTTGGTCAGGCGGAAGCGGCTTATGCCGTGGTCTTCGTCATTGATGCCGCGCTGTTCATTGCCTCGGCCATGCTGGCCGCGCGCATTAATCGTCCAAAAATCAGCAAGACCGGCGGCTTCGGCCCAATGGTACCGGCAAGATAGAGGGAAATGGCAATGCAATCATATGATGTGATCGTAGTGGGCGGCGGGCCATCGGGCGCCACCGCCGCTGATGATTTGGCGCGCCGGGGGCGTAGCGTGCTGCTGCTGGATCGCGCAGGGCGCATCAAACCCTGCGGTGGTGCGATTCCGCCGCGCCTCATTCGTGATTTCGCCATTCCGGATGAACTTCTGGTCGCGAAGATCAATTCCGCCCGTATGGTCTCCCCCAGCGCCAAGGCGGTGGATATGCCGATTGATGGCGGCTTTGTCGGCATGGTGGATCGCGCGGATTTCGACGAATGGCTGCGCGAGCGCGCCGAGCACGCCGGCGCAGAACGCCAGACCGGCACTTATGAGAAAATCACGCGTGATGCCGATGGCACCGCCATTGTTCATTGGGAATCGAAGGATGGCGCAGCGGTTGCTGCCCGCGCACGCTTGGTGATCGGCGCCGATGGCGCGCGGTCTCAGGTGGCGAAGCAGGAAGTGCCGGGCGGTGACAAGGTACGCTGCGTTTTCGCCTATCATGAAATCGTGCGCTCACCGCCCAATGGTGCGGGCGCGGATTTTGATTCCAAGCGCTGCGATGTCTATTACCAGGGCAAGCTTTCGCCCGATTTCTACGCCTGGATCTTCCCGCATGGCGACACAACCAGCATCGGCACGGGTTCCATGCAAAAGGGCTTTTCGCTGCGTGGTTCGGTTGCTGAACTCCGCCGCGATATTGGCCTGACGGATGCCGAGACGATCAGGCGCGAAGGTGCGCCGATTCCGCTGAAGCCGCTGAAGCGCTGGGATAATGGCCGCGATGTGATCCTGGCCGGGGACGCCGCCGGCGTGGTCGCCCCCGCTTCTGGTGAGGGTATTTACTACGCCATGTATGGCGGCCGGCTTGCCGCTGATGCCGCTGAGGAATGCCTGAAGACCGGCGATGCACGTGCGCTCGCCGGTGCACGCAAGCGCTTCATGAAGGTGCATGGGCGCGTTTTCTGGGTGCTCGGCATCATGCAGTATTTCTGGTATTCATCCGACAAGCGGCGAGAGAAGTTTGTCTCCATCTGCGCCGATAAGGATGTGCAGCGCCTGACCTGGGAATCTTACATGAACAAGGAATTGGTCCGGCGCGATCCCCTTGCGCATGTGCGGATTTTCTTCAAGGATTTGGCACATCTCTTTGGCCTCGCGAGGGCCTAAGGGTAGAGCAACAAATAAGGTTTTTGAGGAATGGCGTCACAGCCCATGCGCATTGGCACGCGCGGCTCTCCGCTTGCGCTTTGGCAAGCGCGACATTTTGCAAGCGTGGCCCGCGCGGCCATCCCGGCGCTGGCCGAAGATGGCGCGCTGGAAGAACACATCATCGCGACATCCGGCGACAAGGTGCAGGATAAGCGCCTGGCCGATATTGGCGGCAAAGGGCTTTTCGCCAAGGAAATCCATGAGGCGCTGGCCGATGGTCGCATTGATGTCGCGGTACATAGCCTCAAGGATCTGGAAACCGAATTGCCGCCAGGCATTGTGCTGGCCTGTGTGCTGGAACGCGAAGACCCGCGCGATGCGCTGATTCTGGGTGCTGGATGCAGTGCGGCCACGGCGGATGATCCGCTTGCGGTTTTGCCGCAAGGCGCTTTGGTCGGCACGGCTTCCGTGCGCCGGCAAGCGCAATTACTGCATCGGCGGCCTGATCTCCGCGTGGATATCATTCGCGGCAATGTGCAAACGCGGCTCGGGCGCGTAGCGGCCGGGGATTTTACCTGTTCGCTGCTGGCGCTCGCGGGCTTGAAGCGGCTTGGCATGGCCGATCGTGCGCAAGTGGTGCTGGACCCGGAAGCCATGCTGCCCGCCGCCTGCCAAGGGATAGTTGGCATCACCGCGCGCGCGGATGACGCCCCAACGCTGGCGCTTCTCGCGCGCATTGAACATGCGCCAAGCCGCTTGGTTGCGGATGCCGAACGCGCTTTGCTTGGCGCGCTGGATGGGTCCTGCCGCACGCCGATTGGCGCGCATGCTACGCTTCTGCCTGATGGGCGGCTTCGCATGCACGGGCTTGTTGCGCGCGCCGATGGCAGTTTCCTAAGGCGCAACATGGGTGAGGCCGCCGCGAAGGATGGCTCGCAGCTTGGGCGCGACCTGGCCACCGCTTTAAAGCGCGAAAGCCCCGTAGATATCTTTGGTTGAAGCGGGCTGGGGTTTCAGCCCCGCCCGAACAGCGCCGCCATACGGCGCGGCGCAGGATTTTGACCATCCCGCCGGCGCAATTCTTCCGCCATGACGCGATGCACCATGGCGATGGCATTGTCATCCAAGCTGGCCACCCAAAGCCTTGCAAAGCTTGGATCAAAGCTGGGGTCGAGCACTTGGCGCGGCAGGGAAAGCTCTGCCGCGCGCGCCTGAATTTCCGCCGCCGCCCCAGGGCTATCCAGCGCAATGGCACGCAGCCGGCGCGGGTCTGTGATGATGTTTGCCATAAACACATCGAGAGCAGCGGTGGCGCGGTCCAGCGCTGCCGCATCCCCTTCTGCCTCAGCGGCATCAAGCTTGGCTTTTAGTGCCTCGTAGGCGATGCGATGCGAATGGCCATTCATGGCTGCCCCCTCTGGAACTTGCCGCAAGGCTGCGCCTTTTCGCGCCTATGTGTCAATCAAAATTGACAGTTACGGGTTGGTGATCAATCGCGCCAGCGGCGCCACAAATCCCAGGCATGTGCGAAAAACGCGGCGGTCATGGCGAGGGAAACAAAGCCCCACCAGGCCCCGGTCAGCGCCGCGCGCAAAGCAAGCGCGAAGAACACCCCCGGCAGCACCAGGGCTATCACCGATTGCGGCGGCAGGCCGCGCCCGGTGAGCCACCAAAATCCCAGCAGCGCCAAGGCTTCCACAAACAGAATCGCCACCATCAGTTCGGCGACTTGGCCGGAGGCGAAAAAGGCGGCGAAATCCGGCATGGCGCGCCTGGCTATTCTTCGGCCGGAACAGCGAAGCCTTCCGGCGCAAGGCCGGCGGCATGGCGCTGCCACATCATGCGGTAGGCGCTTTCCAGATGGCGCGTGAAGCGCGGCGTGTTGAACAGCGGCGCCGTGGGAATTGCCGCTGCAAGCTTAGCCTTAATCGCGGCAGCACGTGCAGCATCGCGGCCAATCGCAATCGCCAGCGCTTCATACGCCGCCGCATCGCGGGTTATCATTTCCGGCAGGCCGACGGCGTTGAGCAAGCTTGCCGCCACGCGCCCGGCAAACGCCTGCCCCATTTGCGTCAACACCGGCAGCCCAGCCCAGAGCGCATCACTCGCCGTGGTATGCGCATTATAGGGGAGCGTATCGAGGAAAAGATCCGCCAGCCGATGCCGCGCAAGATGTTGTGCGGAAGGCAGCGAAGGCCCAAAGACCAGCCGCGCGGGATCAACGCCCTGCGCTTCCGCCACGCCGCGCAGCCGCGCGATGGAATCTGAGTCATTGGCGAGCAACCACAAGACCGAACCCGGCACGGCATTGAGAATACGCATCCAGGACGCGAAGATTTCCGGCGTGATCTTATAGGCATTGTTGAAGCAGCAATAGACAAAACCATCCGCCGGCAGCCCGGCCTCAGCGCGTGAGGGCGTATCGGGTGCGATCACGCGACGGTCATCATTCGCCTGATAGCTATCGGGCAGATGGATGATTTTTTCATCATAGAAGCGCTGCTGATCCATGGGCACAACGGTCGCATCCGCCAGGATATAATCCAGGAAATCAGCACCCACGGTGCCGGGATAGCCAAGATAGCTGACCTGCACTGGCGCCAGCCGCGCGGCGAAGGGCGCCAGCCGGGCATCCTGGGTGTAGCCCTTCAGATCAATGGCAATATCAATCCCTGCCTTGCGCGCTGTGGCGATGATCGCGCCGTCAGAAAGCCTGGCACATTCATGGAAATGATCCACCGTGGCGCGGGCGCGCGCGCGCATCGTGTCTTCAATTTCTGGACCATAGGAAAAGGCGTGAATTTCGAAGGCGTCTCGGTCGTGGCATTCCAGTACGCCGGCGAGCAGATGCATGGTCGCGTGATTGTGCAAATCCGCCGAGAAATACCCAATGCGCAACCGATCACGCTGTGTGGCGGGTGGCGGTTGGGCAATGGCGGCGAGCGGTAGAGTCTCACGCGTATAGGCGCAGGCGGCGATCTGGTGCAGTTCCGGATCATCGCAAATACCAAGCAGCGCAAACGGATTGGCCACATATTGCCGCGCGCGTACGCGCTCCAGCAGAAACTGCCGCTGTTCCGGCAGCCCTGCCCAATCCCAACGCCGTTGCTTGGTATAGACCAGGGATGAAAGCGCTTCTGTGACACCGGGATCGAGCGCCACGGCTTTCTCAAACCGCGCCACGGCTTCCGTTTGCCGGTTCAGCGCATTCAGCGAATTGCCCTCATAATTCAGTGCCTCGGCTGAATTCGGATCAAGCGCCAGCACACGTTCATAACAGGCCAGCGCTTCCTCATGCCGGTTGAGCAGCGCCAATGCATTGCCAAGGTTCAGATGCGCATTGGCGTTACGCGGTGCCACTTCAATGGCGCGGCGATCGGTCTCAATCGCCTCGGGCAGGCGCCGCAGCGCCTTCAGCGCCACACCCTTGCCGATCAGCGCTTCCGCATCACGCGCATCAAGCACGAGTGCCGCATCAAAAGCAGGGATTGCTTCCTCATGCCGGTTCTCGCCACACAGGGCCAAACCCCTGCCGATCAGTGCCTTGGCAACCGGCGGTTTGACTGTTGCAAGTCGTTCAAACAGCCCGAGCGCACGTGGGTAATCACGCAGGCCGAGAAAGCCACTGCCGAGCGAAAGCAAAGTCTCAAGGCCGGCGCGCTGCTTGTCCAAAAAGCCGGTCAGGAACATGACCGCTTCGCGATGTGACCCGAGCTTTTGCAGCGTATCGGAAAGCGACGCGGCGGCGCGGGAATGGCCTGGCTCCAGCGCCAGCGCGGCACGGAAGGCTTCCATGGCGCCGGCTGCATCGCCAAGGCGCAACCGGCACAGCCCGCGATTGACATGAAAATCGCCATCAATCCCGGCAAAGCCGCGCGCGATGATATCTTCATAAGCCGCGCTGGCACGTTGCACGTCACCGGCTTCCAGCAAAGCATCAGCCAGGTTGAAATGCGCAAAGGCAAAGGCGGGTTCGGCCTTGATCGCGGCACTGAAAGCCTCCACCGCCGCCGCCTTATCGCCCATGGCGCGGCGCGCATTGCCAAGGTCATTCAGCAGGGCAGCATTGGGCGGCGCCAAGCCGGCTGCACGCTCCAAAGCGTCACGCGCCGGCGCTACCTGGCCGCGTGCAAAAAGCGCCAAGCCGAGCAGCCGATTGGCCTCGGCATGGTTCGGCTGCTCCTGCAAGAAGGCGCGATAGCCCGCCATGGCCGCGTCCAGATTGCCGGCCTGATGCTGGCGGAGAGAGGCGTGCAAATCGGGCGAGGCCAAGGCGATTCCTTCCAGGCAGAAACAACGCATCTTTCCTTGCCCGGAAAAGCCCCTGCCCGTCCAGCAGGCCGGGGCAGGCGCGTGCTTAGAACAAGGACATCTGCGCCCCAGGCACCGCGAAGTGCCCGCAATCCAGCGCCCCCGCCCCACCGCCGCGCCTCTCCAGGCCAAGCCTGCGCATGGCGACGGCAAAGCGTCGCGCCAGCAATTCCGCATAAGGCCCGCTGCCGGTCTGGCGCTGGCCGAAACTGCTGTCATACAGCGCGCCACCGCGAGTCTGGCGGATCAGCGACAGCACGCGGGCGGCGCGATCGGGCATGTGCTGTGCCAGCCATTCCTCAAAAAGCTGTTTGATTTCCAAAGGCAGGCGCAGCAGTACATAGCCCGCGCTGGTCGCCCCCGCCGCAGCGCCCTGTTCCAGCAGCTTTTCCAATTCCATGTCATTCACCGCCGGGATCATCGGCGCGGCCAGGATGGCGGTTGGCACGCCCGCCGCCGTCAATTCCCGGATCGCCTGCAACCGCCGCGCCGGGGTGGCGGCCCTTGGCTCCATGATACGCGCCAAAGCGGGATCGAGCGTTGTCACGGAAAGGCACACCCGCACCAGATTGCGCGCGGCCAGGCGCTGGAGGATATCCACATCACGTAAAACTCCTGCGGATTTCGTAACAATGGTGACGGGGTGGCTGAAGCGATCCAGCACTTCCAAAACGGCCCGCGTCAGCCCCAATTGGCGTTCTACTGGCTGATAGGGGTCCGTATTGGCGCCAAGGGCGATCGGGCGGGGCTGATAGCCTGGCTTACGGAGCTCCTTTTCCAACAGCGCCGCGATATCTGGCTTGAACATCAGCCGCGTTTCGAAATCGAGCCCCGGCGAGAAACCCAGATAGGCATGGGATGGCCGCGCATAGCAGTAGATGCAGCCATGTTCACAGCCACGATAGGGGTTGATGGACCGGTCAAACCCCAGATCAGGGCTTTCATTGTAACTCAGCGCGGATTTGGCGTGGTCCTCGGTCAGGCTGGTTGGCAAAGGCGGCAATTCGGCGAAGCTTTGCTCAAGCGTCGCCCAGCCATCATCAAACGCCTCTCGCCGCGCCGGTTCAAAGCGCACTGGCGGGTTGGAGACCGCTCCGCGCCCCTTGCGCGCCAGGGATGGCATGGCAAAGCACTGCGTGCCGCTATCGCCAGGGGTCAGGTTGGGGATACCATCGGGCATGAAATGCTTCCCTTTCCAATTCTCAACACCCTGACAGGACGGGCCGATTGAGTCAAGAACAAAATAAGAACATATGATCCCTTTGCCAGTCTCCGCCCTGATCCCGACGCTTAACGCCGCTGCAAGCCTACCGGCGACGCTCGCGGCTTTGCGCGGTGAGGTGGCGGAAATCATCATCGCCGATGGCGGCAGCACGGATGGCACGCCCGATATCGCGCGGGCCTGCGGCGCCCAGGTGATTACAGCGCCGCGCGGGCGCGGCCCGCAGTTGCGCGCCGCCGCCCAAGCCGCAACCCAGCCTTGGCTGCTGGCGCTGCATGCCGATACGTGCCCAGGCTCGGGTTGGCAGGAAGCGGTTGCAGGCTTCATCGCCCGCCCCGAAGCCGCGACGCAAGCCGGCTATTTCCGCTTCGCCTTGGATGATGCGGCACCCGAGGCTCGCCGCCTGGAAGCGATGGTTGCTTGGCGCTGCCGCTGGCTTGGCCTGCCTTATGGCGATCAGGGCCTGCTGATCGGACGCGATTTCTACCAGGCGCTTGGCGGTTACGAACCCATACCACTCATGGAAGATGTGGCGCTGATCCGCCGCATTGGTCGCAAATCGTTAGTCGCCCTGCCAGCAGATTTCATCACCTCGGCCGAGAAGTGGCGGCGGGATGGCTGGTATGCGCGTTCAGCGCGGAACCTGTTCTGCCTGTCGCTCTGGTTCGCGGGTGTTTCGCCGGATCGGATTGTGCGTCTCTATACGCACCGTCGCTGATCGGCTTTGGTGGAGAGATGCGCCGTCCCGTTGTGATCATTTTTGCCCGCGCGCCGCGGCTTGGCGCGGTGAAGCGACGCCTGGCCGCGGGTATTGGCGCGCGCAGCGCCTTGCGCTTTTATCGGGGCATGCTGGCCGCCACTGCCTGGCCCATTGCACGTGACCGAAGATGGCACACGGTTCTGGCCATCACCCCAGCTGGGGCGCGGGCGGATTGGAGGCGTCTGGCGCCTCCCGGTACGCCACGCATGGGCCAAGTTACTGGTGATTTGGGCCAGCGCATGGGAAAGGCCATGGCGCCCTTCCCACGCGCCATCCTGATCGGGAGCGATATTCCTGGCCTTGGCCCCGCTGATATCGCTGCCGGGTTTCGCGCGCTGGGAAGGGCGGATGCGATTTTCGGCCCGGCGCTGGATGGCGGTTATTGGCTGGTGGGGTTTGGACCAAGACGCCCGCATCGCCCCTTCACCAAGGTGCGCTGGTCAAGCCCCCATGCGCTGGCCGATACCTTGGCCAATTTCCGCCGCCACCGCGTGGCACTCCTGCCGCCCAAGCGGGACGTGGATAGCGCCGAGGACCTGGCGGCCCTCACGCCTACAAGCGACTGAAACTAGCCTTTTCGGGCCACAAAAATTTCCCTTCCACAATTTGACGGAAATTTAAGCATAGCAACCTAAGCTTGCATAAGGAGGTCCCTAATGGAACCAACAAGCACTGGGGCGGATGACACTGCCCGCGAATGCCGCCAGCGTGTTGCAGCGCATTTGCAGGATTTGCATCGCATCCACCTTGCCTTGGCTGAAGACAGCCGCGCGCTGAAGCGCTTCACCACGGAAGGCAATGCGCGCGTCGAACTGGAATTGGCCGCTGAAATGCTGGAGCTTTACATGGCTTCCAGCTCGGCCTTTCTGGAAAACATGCGCGGGCGTTTTGAAGCACGCCTGCCACTTCTGCGCCGCGGCGAACCCGCCTTCGGCCAGCACCCGGAACGTGCCCCGGAACATGGCTCCTTCTGGCTGAGTTTCTCTCGGCTTTGCGCGGTGTTGCGTCGCGCCAGCCGCCAAGTCGAAGCCTGAGCAAGCCTCTAGGTCGCGTGGACTCTAGGGATTCCGCAATTTTCTGATATGTGATTCAAGGTGCTTTTTTGGGGGCACCTATGGGAGTTTTGGACCGGCTGGTATTGAGTGACGATGCCTGGGAACGGATGGCGCCATTGATTATTGGCCGCCCTGATCAGAAAGGTTCGAC
>CAIYMY010000055.1 GCA_903927465.1 uncultured Rhodospirillales bacterium | reverse complement strand
GTATTATCCTTGGTCGGCCCCTTGGCGACGCTTTCAACCTCCGGATTTTCCATCTTGAGGCGACGGTTCGGATAAAGCGGCGTCAGGTTATCGAAATTGATCCGGTGGCGCAGGCTTTCGGGATCTTCGAAATTGATCGCATTGACCTTGAGCAGAGAGAAATAACGCTCCCCATCTTTCGGCGCGCGGATCTGGCCTTCCACCGTATCGCCGGTGCGCAGGCCGAAGCGGCGCACCTGGGCGGGGGAGACATAAATATCATCGGGTCCGGGCAGGAAATTCGCCTGCGGGCTGCGCAGATAGCCGAAACCATCGGAAAGGATTTCAAGCGTGCCTTCCCCGAAGATCGCCTGATCATTATCGGCGAAGGTCTTCAGGATGGCGAACATCATATCCTGCTTGCGCAGCGATGATGCGTTTTCGATCTGTAATTCCTCAGCGAAGGCGAGGAGGTCCGCGGGGCTTTTCGCCTTAAGTTCTGAAAGATGCATCTGTGGCCTTGGCGTTTCAGTCATCATGGGAGTCGGGATCAGACCGGCTGCAGGCATCGCCACGGGGGCGACAAAACCAGTGTCACCGGATGCTCTCCGCCTCAGGCGGTGCATCCGATATGGTCCCGAAAACGGGGAAGGAGGGATTTGCAGCCGCGCGCCAATCACGGATCAGCGGGCACCACGAAGGAGTAACTAGAATTAGACTATGGAGTACAGCGCGCCGCGTCAACCATCGCCGCGCTGTTGCAGGGTCAAAACGCCCGTTCAGAACGGCTTCACGATCACCATAATGACAATCAGGATCAAAAGCAGCGTCGGTACTTCATTGGCGATGCGCCAGGACCGCTCGCTCCGGGTATTGCGGTCTTCGGCGAAAAGCCGCCGGGCGCGAGCCAAATCCATGTGAAAGGCAGTCATGCCCAGAAGCCCCAAAAGCTTGCCGTGCCACCAGCCCGCACGCCAATCCACCACGCCCGGGGTTAGGATCAGCAGCAGCCCGAACAGCCAAGCGGCGATCATGGCCGGGTTCATGATGGCGCGCAGCAGGCGCCTTTCCATGGTTTTGAACAGCGCCACCTGGGCGGAACCAGGCGCCTGTTGCGTGTGGTAGATGTAAAGCCGGGGCAGGTAGAAAAGCCCTGCCATCCAGGCAAAAACGCTGATCAGATGCAGCGCCTTGGTCCAGGCATAAAAGGGGGCCAGAGCCTCAATCACCATGGGTCATTCATCCTTTCCAGCATGGGCCGGCATTAAGCGCGGATGCGGCCCGTCTTCCAGCCGCCAGCGCTCCAGCACCGCATCCCGCACGCGCGCGCGCACCACCTTCCCTTGCGCATTGCGGGGCAATTCAGGCAGCGTGAGCCAAGCGCGGGGGCGTTTATGACGCGCCAATTGTTCCACCAAGGGTAGTGCCGCGGCTTCCCAGCCGGAAGCCAGGCCATCCGCGACCGCGATGATGACCTCGCCCCAATAATCGGAAGCCAGGCCCAGCACGCAAATCGCGCGGCCCTGGCCGGCTTCTTCCAGCACCATCTCGATTTCCGCCGGATGAACGCGATAGCCGCCGCTTTTCATCACATCGGAAGCCCGCCCCGCCAGGCGCAGCCGACCTTGCGCATCCAGCGCACCCAAATCCCCGGTGCGATGCCAGGCGCCGGCGGGGCGGGGCACCAGCCCATCCGCGCCGATCATGCCGATATTCATATGCCGGGCGCGCAGCCAGATATCGCCCGATTCGCCAGATGCCATGGGGCTGCCGGCCTCATCGCGAATAGCGATTTCAACGCCGGTCGCCGGCCAGCCGAGATTGGCGCCAAGCCCATCATCGTCTTCCGCCATGGCGGCGGCGACATCGGGGCCTTCCAGGATGGTGATGGGGTTGAAGCATTCACTCATGCCATAGGTCACGCGCACCACCGGGCCGAATTGCGCCGCGGCGCGGGCGTAAAGCTCGCGCGTAAGGGTTTGCGTACCACAGAAAATCACCTTCAGCCCCGGTACGGCCTGGCCTGGGAACAAGGCTAGAAGCTTGGCCAGCACGGTGGGCGGAGCGAAAATCGCGGCCAGCGCGGGGGTGGCGAAAACAGGCGCGATCCGTTCGGCCCGCACCCCATCCTGCAACACCACCTCTCCGCCGTGATCGAGCCAGGCATAGGTGATCAGCGCCGCGCCATGGGTGAAGGGGGTCATCAACAGCACGCGTTCACCCGGCTGCGGTGTGAAGGGCAGCACGGCGCGTTGCAGGATATTGGCGAGGTACCGCCCGCCATGGCTATGCAAGATCGCCTTGGGCTTGCCCGTGGTGCCGGAGGTGAAAATGATCCGCCCCCAGGCATCGGATGGCACGGGGGGCAGCGGCGTGAAGCTATCATCCGGGGCGATATCTTCCAGCGGCAGGGGGTCGAATCCCAAAGCTGCGAGCCGGGCTGTGGCAGCGCGCGGCGCCACAATGCGCTTGAAGCCGGTCAATTCCGCAAACCAGCCTAATTCCGCATCGGTGGACCCGGTATTGCAGGGCGTTTCCGCCACACCCGTCATGGTCAGGCCATAGCTGACCCAGGGCGCATCGCAGCCATTGGGGACAAAGGTGGCAACCGGTTGGCCGGGCTTGAAGCCCTCCGCGATCAGCCGCCGCGCCAGGCCATGGGCGCGAGTAGAAAGCGCCGCATACGTGATGCTGGCGTCACCATCCGTGATCGCGATGCGGGGCCCGAAGCGCCGCGCGAGGGTCAGAAGGTCCGAAGACCAGGGGATACCATCCTGCATGGCGGCAAAGTCTCGCCTGCCGGGGCGTGCGTCAATGCGGGGCTTGATTGCTGGGCGTGGTTCGGGCGGGATGGGGTGAAGGAAGGAAACACCGCCATGGAATCGCTTAGCTCACCAACCTTGCCGCAAGGCATCCGCTCCCGCTTTCTTGAAGGCATCAATGGGCTGCGGGTGCATGTGCTGGAAGCCGGGCATGAAACGCCAGGCCGGCCATGCCTGTTGCTGCTGCATGGCTTTCCGGAACTCGCCTATTCCTGGCGGCATGTGATGCTGCCCTTGGCGGCGATGGGCTATCACGTGGTGGCGCCGGATCAGCGCGGCTATGGCCGGACCACGGGCTGCGATACGGAATACGATGCTCCGCTGGCGCCATTTCGCCTGACCAATTTGGTGCGCGATGCGCTGGGCGTGGTGGCGGCGCTTGGTTACCGGGAAGTGGCGGCGGTGGTCGGGCATGATTTCGGATCTCCGGTAGCTGCCTGGTGCGCGCTGACGCGCCCCGATGTGTTCCGCCGCGTGGCGTTAATGAGCGCACCTTTCGCCGGTGGGCCGGATTGGCCGAAGCCAGGGCAGGCATCTGGCGGTTCTTCCGCCATGCCGGGGCTGGATGAGGCGCTGGCTGCTTTGCCGCGCCCGCGCAAACACTACCATGCCTATTACGCCACGCGCCCGGCCAATGCGGATATGATGAGCGCGGCGCAGGGGCTGCACGCCTTCATGCGTGCCTATTACCACCACAAAAGCGCCGATTGGGCGGCGAATAAGCCGCATCATTTGCGTGATTGGTCGGCTGGTGAAATGGCGAAGCTACCCACTTACTATGTGATGGACCGGGCCGCGACCATGCCGGAGACCGTCGCGCATGAAATGCCAAGCGCGGATGGGGTTGCCCGCTGCGCCTGGATGACGGAAGCGGAAATGGCGGTTTATGCCGAAGAATATGGCCGCACGGGCTTTCAAGGCGGGCTCAATTGGTATCGCACCCGCTTCGCGCCGGAAGTGAATGCAGATTTGGCGCTTTTTGCTGGGCGCAGCATTGATGTTCCGTCCGTCTTCATCGCCGGCGCATCAGATTGGGGCGTGTTCCAGGCGCCTGGCGCGTTTGAGCGTATGCAGGGCATTGCCTGCACGCGCATGGCGGTGGCGCATCTGGTGCCGGGTGCCGGGCATTGGGTGCAGCAGGAACAGCCCGCGCGCACGGTGGAACTGCTCAAGGAATTGCTGGCGCGTGAAGCTTGACTAAATTCACGTGCGGGTGATGCTTTTGGCGAAGAGGATCATCCAATCATGCAAGACAATACCCGCCTGAACGGCAAGGTCGCGATCGTTACCGGCGCTGGTTCGCGCAATCCTGGCGCCGGCGCCACCACTATTGGCAATGGGCGGGCGATTGCCGTGCTGCTGGCGGCGCGCGGGGCGAAGGTGCTGTGCCTTGATGTGGATCTGGCCGCACTCGAAGAAACCGCGGGCCGGATCGCTGCTGAAGGTGGCGTTTGCGCCGTGAAGGAAGCCGATGTTTCCAAGGCTGATGATTGCGCGGCGGCGGTGGCGGAAGCGGTCAGGCTTTGGGGTCGCGTGGATATTCTGGTGAATAATGTCGGCATTAGCGGCCCGCCCGGCAATGCTGAAGGCGTGGACCCGGAAGCCTGGGATTACGCCATGCAGGTCAATGTGAAATCCGTCATGCTCATGGCGAAATATGCCGTGCCAGAAATGCGCAAATCGGGCGGCGGCGCCATCATTAATCTTTCATCCGTCGCCGGGCTACGCGCGGGGCATCCGGGTTTGCTCTACGCCACCACCAAGGGCGCGATTGTGCAAATGACACGCGCCATGGCAGGGCATCACGGGGCGGACAATATCCGCGTCAATGCGGTGGCACCAGGTTATGTCTATACGCCCATGGTGGCATCGCGCGGCATGACGGAGGAATTGCGCCAACAGCGCGCGCAATCGGGCATGTTGAAAATCGAAGGCAGCGCCTGGGATGTCGCGGAAGCTGCGTGCTTTTTGGCCTCACCTGCCGCGCGCTGGATCACGGGCCAGACCCTGCCGGTAGATGCCGGGCGTTCGGCGGGCAATGCCGCAGGCGCATCGCCCAAGCCCGCGGGGGCTTTGCGGTAGCGCATTATGTGCGGCAATCGGCGGTAGAAGAGCAATAACCGGAATCTAGAATGAAATTGCTCAAGAATTGCCGGCGCGTAAAGCGTAATGAGGCTTTCGGCTTTCCCTGGGCTTGGTAGATAGGCGCCATGAAAGACGCCGCCGATGCCGCGCTTGCCGCGCAATATGATGCCTATCCCTATCCGCAGCGGGATCCTCGGGATGAGGCCAAGCGCCTGATCATCGGCAGCCCGAGCCATTTGCGCGAAGTGGATCATTGGATTTTCGGCGCCCGCCGCCCCGCCAGCCAGCCCTTGCGCGCCCTGGTGGCGGGTGGCGGCAGCGGCGATGCCACTGTGATGCTTGCGCAGCAAATGATAAATGCCGGGCGGGCCGGCGATGTCACTTGGCTGGATCGTTCGGCGGCGGCGCGGCGCGTGGCGGAAGCGCGGGTTGCGGCGCGCAAGCTTGGCAATGTGATTTTCCAGGAAGGGTCTTTGCTGGATCTGCCGGGCAGCGGGCTTGGGCCGTTTGATTACATTGATTGCTGCGGCGTGCTGCATCACTTGCCCGATCCTTTGGAGGGCTTGAAGGCGCTGGTTTCAGCCCTGGCGCCGGGGGGTGGCTTGGGCCTCATGGTCTATGCGCCGCATGGTCGCACCGGCGTTTATATGGCGCAGGATGCGCTGCGGCTGCTGGCACCGCCCGATGAAACGCCGACAGCGCGGGTGGAAGTGGCGAAGCGCCTTTGGCGGCAAATGCCGGAAACCGCCTGGTTGCGCCGCAATCCCTGGATCACGGATCATGAAAAAGGCGGCGATGCCGGGCTTTATGATCTGCTTTTGAACCCGCGCGATGTTGCCTTTACCGTGCCAGCCTTCAATGCGCTGATCACGGCCGCGGGTTTGCGGATTGTGTGCCTGGTGGAGCCGCTGCGCTACGATCCACTTTCCTATATCTCCGACCCCAAGCTGCGCCCACGCATTGAGGCGATGGGGGCAATAGAACGCGCCGCCTTGGCCGAGGCAATCACCGGCAATATGGGCGTGCATATCGCTTATTGCGTGCGCGCCGATGCGCCCGTGATCACCGCGCCCTGGGATGATCCCGCCGCCATTCCCTGCCTGCGTGAAGTGGATGGCGCAAAGCTGGCAGCCGGCCTGCCGCGCGATGGCGTGCTGCGCGTGAGCTTTGATGGGCTGACCGTGCCGGTACCTTTGCCGCGTTTGGCAAGCGCGATCCTGTCCCGCATTGATGGCAAGCGTTGCATTGGCGAGATTGGCGATGATCTGGCGCAGAATGGCACAACGCGAGAGGTTTTCGCGCGCGAATTCCAGGCGCTGGTAGCCGCGATGGAAAAGACCAATCGGCTATTGATCAGCGCGCCATAAAGGCACCGCTGACGGCGCAACAATTTTAGCTCACCTGTGCCTGCTGCGGGCTGCGGCAGGAGATCAGCATGTTGCGGGTATGGGTGCTGATATAGTTGCCCCCACCGGCGGAGCCGGAGCGCAGATAGCCGCCGGAACGATTACGATCCGTATCGCGGGCCAAAATATCGTAGCCCTTGGCGCCGCAAATCTCCCCAGCGCGTTCCATGCAGGCGCCCCAATCGCGCCAAAGCCCGCCGCAATCCACCGCATGGGCGGCGCGACCATCCGGCGCATAGGTCTGGGTGGCGGAAGCGCAGCCGAGCAGGATCGGCAGAGCAAGCAAGGGGGCGAGGAGTCGGGGCATGGGGTTTCTCCCAGGCAGATGCAAAAGATACAACCCTGAATAGAAGAAAAACCGATTATCTGCAACCTTTATTCGTATCGCGCCCCAGCAGCACACCCTATTCTGTCAGTGAAAAATCCGCCCAGCATCAATCACGATGGTTTGGCCGGTCATGGTTTCTGTCCGGCACATCGTCACTACCATATCGGCGCAATCGTCTTTATCAGCGGCTTTATGCAGCAGCGATGTTGCGGCGGAGCGTTCGATCTGTTCTGGGCGTAGGTTGGCGGTGGCGCGGGTGCCTTCCAGCAGGCCGGGGGCCACGCAATTCACCAGGGTTTCCGGCGCCAATGCCACGGCCATGCAGCGCGTGAGGTGGATCAGCCCGGCCTTGGATACTGCGTAAGCAATTGAGGACCCGGTCGGCCCCAGCCCTGCGACTGAGGAGATATTGACGATCCGCCCTGCGCCGCTGGCCTTCAGCGCGGGTGCTGCTGCCTTGATCAGCCGCATGGGTCCCGTAAGGTTCACCGCCATGATTTTTTCCCAGAGTTCGACAGTCAGACTGTCCAAATCCTGGAAGGGCACGGATTTATTGAAGGCTGCGTCATTGATCAGGATATCGAGTTGCCCGAAGCGTGCCGTCACGGCCGCGACCAGATTTTCAACTGCCGCGCCATCGGTGATGTCGCAGCCAAAGGCAGCCGCGTTGATTTGGTATTGGCTGGCAAGGTCTCGTGCCACGCCTTCCGCCTGGTCTTTGCTTTGCGCGTACATGACGGCGATGTGCACGCCTTCGCGCGCGAGCGCGTGGCAGATGCGTTGCCCGAGACCGCCGTTGCCGCCTGTGACGAGTGCGACTTTGCCTCTGAGATCCATGTTCACGTTCCCCCTATGAGGCGGAGAGATTGCGACTGGTGCGCCCTTGGGGCAAGTGCGCCCCAAGTATTGGCGGGGTCCGGGGTGGCAGACTATTGCTTTGGCGCGCAGCCGCCACACCAACCCTGCGCGCGCCGCTGGCCTGCGCCAGCGGCCACCCCAGCGGAGTGCGAGGCGGCGCCTCGCTCTTACCCCCTTCTTACGACGTAATCCCCCGCTTCAAGCGCCGCGATAATCGCATCCCCTTGGGCCGTGTCGCGCACTTCGATCATCAGTTCCAATTCTGCGCTTTGCACGCTGGGCGCCGCGAAAAGGCGCTGATGGCTGACTTCGATCACATTGCCGCCGGCGGCGGCCACGCGGGTTGCGATATCGGCCAGTACGCCGGGGCGGTCTGGGATATCCAGGTGCAGGCGCAGGATGCGCCCATCGCGGAGCAATTCGCGGAGCAGCACATTCGCCAGGATGCGCGGGTCAATATTCCCGCCGCAGACAATGGTGCCCACGGTCTTGCCCGCGAAGCGTTCCGGGAAGGCCAGGATGGCGGCGAGGCCGGCCGCGCCGGCACCCTCGGCGAGTACCTTGGCGCCTTCGGCGAGCAAGACAATCGCCTGTTCCACCGCGCGTTCCGGCACAACCAGCACCTCAATGCCAAGGCGCTTCAGGATGGCGAACGGCGCCTCTCCCACATCGCGCACCGCGATGCCTTCGGCGATGGTGGGCCCGCCGACTTGCACCGGCTTGCCGGCCAGGCGTTGCGCCATGGCGGGGTAGAATTCTACCTCCACCCCGAAAACCGGCATGCCGGGGCGGAGTTCTGAAGCGGCGATGGCCGCACCTGCGCAAAGCCCGCCGCCGCCGACCGGGACCACCAGGGCTTCGATGGCGGGCGCATCTTCCAGCATTTCGAGCGTCGCGGTGCCTTGGCCAGCGATCACGGCAGCGTCGTCATAGGGGTGGATGAAGACCAGGCCCTCAGCGGCTGCCAGCGCATGGGCATGGGCGGCGGCCTCGGCGAGGGTGGTGCCGTGCAGCACAACCCGCGCCCCCCAGGCTTCCGTGCGTGTAACTTTGGTGGCCGGGGTGAATTTCGGCATGACGATGGTGGCGGCGATGCCGGCAAGGGAAGCGTGCCTCGCCACGGCCTGGGCGTGGTTACCGGCGGACATGGCGATGACCCCGGCGGCCCTTTCCCGCGCGGTCAGCAGCGCCAGCCTATTGGCCGCGCCCCTTTCCTTGAAGGCGCCTGTGGCCTGGAGGTTATCCAGCTTCAGGAACACCCTGGCCCCAGTCGCGCGGGAAACCGCCTGGCTTTCGAGCGTCGGGGTACGCAGCACGGCGCCGGAGATACGCCCGGCGGCGGCGCGGATATCGGCCAGGGTAATGGCGCGGCCGTCGGCCTGCGCCGCGCGCATCGGCATGGGGCAGGCCTTGTTTAACTAAAGCGAACGGCGGTGATTTCGACCGAACGGGAACCGCCAGGGGCAGGGACTTCCACCGAATCGCCCACTTTGCGCCCCATCAGCGCCCTGGCAAGGGGTGAGGAGACGGAGATGGACCCGTTCTTCATATCTGCTTCGTATTGGCCGACGATGCGGTAGTTTTTCTCGTCATCGGATTCTTCGTCAACGATGGTGACATAGGCGCCAAAGCGCACCTGGTCTCCGGTAAGCCTTTTTGAATCAATCACTTCGACGGAAGGGACCACCGATTCCAGCTCCGCGATGCGGCCTTCAATGAAGGATTGGCGTTCGCGGGCCGCGTGGTATTCGGCGTTTTCGGAAAGGTCGCCATGCGCGCGCGCTTCCGCAATCGCCCGAATGATTGCGGGGCGTTCTACCGATTTCAACTGCTTTAGTTCCTCCTCCAAGCGCGCGAGGCCCTCGGCGGTCATTGGGAACTTTTGCACGGCAATACTTCCTTGGCTTCTTTCCGTCCGGCTGGCGCCGGGCGGAAAACACGAAGGGGCCGCTTTGGGCAGCCCCAGTCATCAAAACGATTTCTCAAAATATGCCTGAAGGGGCGCAACATCAAGGGTTCCCGCGCGTAAAGCCGCAATCGCGTGTACAGCGGCCCGGGCGCCGGCCAGGGTTGTGTAATGCGGCACACCCTGGGTCAGCGCGCTGCGGCGGATATCGAAGCTATCGGAAACCGATTGCCCACCCCCGGTGGTATTGATCACCAGTTGAATTTCGCCGGACTTGATCGCGTCCACGCAATGGGGGCGGCCTTCCAGCACCTTATTCACTACTTCGCAGGCGAAGCCAGCTTCGCGGATGCGGGCGGCCGTGCCGCGGGTGGCCACCACGCGGAAGCCCATTTCGGCAAGGCGGCGGGCGAGGGTAACCGCCGCGCCCTTGTCCGATTCCTTGACGGAGATGAAGGCAGTGCCGGATTCCGGCAGTTTCACCCCGGCGCCAAGCTGGGATTTCAGGAAGGCGCGCTCAAAAGAAACATCAAGGCCCATGACTTCCCCGGTGGATTTCATCTCCGGACCCAGGATCACATCCACATTGGGGAAGCGGTTGAAGGGGAAGACCGCTTCCTTCACCGCGACATGGCGGTAGATGGCGTCATCATCCAGCTTGAATTCAGCAAGGCGGGCGCCGGCCATGACCCGCGCGCCGATCTTGGCGACTTCCACCCCGGTCGCCTTGGCCACGAAGGGCACGGTGCGCGATGCGCGCGGATTTACTTCCAGCACATAGATTTCGCCATCCTTCACTGCGTATTGCACATTCATCAGCCCTTGCACTTTCAGCGCTCGGGCCATGGCAACCGTTTCCGCCTTCAATTCAGTGACAATGGCGGGCGGCAGGGAATAGGGCGGCAGGGAACAGGCGGAATCGCCGGAATGGATGCCGGCTTCTTCGATGTGTTCCATCACGCCCGCGACATGCACATTGCCATCTTTATCCGCGATGCAATCCACATCCACTTCAATGGCATCGATCAGATATTGATCAATCAGGATCGGGTTTTCGCCGGATACTTTCACCGCTTCCACGCCAAAACGCATGAGCTGTTCGCGGTTATAAGCAATTTCCATCGCCCGCCCGCCCAGCACGTAAGAAGGCCGCACCACAACGGGGTAGCCGATGCGTTCAGCGGCCTCGGCCGCTTCTTCCAGCGTGCGCACCGTGCTATTGCGCGGCTGCTTAAGGCCAAGCCCCTTCAGCAATTGCTGGAAGCGTTCACGGTCTTCGGCGATATCAATCGCCTCCGCGCTGGTGCCCAGGATGGGAATGCCTGCCTTGTGCAAAGCCTGGCTGAGCTTGAGCGGCGTCTGCCCGCCATATTGCACAATGCAGCCGAGCAATTCGCCGGCTTCCTGTTCCTTGCGAATGAGTGAAATCACATCTTCCGCCGTCAGCGGTTCGAAATAGAGCCGATCTGACGTGTCGTAATCTGTGCTGACTGTTTCAGGGTTGCAATTGACCATGATGGTCTCAAAACCCGCTTCCTTCAGCGCATAAGCGGCATGCACGCAGCAATAATCGAATTCAATACCCTGGCCGATGCGGTTTGGCCCGCCACCCAGGATGATGATTTTCTGCCGCGCGGTTGGGCGACTTTCGCAAACTGGCGTGCCGAAACCGCCTTCATAAGTGGAATACATATAAGGTGTTTCGGATGCGAATTCCGCCGCGCAGGTATCAATCCGCTTATAGACCGGCATCACGCCAAGCTTGGTGCGGAAGGCGGCCACATCAGCTTCGGTGCTGCCGGTGAGCACTGCCAGCCGCTTATCAGCAAAGCCCATGGCCTTGATGCTCCGCAGCGCGGTGGCGTCACGCGGCAGGCCATTGCTGCGGATATCGGCCTCAATGCGCACCAGTTTTTCAATCTCACGCAGGAACCAGGGATCGAATTTGCAGGCCTCGTGAATCGCTTCCACGCTCATGCCCGCGCGCATGGCCTGCGCCGCAATCAGAATGCGATCAGGCTGCGGCGTGGCGAGTGCTGCATGGAAAGCCTGCGGGCTGCCATCGCCGGGAATGGGCACTTCATCCAGCCCGGAATATCCAATCTCCAGCCCGCGCAGGCCCTTTTGCATGGCTTCCGCAAAAGACCGGCCAATCGCCATGGTTTCCCCCACCGATTTCATGGAGGTGGTGAGCGTGGCCGGCGTGCCGGGGAATTTTTCGAAGGTGAAGCGCGGGATTTTCACCACCACATAATCAATGGTGGGCTCGAAGCTCGCCGGCGTGACCTTGGTGATGTCGTTCGCTAATTCATCAAGCGTATAGCCAACGGCCAACTTCGCCGCGACCTTGGCGATGGGGAAGCCCGTGGCCTTGGAAGCGAGCGCGGAAGAACGCGACACGCGCGGATTCATTTCAATGATCACCATGCGCCCATCGGCTGGATTGATGCCGAATTGCACATTGGACCCGCCGGTATCCACGCCGATTTCACGCAAGCACGCGATAGAGGCATCGCGCATGCGCTGATATTCCTTATCGGTCAGCGTCAGCGCGGGGGCGATGGTGACGGAATCCCCAGTATGCACACCCATCGCATCCAGGTTTTCGATGGAACAGATGATGATGCAATTATCCGCGCTGTCGCGGACTACTTCCATCTCATACTCCTTCCAGCCCAGCACGCTTTCTTCCACCAGCACTTCGCTGGTCATGGAAGCAGCCAGGCCCGAGGAGACGATTTGTTCGAATTCTTCGCGGTTATAGGCAATGCCGCCACCCGTGCCGCCGAGCGTGAAGGAAGGGCGAATGACGCAAGGCAGACCGATGATTTTCAGCGCATCCCAGGCTTCCGGCATGGTGTGCGCGATTTCGCTTTTCGGGCTTTCAATGCCGATTTTGGTCATGGCATTGCGGAATTTCTGGCGGTCTTCGGCTTTGTCTATCACTTCCGCCTTGGCGCCGATCAATTCGCAGCCGTATTTTTCCAAAATGCCGGCTTCGGCGAGTTTCAGCGAGGTATTCAGCGCGGTCTGTCCGCCCATGGTGGGCAGCAAAGCATCGGGACGTTCCTTAGCAATAATTTTTTCCACAATCTCAACCGTGATGGGTTCGATATAGGTGGCATCGGCCAGCCCCGGATCGGTCATGATCGTGGCCGGGTTGGAATTCACCAGAATGACGCGATAGCCCTCAGCGCGGAGCGCCTTGCAGGCTTGCGCGCCAGAATAATCGAATTCGCAGGCCTGGCCGATGACGATCGGCCCGGCGCCGATGATCATGATGGATTTGATGTCAGTGCGCTTCGGCATGGTTCAGGGCCTTGGGTTTTGCATCAGGGTGAGAGGGGGGTTCATGCGCGGCTTTCGGTGGCGAGCTTGATCGCAATCAACGCAAGCGCGCCCCCCAAAATCCAACGCTGTGCGGCCATCCAGGTGGGGTTTTCGCTGAGGAAGCGCGAAACCCCGGCGGCGCCGTAAATCAACAAGCCATCGAAAATGATGGCGATGGCGATCTGTACCGCGCCAAGCGTGATGCTTTGCAGAAAAACATCGCCAAGCGCGGGGTCAATGAAGGGTGGCAGCACCGCAACATAGAAAATCGCGACTTTCGGATTGAGCGCAGCGGTGGCGAAGCCAACACCAAACAAGCGCGATGCTGGTTCGCGTGGCATGGGGCGTGCGGTGAAAATTGGCTGCCCACCGGGGCGGAGGCATTGCCAGGCGAGGAAGGCAAGGTAAGCGGCACCACCAATGCGCAGTACGTCCCATGCATAGGGAATGGCAAACAGCGCTGCCGTGATGCCGGCTGCCGCGCAAAGCATGATGACCAGCGATCCGCATTGGCAGCCGATCAGCGAAATCATGCCGGCGCCAACGCCCTGCGCCAAAGAACGCGAGACAAGATAGAGCATATTCGGCCCCGGCGTGGCGGCGAGGCCGAGCGAAAGGGCGGCGAAGATCAGCAGGGTTTCGAGGGTGGGCATCAGGTCATCTGCTTGGCGTCAAGCGTCAACAGAACGGGTCAGCAACAGAGTGCAGAATATTCCGATTAAGAGACGAAAAGAATTCTGAATCATAGCCGGATATCGACAAAGCTTTCTGGTTCAGCTTCGATGCAAACCGCGAACGCTTCAAGACCAATAATGCCTTTCTCGGTAATTGCGACTGATCCATCTTCTGACCGAGTTAGGAAGCCTAGCTCTTCAAGGCTTTTGACTGATTGCTCAACTAAGACTTGATCGGGCGCCACAAAGAATAAAGATTCAGCAGGAATGTAGATGTCTGTTGCGTGAGCAGACTTCCAAAAGCGTGATCTTCTGCTGGCTAGAGTCTTTGATGCATGATGTAAGTTTGCCAAGAGCTTCAAAGTGAGAGACTCTTTAGCGGCAGCATGCATAAGCTCGGCACGGCACTCACGCAGCAGATTTTTCTCGACATGTTTCAAACCGTCTAACGAAAGCTGTACTTCAGTATCTTCGTCGAAATCCGAGACGGAAATTTTGCTCGAGTCTGCTAGGTTAAAGTAATCTTCGAGAGTTCTAAGCAATATGGAATGAACGATAAAGCTCGGCACTGCCCGCGGACCAATCTGAGTCGCGATGTCGCCTATGGTAAAAAAGGGGTCTTCAAGGGAACTACTTTTCATCATCTCGTAAAGAGCCAGCGGCACAGCAAGCCAATGCTCCTGAAAAGTAAGTCTGTCCTGTTCCAACATGGCACCTTACCCCTGCACCGAATACCCACCATCCACCGGAATCGCGACCCCGGTGATGAAGGCCGCGGCATCGGAAGCGAGGAAGGCCGCCACCCCCTCAAAATCCCCAGGCTCCCCCCAGCGCTTGGAAGGGGTGCGCGCCAGCACATTATCATTCAGCCCGGCCATATCCTGCCGCGCCTTGCGTGTCAGGTCCGTATCAATCCAGCCAGGCAGGATCACATTCACCGTAATGCCATCCGCGGCCCAGGCGACGGCGGTGGATTTCGTCATCTGCACCACACCGCCCTTGGAAGCGCCGTAAGCGACATGCAAAGGCAGCCCGAAGATGGACAGCATGGACCCGTTATTGATCACGCGCCCGCAGCCATGCGCCTTCAAATACGGATAGGCCGCCTGGGATGCCAACATGCCGCTGGTCAGGTTGGTATTGATGATGCTGTGCCAGTCTTCCAGCTTGTAGGTTTCTGGGCGGTTGCGGATATTCGTGCCCGCATTATTCACCAGAATATCCAAACGGCCGAACCGCTTGGCGGTTTCTTCCACCATCGCCGTGATCGAAGCGGGGTCGGTCACATCCACCGCAATGCTTTCCGCCTTGGCACCCAGCGCGCGCAAGCCTGCAACAGCGGCGTCATTCTTCGCGGCATTGCGGCCAGCGACCATGACGGTCGCGCCCGCTTTCGCCAGGCCCGTTGCCATGCCAAGCCCGATGCCGCCATTGCCGCCCGTGACCAGCGCAACACGGCCGGTCAGATCAAACATCTTGTTCATGCCTTGGCCCTTTCGATCATTTCAACGAAGCGATGAAACAGATAATGGCTGTCGGAAGGGCCGGGGCTCGCTTCCGGGTGGTATTGCACGGAAAAGGCCGGGCGATCTGTCGCCGCGACACCTTCATTCGTGCCATCGAAAAGAGAGATATGCGTCACCTTCGCATTGGCCGGCAGGCTTTCCGGGTCCACCGCAAAGCCGTGATTCTGGCTGGTGATTTCGACCTTGCCGGTGGTCAGGTCCTTCACCGGCTGATTGGCGCCGCGATGCCCGCGCGCCAGCTTGAAGGTGCGCGCGCCGAGTGCCAGTGACAGCAATTGATGCCCCAGACAAATGCCGAAAATCGGCAGCTTCTTGTCCAGCACGGCGCGAATGGCGGGCACCGCGTAAGTGCCTGTCGCCGCTGGGTCGCCCGGACCATTGGACAGAAACACGCCATCCGGCTTTTGCGCGAAAATCTCCTCGGCCGAGGCGGTTGCGGGCAGCACCACCACATCGCAGCCAGCGGAAGCCAGGCAGCGCAGGATATTGCGCTTGGCGCCGTAATCCATCGCGACAACGCGGTATTTCGGCGCCGTCTGGCGGCCAAAGCCGGTGGGCCAGGCCCATTCGGTTTCATCCCAGCGATAGCTCTGCCGGCAGGTCACATCCTTCGCCAGATCCATGCCTTCCAGCCCGGGCCAGCCAGCGGCTTCTGCGCGGAGTGCTTGCAGGTCGAAGCGGCCATCAGCGCTATGGCACAACACGCCATTCGGCGCGCCACCATCGCGGATGCGCGCGGTCAGCGCGCGGGTATCAATGCCGGCAAGCCCGGGAACGCCATGGGATACCAGCCAGGCATGCAAATGGCGCGTGGCGCGGTAATTGGCTGGCTCCGTCACATCCTGCTTCACGATCAACCCGCGCGCGGCGGGGCTCAGCGCTTCGATATCTTCCTGATTCGTCCCGACATTGCCGATATGCGGGAAGGTGAAGGTGATGATCTGCCCGGCATAGGAAGGATCGGTCAGGGTTTCCTGATAGCCGGTCATGCCCGTGTTGAAGCAGATTTCGGCGACGGCCTTGCCCTCGGCCCCGAAGCCACGGCCCCAAAAGACGCTGCCATCAGCCAGCACCAGGCAGGCGGTGGCGCCAGGGGGGGCGGTATCGGCCATGGGAAGGGGCTCCGGTTTGGGGGTCTCGGTGGTGGGTGCGCTGGTCATATCGGCCAAAGTCAGGCCAGTGGCGGCCAGAATGGCAGGCCAGTGTTTGGCGGGAATGGCCTTGGATTGGCGCCATTTCCGGATGGCTTCCGTGCCGACGCCACAGCCTTCAGCCGCGGCTTCAGCTCCGCCCAAAAGGGCGATGATATCTTCAACACTACGCATGGCGGGCTTATCCGGGAAAAAACTTCCCAGGGCAAGGGTAAAGTGAGGAGGTGGGAAAAATCCTCCCGCAATGCAGCAAAACGAGACTGCGCCGCTGGTGAGAATTCTCAGAAATGACTTTAGCGCAGGTCCCAGTGAAGCAGATGCGATGCGCGGCTCCGGTGTAACAAGGCGGCTTACTCGTTCATGGCGCAGTCAGGAAATCCCGAATGGCGCTGATCTGATCAGCCGCCATCAGCGCCGGCGCATGGCCGGCATCGGCAATTTCAAGCAGCCGCGCATTCGGCTTGCGCGCCATTTCTGCCGCGACTTCCGCGGGCAGGACATCACTGGTGGCACCGCGCAGGATCAGCACTGGAATGGCAATCGCCGCCCAAAATAGCGAAAGATCAATATCCGCCACATCGCCCACACTGAAGGCATGTGTGATCGCGGGATCATAATGCAGCTGCAAGGCGCCTGAGGGGTCCTTGCGGGCAGAGGTTTCCGCCAAATGTCGCCATTCGGCATCCGTCAGCGGACCAAAGGGCGCATGCACCTTGCGCAAATGCGCCTCAAGCGCGGCGATATCGGGAAAGGCTTGCGCGGGCTGATTGATATAGTCGCGAATGCGGGCTAGCGCGGCGGCTGGAATGATGGCGCCGATATCATTCAGCACCATACGCCGGATCGCATTGCCAGGAGTGGCGGCGATGCCCATGCCGCAAATACCACCCAGTGACGTGCCCACCCAATCCACCGGCCCATCCATCCGCACCAGCAAATGCGCCAGCGCCTGGGAATAGATTAGCGGCTGATACAGCGCGGGATCAGGCAACCAATCGGATGCACCACGCCCCGGCAAATCAGGGCAGAAAACCCGACGCCCCGCAGCGGCGAGCGCGCGTGCCAGCGCATCAAAATCCCGCCCCGACCGCGTCAGCCCATGTACACAGACCACCGGTGCACCAGTCACCGGCCCCCATTCCAGCCAACGCAGCGTGAAAAACCCCGCGGGCGAAAGCCAGCGCAGCGCGCCAGGTCGTGCCCCGGCGGGGATCGGCGTCACAGGATGCCCTTTTCCCTAAGTGCGGCGATGTCAGACGCGCTCATTTTCAGTACGGAAGCCAACACTTCTTCCGTGTGTTCGCCAAGCACGGGCGGCGGGCTGCGATAGCTGGGCGGAGTCGCGGAAAGCTTTACGGGATTGGCGATGACCTTCACCGTCTCCCCACTGCCATGGGCCATTTCCACGACCATTTCGCGCGCTTGCACATGCGGGTCGGCGAAAACCTGTTCCAGCGTATTAATGGGGCCGCAGCCAATCTTGAGCGCTTCCAGCGCATCAATCCATTCCGCCGTGGTTTTGGATTTCATGACGGGCGTGAGTGTATCCGTCACCAATTGGCGGTTTTGTACGCGGATGGGATTGGTGGCGAAGCGCGGGTCGGCCAGAAGCGCTTCCTGGCCGAAAGCCTTGCAGAAGCGTTCAAAAGTCGGGTCATTGCCAACCGCCAGGATAAGATAGCCATCCTTCGTCGGAAATTCCTGATAGGGCGCGATATTGGGGTGCTGATTGCCAAGCCGAGCCGGGTTTTCGCCCGTCGCCAGATAATTCATGCCCTGATTGGCAAGCCAAGCCACATGCGTATCCAGCATGCCGATATCAATCTGCTGGCCTTGGTCCGTGCTGTTGCGATGGTTCACCGCCGCCAAAATGCCGATGCAGCCATAAAGCCCCGCGAAAAGATCCGCGACCGGCACGCCCACTTTTTGCGGTGACCCATTGGGCTCACCCGTGAGCGACATGACACCGCCCATGGCCTGGATCAGCGCATCATAACCCGGGCGCGGTGCGTAAGGGCCGGTCTGTCCGAAGCCAGTGATGGAACAATAGATCAGCCGCGGATGGGTCTTGGCCAATTGCTCATAGCCCAGGCCGTATTTTGCCAAGGCGCCGACCTTGAAGTTCTCAACCAGGATATCGCAATGCTCAAGCAGCTTGTGGATGATCGCCTGGCCTTCGGGCTTCGCGATATCCAGTGTCACGGATTTCTTGTTGCGATTGACGCCAACGAAATAGGCGCTTTCCTTCGTATTCGGCACGAAGGGCGGCGCGAAGCCGCGCGTATCATCGCCCGCTTCCGGGCGTTCAATTTTGATCACTTCGGCGCCCAAATCGCCCAGCATCTGCGTGCAGGTGGGGCCGGCAAGAACGCGGGTTAGGTCAAGAACACGCAGACCAGTTAACGGACCAATGGGGGCAGCCATGAAGTTTTCCTCTCAGCAACAATAAGCTTTGGCGCGCTCAGGCGTCTTTCTTCACGATTCGCACTGCGCTGGCCAATGCCTTGACTTGATCCAGCACTTTCTGCGCCGTGCCAGGCCGCGCGCGGCCTTCTTCGTCCAGATCAGCGGCCAGGGTTTCGATCAGCGCGGAACCCACCACAGCGCCGTCTGCAATACGCGCCGCATCCGCCGCTTGTTCTGGGGTGCGCACGCCAAAGCCAATGGCAATCGGTAAATCCGTGTATCGACGAATACGCGGAATTGCATCGGCGAGCAGTGCGCTGGACGCGCTGCGCGTGCCGGTAATGCCTGTGATGGCAACATAATAGACAAAGCCCGTAGTCGCCGCGAGAACCTTGGTCAGCCGTGCATCATCCGTGGTGGGCGCGATCAGGCGGATCATATCCAACCCCGCAGCACGCGCTGCCGGTTCGATCTCATCCGCTTCTTCGGGCGGCACATCAACAATGATCAAGCCGTCAACACCCGCCGCCGCGGCATCGGCGCAGAAGGCATCACCATAGGATAGGATGGGGTTGTAATAGCCCATCAGGATGATCGGCGTGGCCTGATCCTGCGCGCGAAACTCCCGCACCATGCCCAGCGTGCCGGCCAAAGTGGCGCCCGCTTTCAGGCCGCGCTGTCCAGCGCGCTGAACTGTCGGGCCATCGGCCATGGGATCTGTGAAAGGCACGCCGATTTCAATTAAATCCGCCCCCGCGGCGGAAAGGCCGCGCAGCATCGTCATGGAGGTTTCACGGTCTGGATCGAAGGCTTCCAGAAAGGGGATAAACGCGCCGCGCCCTTCGGCGCGAAGGGCCGCGAAGCGCGCGGCGATACGGGGAATTCCTGTCATGACACTCACATCGAAACGCCAAGGGCGCGCGCCACGGTGAAGATATCCTTATCGCCACGGCCGCACATATTCATGATGATCAGCTTATCCTTCGGCATGCTGGGCGCTATCTTGATCACATGCGCCAGCGCATGCGCAGGTTCCAAGGCCGGGATGATGCCCTCCATGCGCGAACAAAGCTGGAAGGCCGATAGCGCCTCATCATCAGTGGCACTCGTGTACTCAACGCGCTTGATGTCATGCAGCCAGGAGTGTTCGGGCCCCACACCAGGATAATCCAGGCCGGCGCTGATGGAATGCGCTTCCATGATCTGGCCGAATTCATCCTGCAACAGATAGGTACGATTGCCATGCAGCACGCCGGGGCGGCCCTTCGTCAGTGACGCCGCGTGTTCTTCCGTATCCACGCCTTTGCCGGCGGCTTCCACGCCATGCATCGCAACGCTTGCATCATCCAGGAAGGGGTAGAACAACCCCATGGCATTGGAGCCGCCGCCAATCGCTGCCACCAGCAAATCCGGCAAGCGCCCTTCGGCGGCCATCATTTGCTCGCGCGCTTCGGTACCAATGACGGATTGGAAATCGCGCACCATCATCGGGAAGGGATGCGGGCCGGCGACGGTGCCGATGCAGTAATAGGTATCGTGCACATTGGCGACCCAATCACGCAGCCCTTCATTCATCGCATCCTTCAGCGTCGCAGCGCCGGAGGTGACGGGCACAACCTCTGCCCCCAACAGCTTCATGCGAAACACGTTCGGCTGCTGGCGTTCCACATCGGTGGCACCCATAAACACGGTGCAAGGCAGGTCAAACAAGGCACATGCAGTCGCGGTGGCAACGCCATGCTGCCCGGCGCCGGTTTCCGCGATGATGCGCGTCTTGCCCATGCGCTTCGCCAGCATGATCTGCCCCAGCACGGCATTGATCTTATGCGCGCCGGTATGGTTCAGCTCATCACGTTTGAAATAGATTTTCGCACCGCCGAGCTTTTGTGTCAGGCGTTCGGCTAACCAAAGCGGGCTAGGCCGACCCACATAATGGGTCAGCAGGCGCCGCCATTCATTCATGAAGGCAGGGTCGTGCTTCGCTTCCTCATAGGCTTTTTCAACCTCAAGGATCAGCGGCATCAGCGTTTCAGCAACGAAACGCCCACCATAAGGGCCGAAGCGTCCACGGGCGTCAGGCCCCTGGCGGAGCGAATTGGGCAGGGGCTTGTTCAAGGCAGTCTCTCAGTTGCGCGTTTGACTGCCTGTTTAGTCCAGAACCCGCCAGGGTCAAACCCGGCGGGCAGGCTGCAGGCTATTCCAGCCGCGCGGCCTCATCAAAGGAAAGCCGAGGGCTGCGGGGGAACAGGCCGGCGGGGTCGCCATAGCCCAGATTGACCAGGAAATTGGACTTCCAGCCGGTGCCGAACAGAAACAGCTCATCCACCTTGGCATTGTCAAAGCCGCTCATGGCGCCGACATCAAGCCCGATGGCGCGCGCCGCCAGCATCAAATAAGCGCCCTGAAGCGAGCCATTCCGAAACGCGGTCTTTTCCGCGAATTCCGGGCTGGAGGTGAACCAGGGCTTCGCATCCGCATGCGGGAAAAGCTGCCCGAGCTTGTCGTAGAAATAGCTGTCGTAGCAGACAATCGCTGTGACCGGCGCGGTCATGGTTTTCTCGGTATTCCCCGCCGAAAGCGCTTCCTTGAGCTTCGCCTTGCCTTCCGACGTCCGCACAAACACGAAGCGCGCGGGTGAGGAATTGGCCGAAGTCGGGCCCCATTTCAGCAGATCGTAAAGTTCATGCAATTTGGCGTCGGGCACGGGCCGGTCCTGCCACTTGTTCTGGGTGCGCGCGGCGCGGAAAAGCTGATCAAGCGCCTGATCATCAAGGGGCGCGGCGGTTTCGGACATGGTTTGGCTCCGTCAGGGCAGTGAAAACAGAGGGGGTCTATAGCGTCAGGCTTCCACCTGCTCCACCGCCACCACTTCCGGCACGTAATGGCGCAGCATGTTTTCCACGCCATGCTTCAACGTAGCGCGGGAAGATGGGCAGCCGGAACAAGCACCCTGCATGCGCAGCCGCACAATGCCATCCCGGAAGCCGCGAAACACGATATCGCCGCCATCGCTGGCAACTGCCGGGCGCACGCGGGTATCCAGCAATTCCTTGATTTGCGCCACGATTTCCTGATCGGCTGGCTCAAAATCCTCAGCATGTTCCTCGGCCGCGGCACCTTCCAGAATGGGCAAGCCGGCCAAGTAGTGTTCCATGATGGCGCCCAGCACTTGCGGGCGCAGCGTCTGCCACTCTGTGTCAAGCGTCTTGGTCACGGTCACGAAATCCGAGCCAAAAAAGACCCGCGCGACCTCGCCAAGGCCAAAAAGCCGCTCGGCCAGCGGGGAGCGGCCCGAGGCTTCCTCGACGCTGGTGAAATCCGCCGTGCCGCGATCGCCCAATACTTCCCGGCCTGGCAGGAATTTCAGCGTGGCGGGGTTCGGGGTGGCTTCGGTTTCGATGAACATGGCTTGGCCCTTTGGGTGGGAGGGGGTTTCCGGACCTATGTGGTCCTTTTTCCCCCGAAAGGCAACAGGCGGGGCGCGATCTCAGGTCCCGCAGAAGGTGGCCAACACGCGTTCTTCGGGCTTGGGCGGGCTGGCGAATGCCGCGTGTTCTGGCTGATCCTCAAAGGGCCGCGCCAGGACTGCCATCAGCGCCTCAAAGGGGTGGAAATCATCACGGTCCTCGGCGGCGCGGATGGCAGCCTCCACCAAATGATTGCGCGGGATGAAGGCCGGGTTGCTGGCGCGCATCAGCCGCGCGGGGTCAGCTTCTTGTGCCAGCCTTGCGCGCCAACCTTCGGCCCAGGAATCAAACGCTGCCGGGTCGGTGAATTGCGCGCGGGCTGCCCCCGCATCGCCTGCCGCCGCATTGGCTAAGGCGCGGAAAGTGAGGGTGAAGTCAGCGCCCTGTTCTGCCATGCGGCGGAGCAAATCCTCGATCAGCGCGGTGTCTTCAGGCGCGCGCTCCGCAATGCCGATCTTGCGCGCAAAGCCATCGAAATAGGCGGCTTCAAAGGCAGGGGCGAAGGCGCCAAGGGCGGCTTGCGCAAGCTCCAACGCGGCTTCTTCCTGTTCTGCCAAAAGCGGCAGCAGCGCTTCCGCCAGCCGTGCCAGATTCCACTGCGCCATGCGTGGCTGATTGGCATAGGCATAGCGCCCGCCGTGATCAATGGAACTCAATACGGTCGCGGGATCATAGGCATCCATGAAGGCGCAGGGGCCGTAATCAATCGTCTCACCGCTGATGGTCATATTGTCGGTATTCATCACGCCATGGATGAAGCCGATATGAAGCCATTGCGCGATCAGCCGCGCCTGACGCGCAATCACGCCAGACAGCAGCGCGAGATAGGGGTTTTCTGCCTGAGCCGCCGCAGGATCATGCCGCGCAATGGCAAAATCCGCGAGCAGCTTGAGCGCTTCCTGATCTTCCTGCGCGGCAAAATATTGAAAGCTGCCAACACGAATATGGCTGGCCGCCACGCGCGTCAACACCGCGCCGGGTTGCAGCTTTTCGCGCAGCACCGCCTCACCCGTCATCGCCACCGCCAGCGCGCGCGTGGTCGGCACGCCAAGCGCTGCCATGGCTTCGCTGATGATGGCTTCCCGCAGCATGGGCCCCAGCACGGCGCGGCCATCTCCACCACGAGAGTAGGGCGTGCGCCCGCTGCCCTTTAGATGAATATCGCGCCGCTGCCCGTCACGACCAATCACCTCACCCAATAGAAGCGCGCGACCATCGCCCAAGCGTGGACTGAAGCCGCCGAATTGATGGCCGGCATAGGCCATGGCGAGTGGCTCCGCGCCATCCGGCACTAGATTGCCGGCGAAAATCGCGGCTCCCTCAGCGCCCGCAAGCGCCGCTGCATCAAGGCCAAGTGCTTCCGCAAGCGGCGCGTTGAAAAACACGAGCCGAGGCGCCGCCACGACAATGGGCGCCTGCCGGATATAAAAACGCGCCGGCAGGCGGGCATAGCTATTGTCGAAGGAAAAGCGCGTGCTCATCCCAAGCGCGGCATGGGGTTGGCGATGGGCATGGCCATTTTCGTCTTGCCGAGCGCATTCCAACCACGATCATATTGCGGGGGAGTCGGCACCGCTTCCGTGCGACCAAGTTCGGCTGCCGCATGCAAGGGCCAATAGGGGTTGCGCAGCAACACGCGCGCCAGATAAATCCAATCCGCATGGCCTTCATCCAGAATGGCCTGCGCCTGCTTTGCTTCCGTAATCAGGCCAACCGCGGCGGTGACGATGCCGGCACCCTTCTTCACCTCTGCCGCACCTGGCACCTGATAGCCAGGCCCAAGCGGGATTTGCTGGCGAGGATCATTGCCGCCGGAAGACACATCCATGAAATCCACGCCAATCGCCTTGAAGCGGCGCGACAGTTCCACGGTTTCTTCGGTGGTCCAGCCGCCCGCGACCCAATCCGTGTGCGAAACACGCACACCCAGCACGGCATCGGATGGCATGGCGGCGCGCATCGCGGCAGCGATTTCAAGCGGCAGGCGCGCGCGGCCTTCGAAATCGCCACCCCAACGGTCATTGCGCTTATTCGTCAGCGGGCTCAGGAACTGATGCAGCAAATAGCCATGCGCGGCATGCAATTCGATCAGCCGATAGCCGGCTTTGATGGAACGCTTGGTGGCGGCGACGAAGGCTTCGATGGACGCAGAAATATCCGCTTCCGTCATGGCGCGCGGCGGCATGAAATCACCAAAGGCCTCAGCCGAGGGGCCAAGGGTTTCCCAGGAAGGCTCTGCCGCGCCTGGCAACCAGGCTTGCTTGCGGGAAGCTTTGCGCCCGGCATGCGCCAATTGAATGGCGGGCACGGTGCCAAGTGCAGAAAGCGCGGATGCCAATTGCGCATGGCTTGCCAGGTGCGCGTCGGACCAAATACCGACATCGCCTGGGCTGATGCGGCCTTCCGCGGTCACGGCGGTGGCTTCCACCATCACCATGCCAGCGCCCCCGGAAGCGCGTGCGCCCAGATGCACCAGATGCCATTCGGTTGGAATGCCATCATCATGGCAGGAATACTGGCACATGGGCGCCACGCCGATGCGATTGGAAAAAGTGACGCCACGCAGCGTCAGGGGGGAAAACAGATCGGTCACGGGCGGGAAGCCTCCGGGTTGGGCAGGGCGGTCCAGGGCGGCAGCCGCCCCAGCCGGTTTTCGAATATGGCGAACCATTGCGGCGCGCCAGGGGGGGCGGGCAGCAAAATGCCGCGCCGGTCGGTTGGGAAGCGCGCCATCGTCACCGCATCCTGAATATTGCCGCCAATGGCTTCCACCATGCCGTGTTGGTTGCGGATGACAATATCGCAATGCATGGGCCGAAACCGCCCCTGATCCCCGGCGCGGTCCTGCCAATGGGCCAGCGGCGAGCGCGAACGATCGGCACAAAGCAAATCCCCAGGCGCGGCGACGCGATCCCTCACCCGATGTGGGATGAAGGGTGCCTGATGCGGAAATTCCCGCGCATCGGCGACCATGCCATCAATGCTGGTGCCATGCGCGGCAGAGGGCGTGAATTCCCGTGCATCAATCCCGGCTGTCTGCATCACAAAGGAAATGAAGGCGGCGGACCAGGCATCCTGCTGCCATTGCCCTTCATACCCCGCACGAAATAGCGCGCGATTGCGTGTGATGATGTCGCGCCCTTCCGGCACTGCCCGCCAATAGGCTTGCAGGCGCGGGAAGCCGGTAGGGTCCGATTCCTGCGCTGGGCCCGGCTGCCGGTCTGAAACCTGCCGCCCCCATTCTTCCCATTCCGCGATGGCGATGCGGAGCATTCTTTCGCGCGCAAGCGGCGGATAGGAAAGCGGCGCTTCCCTTGGGGCCGGCGGTGCCACGGCGCAGGCTGCAAGCAGCACGGTCAGCAGCAATGCCAGATAAAGCCGAGCTTTCAGCATGCTTGCCTTCAAGCCTTGTCCAGGGTGGCGAAGGCTTCCTGCGCGATATTCAACGCCTTCAGCATGAAGGCGAACCCGTTGTAAGGCCCGCCCTGAATCAGCGCTTCAGTGATGTCACCCCTGCTGGCACCGATATTGAGTGCGGAGAGAATGAATTTGCGGAGCAAAATATCATGATCCAAGGCCGCGAAGGACGCCACGGCGCAAAGTGCCCGCAACCGCCGATCAAGCCCTGGGCGGTCCCAGATTTCGCCATAGCAATACTGCACCACTAGCGGATAAATGCTGCCCGTGGCGGGGTTATCTGGCGAGGCATGGCCTTCATGCCGGCGTTCCGCATGCAGCGCGCCTTGCAGGTCGCGGCCACGTTCCATTAGCACTTCCAGCGAATCAGCGCGCGGTGGGTCGGCTTCAAGCGTGATGCCTTGCTCAGCAAAGACCGCCAACGCCGTTTCCAGTGCGGTTTCCGATGCCGCGAAGCCGCGATAAATGCCGATCTGGATCAGAATTTCCACAATGGCGCGCGGCGTCAGGTCTAGCTTCAAGGCAGCCGCAACGTGGCGGCGCAACTGCGCCTGGTTTTGCACGGAACAGAGCACGGCAAGCGTCACCGCCATGCGTTCCTGGCGGGATAGGCCGGGGCGGTTCCAGATATTGCCATAGACAAGTTCGGCCATCAGATCGCCAAAGCCAAGCGCATCATTGGCCAGCGCGGCTTCGCCCGCGCCGAAAATCTCAGCGCGCTCAGCCCTGCCGCTGCGGTTCAAATCATCGCGTTGTGTCATGGCCTACCCCTTCTGGCGCGTGGCAAGCTAACGCCCCCCATGGATCAGGCAAGCGCCGGGGGCCTTCCCCTTGGCGCCCAGGCGGTCCACATGAGGGCTATGTTCCGCCGCGCCCTGCTTGCCGCCCCGCTTTTGCTGCCGCTCCCCGCCCTGGCCCAGGCCCAGGCGGCGGCGCTTTCCGACCGTGACCGACGCGATATCGCGGCTGTTGAGGCCTATTTGAACCGGCTGACCACACTCCGCGCCCGGTTTCTGCAAATCGCGCAGAATGGCGCGTCCGCGCAGGGCTGGGCCTATATCTCCCGCCCGGGGCGGATGCGGTTTGATTATGACCCGCCGGAACCGCTGCTGCTGGTGGCGGATGGCAACCAATTCCTGCTCTATGACCGGGAATTGAAGGCGCCGACCACGCTGCCCACCAGCGCCACACCGCTTGGGATGCTGCTGCGCCCGGAAATCCGGCTTTCCGGGGATGTCACCATCAGCCGTATCCAGCGCGATGGCGGGTTCCTGCGCCTTACCCTGTTCCGTACCAACGACCCGCGAGAGGGCTCCTTGACCCTGGTTTTCCAGCCGGAACCCCTGGAATTGCGCCAATGGGCGGTGCTGGATGCCCAGGGGCGCGAAACCCGCGTGACGCTGACGCAGGTTGAAACCGGGATGCCGCTGAATGCGCGCATGTTCCAGTTCAACCATCCGCAGTTTTTTGAACCCGGCGGGGCTGGCGGTAGGTAAGCAGGGCTGGTTTGCCGCCCTGCTGCCCGCGTGCTACCGCCCCGGCCAAATAAGCGGCCCGGGCCGCCCCCGTTTCGAAAGGCTTTGTCATGTCCGAACAATCCGCCGCCCAGCCCGTGAATGGCCCCGGGCAGATGGCGCCCAGCCCCATCACGCTCAATCTGCAATACACCAAGGATCTGTCCTTCGAAGTGCCGGGCGCGCCGCAGATTTTCATCAATCTGCGCGAAGCGCCCAAGGTTGACATTGCCCTTGATGTCCAGGCCCGCCGCCTGCAGGAAGGCCAGGAGAATTTTGAGGTCACGCTGCAAATCCGCTGTGAGGCGAAGCTTGGCGGTGAGACACCCGCCTTCATCGCCGAATTGGTCTATTGCGGCATTTTCACCGTGAATGGCATCGCGCCCGAGATGCTGGAACCCGTGCTGCTGGTGGAATGCCCGCGCCTTTTGTTCCCCTTCGCGCGCAATATCCTGGCCGATGTGACACGTGATGGCGGCTTCCCGCCCGTGCTGCTGGCGCCGATTGATTTCGTCGCCCTTTGGCAGAATCGCCGCGCGCAGCAGCAGGTGGCCGCCGCCCCTGCCCAAGGAAATGCCTGAATCCCGCGCCTGGGGGCGAAAAAACACTCCCCAGGCTGCTTTGAACCCTTGACCCCCAGCCCGCGCATGTCATGTGCGGGCATATGGATCAGATGATGCCCGCATCGCCGCGCCGCCAGCGCTTGGCTATTGTGCTGTTCAACCTCGGCGGACCCGATGCGCCGGAAAGCGTGCGGCCATTCCTGGTCAATCTGTTCACGGACCCCGCCATTCTGCGCGTGCCGGGCTTTATCCGCCCCTGGCTTGGCAAGCTGATCGCCTGGCGCCGCACCAAGCCCGCGCAGGAAAACTACGCGGTGCTGGGTGGCCGTTCACCGCTGCGGGAACTGACTGAAGAACAGGCGAGTAGCCTGGAAGCCGCCTTGGCCAATGAACCGGGCACGGAAACGCGCTGCTTTGTGGCCATGCGCTATTGGCACCCGATGAGTGATGAATGCGCCCGCGCCGTGAAGGATTGGGCGCCGGATCGCATTTTGCTGGTGCCGCTTTATCCGCAATTCTCTACGACAACCACGGGTTCAAGCCTGGTTGCCTGGCAGGATGCCACGCGCAACATCGGGATGGATGTGCCGACCACGGCGCTATGTTGCTGGCATTCGGATCAGGCCTTTGCGGCAGCGACCGCGCGGCTGGTGCGTGAAGCCTATGCCAAGGCGCGCGCGGAATTGCCCGCGGAAGTGCCGCTCCGCGTGTTGTTTTCTGCCCATGGCCTGCCGGAATCCATTGTGAAGTCGGGTGACCCTTATCAGTGGCAGGTCGAGCAAACCGTCGCCGCCGTGGTCGCTGAATTGGCGATGCCGGAGCTTGATCATATCGTTTGCTATCAGTCCCGCGTGACACCTCAGGTTTGGATCGGGCCTTCCACGGAAGGCGAGATTGAACGCGCGGCGAAAGAAAAAACCGCGATCCTGATCTGCCCCATCGCCTTTGTGTCGGAGCATTCCGAAACACTCGTGGAATTGGATGTGGAATACCGGGAAGAAGCCGAGCATCTTGGCATCCCCGGCTATTTCCGCGTACCGGCGCAGAATAGTGATCCGGCTTTCATCGCATCACTCGCGGGCTTGGTGCGGGGTGCGCTGCAATCCGGGCGCAGCCTGTGTTCCTTCGCCGGTGGGCGGCAATGCCCGAAGCAGCATCGCGATTGCCCGCATGAGAAGCTGCGCGTTGAGGCCCCTGCGCGCGCCAAAGCCGAGGCATGAAGCGCCCCGCCGCCATCCTGTTTGATTGCGATGGCGTCTTGGCCGATACCGAATTGGTGGTGAATAGTATCGTCGCCGAGGAAATGACTCTGCGCGGCTGGCCCATGACGGCAGCCGAAGCGCGCGAGACATTTCTGGGGCTCGCGCTGCCCGATATGCTGCCGCGGATTGAAGCGCGCGTTGGGCTGCTGCCGCCCGAATGGGGGCAGGAAATCTCGACGCTGATCGCGCGGCGCATGGCGGAAGAAACACTCGCCATACCGGGTGCGGTGGAAGCGGTGCGCGCCTTTGCTGCGGCGGGTGTGGCGGTGGCGGTTGCTTCCAATTCCGCGCGTTTTGAATTGGCCGCGAAGATGCGGAGCCTCGGGCTCGCGCAGATCTTCGCCGGGCGGGTATTTTCCTATGAGGATGTGCCGCGCCCAAAACCTTGGCCGGATATGTACCTGGCCGCAGCGGCGGCTTGTGGCGCGGCGCCGCAGGATTGCGTGGTGATTGAAGATAGCGTGCCCGGCGTGCGCGCGGGGCGTGCGGCTGGTTGCCGCGTGATGGGCTTCTGCCATGAAAGCCCGGCTGCGGTGCTGGCGGCGCATGGGGCGGAGACTTTTTCGGATATGGCGGCTTTGCCGGGGTTGTTGTTGGGGGGGTGAGATTTCCTTCGGGCCGCATACGCGATAGTCTTACATCATAAGACTGGAGAGGAAGGCCCATGACCCTGGCACAATGGTTCAGCTTCAATGGCCGTATCAGCCGCAAGACTTGGTGGATTTTCTATTTTCTGATCCCGATCGGCATCAATTTCGCTGCTAGTGCGCTGGATGGACAATTTTCCATTCCCCAGAATGCCTTGCCGGATAAATCCGGCATGGGAGATGTCGGTATGGGGCCTTTTTCCATCATTGCCGCTGCGGTCGGGCTTTGGATCGGCCTCGCCGGACAGGCGAAGCGCTGGCATGACCGAGACAAATCCGGCTGGTGGGTGCTGGTGAATTTTATCCCCCTGATTGGCTCGCTTTGGGCCTTCATCGTTGCGGGTTTCCTGCGTGGCACGTCTGGCTATAATCGCTTCGGTCCTGACCCGTTGGCGCCAGACCTGCCGCCCGGAGGCTACGGCGGGGGCTATCAACCGCCCTATCCACAGCAAGCGCCGGGGGGATGGCAGCCGCAAGGCCCTCCACCGCCGCCTTCCGGGGGTTGGGGCGCGCCATCGCCGCCACCTCAGGGCGGGGGCAGCGTGCCGCCCATTCGCCGGGGCTGAACCGCACAGCGCGATTTCCCTGGCGCGCTTTCCGCGTTAAGGAGCCCGCGTGCCCGATACCTCCCCGCCGCTCGATCGCCTTTCCGAAGCTGAGGCTCAGCCGGAACAGTCAAAGCGCGGCTTCTCCCCGCTGCTGCGGCGCATTCTGCTGCTGAATGCCCTGCCGCCCGCCTTGCTCGCGGCATCTCTGCTGTACCTCGACCAATATCAGAACGCGCTTTTGGGCGCGGAGGTTGAGGCCATGCGCACCCAGGCGCGCATCTATGCCGGCGCCATCGCCGAAGCCGCGGTGCGGCCGGAAGGCGAACGCTATGTGCTGCAATTGGAAGCGGCGCGACCTTTGCTGCGGCGCCTGGTGGACCCTTCGCCCAATACCCAGGCGCGGCTTTTGGATACGGCTGGCCTGCTGGTCGCCGATAGCCGCATCCGTGATGGGGTGGGCGGCGCGGTGATTGCCGAACCCCTCCCGCCGCCGGAACCGCGCGGCGCGCTGACCTCCACCGTGGCCGGCATTTACGAAAGGATGGTCGGCCTTTTCCCGGCCCTGCTGCGCGGGCGAGGCGGCCCGGGCATGGTGGTGGATAGCGCGCCCGATGCGCCGGATTTCGATTGGCAGCCCGATCTTGGCCCTGATCGGCGGGAAGAATTGCGCATGGCGCTGGAAGGCGGCGTTACCCCCTATATCCGCCGCAGCGCCGATGGTCGCCTGCTGGTGAGTGTCGCGGAACCCGCGCGGCGCGGTACGCAAAGTGTCGGTATTGTACTGCTGACGCGTGAAGCGCGCGAAGTGGATCGGCGGCTGTTTGAAATCCGCGCTTCCGTGCTGCTGCTATTCGCGACCGCGCTGATCCTGACGGTGGCACTTTCGCTTTATCTGTCCCGCACCATCGCCACGCCAATGCTTGACCTGGCGCGCGCCACGCAACGCATCCGCGAAGGTGAAGGCCGCACGCAATCCGTGCCGGATGCGCTGCTGAAGCGTAATGATGAAATCGGTGTGCTGGCGCGGGATTTGCAGAATTCCGCCCGCGCGCTTTGGGCGCGGATTGACGCCAATGAACGCTTCGCCGCCGATGTGGCGCATGAATTGCGCAATCCGTTAACGAGTGTCCGCAGCGCCATTGAAACGCTGCGCCGTGTGGAAGACCCGGCCAGCCGCAATCGGTTGTTGGCCATCATTGCCGATGATGCGGTGCGGATGGATCGGTTGATTGGCGATATCAGCGATTCATCGCGCGTGGATGCGGAATTGTCGCGCACCATCTCAACGCCCGTGGATATCGCGCCCATCCTATCCGCGCTTTCCGATCTGCACGCCGCAACGCGCGATGATGATGACCCGGCGGTGCTGTTGGAAGCCGAAGACGGGCCGCTTGTGGTGCGCGGTGTGGAAGGGCGCGTTGTGCAGGTTTTCCGCAACCTGCTCGGCAATGCGCTTTCCTTCAGCCCGTCGCATTGCACGGTGAAGGTCAGCGCGCGCCATGCCGGCGCGATGATAGAGGTTGTCGTGGAAGACCAAGGCCCCGGCATTCCCGAACATAAGCTTGAAAGCATTTTTGAGCGTTTCTATTCCGAACGCCCCAGCGGGGAGCGTTTCGGCCAGCATTCCGGCCTTGGGCTTTCGATCAGCCGGCAGATCGTGGAAGGCCTGCGCGGTCGCATATCGGCGGAGAATATCCGGGATGCCAGCGGCACCGTGACCGGTGCGCGCTTCATGGTACTGCTGCCCGCCGCGTGATTTCCCTTCCCAGCCGAGGCTTTCATGTTAGGCTTGGGTCAAACCAAGCGTAACAAGGGGGATAAATCATGATCACGCGCAGAAGCATGATTGCGGCTGGGGCGGTGCTTTTGGCGGCACCGGTAGTGAAGGCGCAGGGCACCTGGCCGGATAAGCCCTTGCGCTTCGTGATTGGCGGTGCTGCGGGCGGCGTTTCTGATATTTTTCTCCGCATGATGGAAAACCGTCTGCGCGAAAGGCTCGGACAGCCCATGATCATAGACCCGCGCCCAGGGGCGGGCGGCATGGTGGGGGCGGAAGTCACTGCACGTGCGGCGCCAGATGGCTATACCTATTACGTTAATCACATCGCGTCCCATGGGATTGGGCCCACGCTGTATCGGCGGCTTTCCTTTGATCCGCTGAAGGATTTGCCGGGGGTGGCGCGCATTGCGGCCATGCCCAATGTGCTGATCATCAAGGGCGATAGCCCGATCAAATCGGTCGCGGAATTGGTGGCTTTCTGTAAGGCCAATCCGGCGCGGGCGAATTTTTCCTCAGCCGGGTCGGGCACGTCTTCGCATCTTTCCGGCCTGCTGTTTGGCATGCGTATGGGGATTGAGGTCACGCATGTGCCTTATCGCGGTACCGCGCCTTCCATGGCGGCGGTGATGAATGGCGAAACGCTATTCGCGATTGATAACGCGCCGGCATCGCGTCAACAGGTTTTGGGCGGGTTGTTGAAGGCGCTTGGTGTTTCTACGGCCAAGCGTTCCAGCACCATGCCGGAAGTGCCAAGCCTGGAAGAACAGGGCGTGCCGAATTTCGATGTCGCTTCCTGGTATGGCATCACCGCCCCGGCTGGCGTGCCGGCGGCCATTCGTGAAAGGCTGGGGGCAGAGATTGTCGCGGCACTGAATGATCCCGCCATTGCTCAGCGCGTGCGCGATTACGGTGCGGAACCCTGGCCGCTTGGCCCGGCGGAATACGACGCCTTCATGCGGCGAGAGGTTGAAATCTGGGCGCCGGTGGTGCGCGCTTCCGGGGCGCAGATAGACTGACTGCAGAGAACTATCGCCAAGCCGCTTTGGTCACGGCATAAGCCAGCAACGTGACCCAAGCGCCCATCCTGCCGCGACGCATCGCCTTTCTGGCCCTGGCGCTTGCCATCATGGGCGGGTTGTTCTGGCTTGCCTGGGCGGTGCTGGCACCCGGCGGCTGGACGTTGCCCGAAATTCTGATTCTGGTCTGCATCGCGGGCACTTTGCCTTGGGCCGCGCTTTCGGCGGGCAATGCGCTGATCGGGCTTGGCATATTGCTGTTGGCGCGCAACCCCGTGGCTGCCGTGCTGCCCGCGCTTGCCGCCGCGTGTCCTGGCTTGCCGCAGGCCCGTACCGCCATCGCCATCTGCATCCGGCGCGAAGACATGGCGCTGGTGCTGCCGCCACTCGCGCGTTTGCTTTCAGGCCTCGCGGAGGCCGGCGCGGCGGAGCGTTTTTCGCTTTGGTTCCTGTCGGACACGCCCGTAGGCGCCGAAGCCGTAGCCGAGGAGGCGGCCTGTCGTGCCTTCGCCACTGTGCAACCTATTACGACCCATTACCGGCGCCGCGTACAGAATACCGGCTTCAAATCCGGCAATGTGATGGAGTTTCTGGACCATCACGCCGATGGGCATGAATTCATGCTTTGCCTGGATGCGGATTCGGAAATGACCGCGGATGCGGTGCTGCGCCTTGTGGCGTGCATGGAAGCAGACCCGAAGCTTGCGATTTTGCAGCAGCTTATTCATGGCAGACCGACAAAGGCAGGTTTTCCGCGGCTGTTTCAATTCGGCATGCGCCACGGCATGCGCAGTTGGGCCACTGGGCAAGCCTGGTGGCAGGGTGATGAGGGGCCCTATTGGGGCCATAACGCCGTCATCCGTATCGCGCCCTTTCGCACCCATGCGCGGTTGGAAACCCTGCCTGATGGGTCGCATATCCTGTCTCATGACCAGGTAGAGGCAACGCGGCTGCATGCTGCTGGCTGGAAGGTGCGCGTGCTGCCCGATGATGAAGGCAGCAGCGAAGGCAATCCGCCAAGCTATAGTGATTTCATCACGCGCGATCTGCGTTGGGCCGCGGGCAATATGCAATATTTGGCGCTGCTCCGCCTGCCGGGCCTGACAGCCATGGCGCGCTGGCAATTGATCCAGGCAATTCTGCTGTTCCTGAGCGCGCCTTTTTATGTCGCGATCCTGTTGCTGGCCGCCTGGAATGGGCTGAGTGGTGGGGGCGATACCACGCCGATTGGCGCCTTGCTCGCGCTGCTTTTTGTCGGCTGGTGCTGCCACTACGCCGCGAAGCTTGCCGGCTATGCCGAGGTTTTCCTGAAGCCCGACCTTGCCGCGCGTTATGGTGGGCGGGCACAATTCCTGCGCGGCGCTTTGGCCGAGATGATCTTCACCGCCTTCATGGAACCGGCGCGGTTGATGAGCCAATGCCTGTTTCTGCTGGTGCTACCTTTTGGTATGCGCATGGGCTGGGCGCCGCAAAATCGCAGCGAACGCGGTATCAGTTTTGCGGATGCGCTCAAGCAATTCTGGGCGCCGACGCTGGCAGGATTGGCGCTGACCTTTGTTTTCGCGGCGGTGTCCTTCACCGCACTGCTGATTGCGGCACCTGTGCTGATCAGCCTGTTTGGCGTCATTCCCTTCGCCATGCTGACCGCCAATCCACGCTTTTCTGCTTGGCTAGTCAGGCAGCGGATTTGCGCGCTGCCTGAGGAATTGCACGGCAACTAATGCGCGGCGAAAATCGCGCAAGGTGCGCGACGCAGCAGATGCTTAGTCGCGGAACCGGTGAATAGGGCGCGCAGCCCCGTATGTTCATAGGCGCCCATCACCAGCATGCCCGCCGGCATGGCGGCGGCTTCTGCCAAAAGCGCTTCCACAGGATGGGTGCCAATCACGGGTAGCGCCTTTGCCGGCACATCATGGCGCTGCAGAAAACCCGCGGCCGTTCCGGCAAGTGCGGCGGCTTTTTCCTCATCCTCAGCGACACTCAACACGGTGGTGCCGCAGCGCCCAAGCCCGAGCAGCGCAAAAAGCTGCACGGCGCGCATAGCACCTGGTGAGGCATCATAAGCAACCAGCGCGCTCGCCGCCGGGTCAAAGCGCGCGCCAGGCGGCACCACCAGTAAGGGGCGCGTGCGGTCATGCAGCAGCGCTTCTATCACCGGCGCCAGGCCATCCTCTGCCGCTTCGCGCCCAAGCGAGGAATCGCGGCCCACGATCAACAAATCATGCGCGCCGGCAGCCGCGAGCAAGGCGGGCGCAGGGGCTTCGGCCAATTCCTGAACGGTGAAGGGAAAATCCCCAGCGGCATCACGCAGCCTGGCCACCGCCGCTGCGCCGGCTTCCTGCGCCTGGCGCAGCAGCGCCGCATCGCGCCTTTCCTTGAAGGCGCTGGCACCGGGGGGCACGGCTTCATGCGCGTCGGCTAAATCACGGCGATCCAGAATGATCGCTGCCGTGAGCGCCGCGCCGGTATGGCGCGCGAGCGCGAGCGCATAATCACGCGCGGCAAGCGCGCCTTCCGTATCATCCAGGGCCAGAAGAATGCTGCGCAACATGGCTCATCTTCCTTCACGAAGCGCCGCCGGAAAGAATCCGCCGGAAGATCGGCACCGCCGCGGCCAAATCGGCCAGGGCGACGCATTCGCGCGGCGTATGGGCAGTGGCGATGGTGCCGGGGCCTAAAATCACACAGGGCGCGATATCCTGCAATTCGCTGGCATCCGTGCCGTAAGGCGCAGTGCCGGCGGCTTGGCCGGTGATGTCTTGCGCCAGCCTGATCAACGGATGATCCACCCGCAGTTCTGGTGGCGTGCCTTCGCGTCTTTCGGTCAGTTCCACCCCCGCGCGGTCTGCCGCTGCGCGTACCGCGGCTTCGATGCCGCTGACGTCAATACTACGGCTGCGGCGGAATTTGATCCGCACCGTTGCCTGCGCCACCGTCACATTCACCGCCGTGCCGTGATTATCAATCACCATATTGAAATCGGAAAAGGACGGATCATAAGCCGCATCATGATAGGCCGGATCAAAGCGCAGTTTTTCGTAAATGGCTTTCATTTCCACCATGAAGGGAATCAGTGCCCAATTCGCGTTCAGCCCTTTGCCGGTTGAAGAATGCGCCTGCACGCCGCGCGCAATGGCAGTGTATTCGATATGGCTGCGATGCCCGCGCACCGGCGCCAGCGCCGTTGGTTCCGCCACCACAATCCCCTGCAAACCAAGCGATGCGGCAAGCTTCGACTGCGCGGCAATGATGCGCGCCCCTTGCTTGCTGGTTTCCTCATCTGCCGTCAGCAGCAGCGTTACCGGCACATGGGTGGGCAGGCCGCGCGCGGCGATGATGCAAGCCGCGACCGGGCCCTTCATATCCACGCTTCCCAGCCCATGCAGCACACCATCCAGGATGCGCGGCGTCCAGGGCGGGTCTGTCCAGCTTGTTTCCGGCACCGTATCCATATGGCCGGACAGCGCATAACCGCCGCGCGGGCCGCGATGCGCGACCAGGGCGCGCTTGGCCACCCCTTGCGGGTCCGTGTAATCCAGGCGTTCGATCTCGAACCCCGCTAATTCGGCTTCGATCCTATCCGCCACTGGCAGGTTGGAGACCGAGGAACGGCTATCAATCGCCACCAGATCGGCGGCCAGGCGGGTTACGGCTTCGGCGTCATTGCTCATGTCCCCAGCATCCCTTGCGGCGCGGCTCAGGGCAAGCGAGGTTAGGGGGATGACCGAGATTACCTATCTGGACCCCCGCAGCGGGGCCACCTATCCGCTCGCCACGCCGCGCTGGTGTGGCGACGGCCAAGCCCCCCTGATGCTGACGCCGCTGCCCGGCATTACCCGCGCTGCGATCCGCACTGAGGATCGTTCGATCTGGCGCTATGGGGCCGCGCTGCCCTTCCTGCCGGATGACCCGATTACCATGGGGGAAGGCTGTTCACCGCTGGTGCCGCGCGTGATTGGCGGCGCCTCCGCTTTGGTGAAATGCGAATGGTTCATGCCGACCGGGTCCTTCAAGGATCGTGGGGCTTCCGTGATGCTGTCCCTGCTTCGCGCGCAGGGTGTGGCGCATGTGTTGGAAGATTCATCGGGCAATGGTGGTGCGGCGGTCGCAGCCTATGCCGCTGCGGGCGGGATGCGTGCGAAGATTCTGGTGCCGGCTTCAACCTCTCCGGCGAAGACCGTGCAATCCCGTGCGTCGGGCGCCGAGATTGAATTGGTGCCAGGCAGTCGACAGGATTGCGCGGATGAGGCTTTGCGCCAAGCCGCTCATGTTTTCTACGCCAGCCATAATTGGCACCCCTTCTTCCTGCATGGCACGAAGACACTTGCCTATGAATTGTGGGAAGATTTGGGTTTTGTTGCACCCGATAATGTGATTGTGCCCTGCGGCGCGGGGTCCAATGTGCTGGGCTGCGGCATCGGCTTTGCGGAATTACAGCGCGCGGGTGAGATCAAGAAGCTGCCGCGCATTTTCGCCGCTCAGCCGGAAAATTGTGCGCCGATTGCGCGGGCCTTCCTGAAGCAGCCAGCGATTGCAGCAGTGCCCACCATTGCGGAAGGCACTGCCATCGCGCAGCCTATTCGCACGCAGGAAGTCATAGCCGTTTTGCAGGAAAGCCGAGGCGGTGCTGTGATGTTGAGCGAAGCCGAAATTAGCGCTGCCACGCTCGATCTCGCACGCACCGGCATTTACGTGGAACCCACCTGCGCCCAGGCAGCGGCGGCTTTCGTGAAATTGCTCGAAGCCGGCACCATTCGTGCCGATGAAACCACCGTGGTGGTGCTAACCGGCACGGGGCTGAAATCCACCCCGCGCATCGCTGAACTTTTGGGAGTAGCCATCTGATGGCCAGGCCACGCATTGCCCTTTTGGGTTTTTCAATTGAATGCAACCGCTTTGCACCATGCGCGACATTGCGGGATTTCGAAACGCGTTGCCTGATTGCCGGCGATACCATTGTGGCGGATGCGCGTTCCGCCGCCCCGGCAGCGCTTGGTGAAATGCCGGGCTTCGTCACCGCCATGGATGCCAGCGGCGCTTGGGAACCCTGCCCTATTCTGCTGGCCATGGCGGAACCCAATGGTCCGGTGGAACAAGACGCCTTTGATGGCTTCATGCGGCAATGGCGCGAAGGCCTGACCGCGCTGAAGGGCCAGGTCGATGGCGTTTATTGCGTGCTGCATGGCGCAGGGCTGGCAACCGCTGATCTTGACCCGGAAGGCAGTTTGCAGGCGCTGATTCGTGACATTCTGGGCGATGTGCCCCTGGTGTGTTCATACGATCTGCACGGCAATGTTTCAGATCGCATGGTGGCGTTGACCGATGCCTTTGTCGGCTATCGCACCAATCCGCATCTGGATATGCGCGAACGCGGCGCGGAAAGTGCCGTGCTGATGCGCAGGCTTCTGGCTGGTGAGCGTTTCCATCGCGCCTTCCGCCGCTTGCCGATTGTGGCGCCCACGGTTTCCATGCTGACCGCGCAGGGTCCCTATGCCGAGGTGATCAATCTCGGCCAGGAATGGGCCGCAGAGGATCAGCGCATTGCCAATGTTTCCATCATGGGCGGCTTTGCTTATGGCGACACACCTTTCAACGGTATGGCGGTGATCATCACCGCGACAAATCAGGCTGCGGCGGAAGCGCTGGCGGACCGGCTAGCAGCGGCGGCATGGGAAAGGCGCGGGCGCTTCATCGCCAATCTGACTGCCTTGGAAGATGCCACGCAAAAAGCACTGCATAGCCCCGTGTCGCTGGCTTTCGCGGATGTTGCCGATAATCCGGGCGGTGGCGGGCGCGGCAATACCATGTGGATTCTGGAAGCTTTCCATCGCGCCGGTGTGCAGGATTGCCTGGTGGGCGTGATCCATGATCCTGCCTTGGCGGCGGAAGCGCACAAGCTGGGCAAGGGTGCGCGCTTCACCGCGCGCTTCAACCGTGATGTCGCTGTGGATGATCCCTTCAGCAAACCCTTCAGCGCGGATGCGGAAGTGGTGGCGCTTTCCGATGGCCGCGTGACGGGGCGGCGCGGTATTTTCGCCGGCACGGCCATGACGCTTGGCGCCACGGCGGCCTTGCAGATTGGCGGCATGACGGTGGTGGTTATTTCCATTCGCACACAATGCGCCGACCCGGCGTTTTTCGAGCATCTCGGCTTGGATGTGGGGAAGGCACGCGCTGTAGTGGTGAAGTCTCGCGGGCATTTCCGCGGCGGCTTCGATGAATTCTTCAAGCATGAACAGATTATTGAGGTGGATTGCCCCGGCCTCACCTCCCCCATTCTGACGCGCTTCGATTGGAAGCATATGCCAAGACCTGTTTTGCCGATTGATAAGGAAGCGCAGTGGCCATGAAGCTGGATGATCTGCCCACACCCTGCCTGGTGCTGGAACTCGGCATTTTGAAGCGCAATCTGGCGCGCATGGCCGAAGCCGTTTCGCGGCATCCTGGCTTGAAGCTTCGACCCCATATGAAAACCGCGAAGAGCTTGGCGGTTGCGGCGCTGGCAGCGCCCAATCATGGGCCGATCACCGTCAGCACCATTGCTGAGGCGCGGTATTTCGCCGGTGGTGGCTATCGCGATCAGATTTACGCGGTGGGCATCACGCCGCAAAAGCTGGACGCCATCGCGGCGATCAATGCGCAAGGCAATGATTTGAAAATCATCACTGATGATCCGGAAGTCGCCAGCGCTATCGCAGCCCATTCCGGCATTTTGCCGACATTGATTGAGGTTGATTGCGGCGAGGGCCGCGGCGGCATTGCGCCGGATTCAGCGGCGCTGGCGGAAATTGCGCAACGCCTGGGGGCACGCTGCGCTGGCATCATGACGCATGCCGGGCATTCCTATGCGGAACGCAGCGAAGAAGGCATGCGCAAGGTGGCGGAAACGGAACGCGCCGGCGCGGTGCTGGCCGCCGAGCGTTTGCGCGGCATGGGCATCACGCCGCGCGTTGTCTCTGCCGGGTCTTCGCCGACCGCGCTTTACGGGCAATCCATGGTGGGCATCACGGATATCCGCGCTGGCGTCTATATGTTTGGTGATTTGTTCCAGGGGCAGATCGGCACGCATGGCATGGAAGATATCGCGGTGACGGTATTGTCCGCCGTCACCTCCCGCAAGCAGGACCGCAATGCGGTGCTGATTGATGCGGGGGGGATTGCGCTTTCCAAGGATCGCAGCACTCAGGCCGCGCCGAAGGATCTTGGTTTTGGGGTCATGCTGGATCGGCAAGGCAAATGGGCCTTCGGGGAGGCGATTGTCGCGCGCACCCATCAGGAACATGGCGAAGTGCGCGGCGATGGCCCACTGCCCTTTGCGGAACTAACTGTCGGTGCCCTGGTGCGCGTGGCACCGAACCACACCTGCCTGACCGTCGCCGCGCATGACCGGTACTACGTGGTGGATGGCGGGGATGAGGTGATTGCTGTTTGGGATCGGGTGAATGGCTGGTAGGGCGCCCGCCCTGTCATGAAAATTTCACGTGTCCCGGAAGTTGATTCCATTATACTGGAAACATGGAAACAGAATCCGCCGCCGCGGCTTTTGCCGCCTTGGGCCAGCCCACACGCCTGGCCCTGATCCAGAACCTGCAAAGCGCGAGACCTGAGGGCCTGCCAGCAGGGGAAATTGCCGAGGCGCTGGGCGTGCCGCCCTCCACGCTTTCCTTCCATCTACGCGCGCTTGAAGACGCCGGGCTGATTACACCGCATCGCCAGGGGCGCCAGGTGCTCTATGCCAGCGCCCCGGCGGCCTTTGCCGCTTTGGTCGGGTTTCTGGGTGGGGCAACAGCCCCCATCACCGCGCCTGGACGCGCCTTGCGGGTCTTATTCCTCTGCACGCGCAACTCGGCGCGCTCCATCATGGCCGAAGCCATTTTGAATCGTATCGGCGGTGGGCGTTTTCGCGCCTATTCCGCGGGTTCTGAGCCCGCGCCGGATGGTCCCTTGCCGGAAGTGCTCGCGCAGCTACAGGCGCTTGGGCATGATGTCGCGCCTTTGCGCTCCAAATCCTGGGAAGAATTCGCCGGCACCGACGCGCAGCGTTTCGATTTCATCATCGCGCTTTGCGATACGCTGGAAGGCCAGCGCTGCCCAGATTTTGGCGACACCATCACCAGCGCGGCCTGGCCCTTGCCGGACCCCGCGAAATTCTCGGGCGCCGGTGCCGAACGCGCGACGCTTCTGAATGAACTTTACGCGGCGCTGCGGCGCCGGCTGGAAATTTTCATCAGCCTTCCCTTCACCACCCTGGATCGCATGGCGCTGCAAACACGGGTTGAAGCTTTGGGCAATCCGATGACGGGGGCACGGGCATGAGGGTTGGTATCAATGGCATGGGCCGCATCGGCCGCCTGGCGTTCCGCGCGGCTTTCGGCGCAGCGGAGCGTGGTGAGGATGATCCGCGCCGCGCCAATCGGCTGGATATTGTCCATGTGAATGAAGTGAAGGGCGGTGCGGCAGCCTCGGCGCATTTGCTGAGTTTTGATAGCGTGCAGGGCCGTTGGCGCACGCCCATCGCGGCGGAAGGCGCGGATGCTTTGCGCGTTGGTGACAAGCACATCGGATTCACGGAACACGCGACACCGGCGGCGATTCCCTGGGGTGATCTTGGTGTTGATCTGGTGCTGGAATGCAGCGGCAAATTCCTGACCGAAGCCACCCTGCGCGGGCATCTTGATCGCGGGGCGAAGCGCGTGATTGTTGCTGCACCAGTGAAGGAAGCCTCAGTCCTTAATGTCGTGGTGGGCGTGAATGATGCGCTTTATGATCCCGCGCGTCACCCAATTGTCACTGCCGCATCCTGCACCACCAATTGCCTCGCCCCCGTGGTGAAGGTGGTGCATGAGGCGATTGGGATCAGGCATGGTCAGATCACCACGATCCATGACCCCACCAATACCAATGTGGTGACCGATGCGCCGCATAAGGATTTGCGCCGTGCGCGTTCCGCCATGCTCTCACTCCAGCCCACCACCACCGGGAGTGCAACGGCGATTGCGCTGATCTATCCCGAATTGAAGGGCAAGCTGAATGGCCATGCGGTGCGCGCGCCGGTGCTGAATGCGTCCCTCACTGATTGCGTGTTTGAATTGCAGCGTGCGACCAGCGCCGAGGAATTGAACGCGCTGTTCCGCGCTGCCGCCGAAGGCCCGCTGGCTGGTATTCTGGGTTATGAGGAACGGCCTTTGGTTTCCGCCGATTATGCGCGCGATACGCGCAGTTCCATCATAGATGCGCTATCCACTTTGGTGACGGATGGCACCATGGCAAAAATCTATGCCTGGTATGACAATGAAATGGGCTATGCCTGCCGCATGGTCGATCTGGCTTGCATCATGGAAGCGCACGGCATCTGATATGCGCAACTACGCCATCGTCACCGCTGCCTATTGGGGTTTTACGCTGACCGATGGCGCCTTGCGCATGCTGGTGCTGCTGCATTTTCACAAGCTTGGCTATTCACCATTCGCGTTGGCTTTTCTTTTTTTGCTGTATGAAGCGGCAGGGATCGGCGCCAACCTTGTCGGCGGTTGGCTCGCCACGCGCTTTGGCATTGCGCGCATGTTGGCGGTGGGGCTGGCCGCGCAAATCGCAGGTTTCCTGATGCTGTCAGCGCTATCGCCAGGCTGGGTGCCAGCCATGGCGCTGGCTTGGGTGGTGCTGGCGCAAGGCATTTGCGGCATCGCGAAGGATATCACCAAAACCGCGTCCAAATCCGCGATCAAGCTGACGGCGGGTGATGCGTCTGGTCGGTTGTTCCGTTGGGTGGCCTGGTTCACTGGCAGCAAGAACGCGATGAAGGGTGTCGGGTTTTTCCTGGGTGGCGTACTGCTGGAAGCGCTGGGCTTTCAGGGCGCACTTTGGCTGATGGCCGCGCTGCTTGGGCTGGTGTTGCTTGGCGTTGTGGCCTCCCTCCCGCCGCTGATGGGCAAGGCCAAGGCGTCAGCTTCCATGCGGGAATTCATGGCGCGCGATCGCGGCGTAAATCTACTTGCGGCGGCGCGCATTCTGCTGTTTGGCGCGCGCGATGTCTGGTTTGTCGTGGCCCTTCCGGTGTTTCTCTATTCTGCGGGGTGGAGCTTCACGGCAGTGGGTGGCTTCCTCGCCATTTGGACCATCGGTTACGGCTTGGTGCAGGCGGCTGCGCCATCTTTGATCCAGCGCAGCGCCGATGGGCTGAGCGCAGAAGTGCCGGCTGCGCGACTTTGGTGCCTTGGCCTTGCAGTGATTCCGCCCGCGCTCATGGCCGCACTTTGGCTTGATGTGGGCCGCGCTGATCTGGTCCTGGTCGCGGGGCTTTTGGTGTTTGGCTTTGCCTTTGCGGTGAATTCCTCGCTCCATTCCTATCTGATCCTGGCTTATGCCGGCTCCAAAAAAGCCGCCGAGGATGTGGGCTTCTACTACGCCGCCAATGCCGCCGGGCGCTTTGCCGGCACGATGCTGTCGGGCTTGCTCTATCAAATGGCGGGCATCATGGGCGCCTTAGCGGGTGCTGCGGTGATGCTCGGGCTCTGTTGGGCCATCACGCTTTCCCTGCCGGAAGACCGCGCCGCTTGCGCTGAAGCGCGCTGAGGGCGAAGCTCTGACCCTGAAATAAGGGGGCCGCCATGCTGAAACGTTCCGAATTTCTCGCAGGCTTCGGCACAAGCCTGTTTGTGCTGAGCCAAGGTGCGGCGGCGCAGCCCATGCCGGGTGGCGTGCTGCGGGTTGGCATCAAGCTAAGCCCGACTTCCATGGACCCGCAATTTCGCCTTGCGGGTGAGCAGAATCTGCTTCGTGGCTGCCATGCGCGGCTGATCGGCATGACACCGGATGGCAAGCCCACGCCGGGTATCGCGCAATCCTGGCGGGCGGTGGGTGATGGCCGCGCCTGGGAAATCACGCTGAACCCCGCGGCGAAATTCAGCGATGGCAGCCCCATTACCTCGCAGGATGTTGCCTTTTCCATCCGGCGCATTCCGCGCCTGGAAGGTTCAGCCGGCGGCTATCAGATTTTTGTGCGCGCCATCAAGGATGTCGAAATCCTGGATGCTGGGCGCCTGCTGATTAAAACCGAAGAACCCTATCCCTTCATGGCGGAGGACCTCACGGAAATTGCCATTGTCCCCGCATCGCTCGGTGAGGATTTCAAGCCCACCGATTTCAATGCCGGCAAGGCGCGGCTATTTTCCGGCCCCTATACGCTGGTGGATTACCGCTTCGGCGAATTCGTCACCATGCGCCGCAATCCGCATTGGTTCGGCCCAAGGCCAGAATTTGAGGAAGTGCAATTCCGCGTCATCCCGAATGATTCTGGGCGTATCGCCGCCCTGCTCTCCGGCGATGTGCAAGCCATAGACGAAGTCTCCATCCCCGATATCGCGCGGCTGCGCAGCAATGCGGCGACTGATGTCTCGCAAATCGCCGGCATGCGTGTGATGTATGTGGCGCTGGATATGGACCGCGATGTATCGCCCCATATCCGCGACAATAACGGCCAGGCGATGACGAAGAACCCGCTCAAGGATGTGCGGGTCAGGCTTGCGCTATCGCATGCCATCAATCGCGCGGCGATTGTGGATCGTGTCATGGAAGGCGCGGCTTCCGTTGCTTCGGATGTATTGCCGCCGGGCACGCCAGGCACCTCCCCACGCCTCAAACCCGTGGCGTTTGAACCCGATCGTGCGCGGCGCTTGCTTGCGGAAGCGGGCTATCCGAATGGGTTTCAAATCACGATCCACGCCACGAATGACCGCTACCCGAATGATGAAAAAGTGGCGCAGGCCATTGCGCAATTCTGGACACGCATTGGCGTGAAGACCGAAGTGCAAACCATGCCCAATGCGGCCTATTTTCCGGCCGCCGCGCGGCAGGCCTTCACGGTGATGGCGGCACAATATGGCGCGGATAACATCAGCTACGCCTATCGCGCGTTGCTCCATACTTTTAATCGTGACGCCGGGCTTGGCACAGCCAATCGCACGCGCCATTCCAGCCCGCGCGCCGATGCGCTGGTGGCGGAAGCGCTGAAGACCATGGATGAGGCCAAGCGCGACGCGCTTTTCGCGCAAGCAACCGATATCGCGATTGGTGAGGAAGCGATCATGCTGATGATCTACTATCCGGCCTATGTCTATGCCGCACGCAAGCCTGTCTCCACAGTGCCTTACTACAATGGTGCCTTCCTGCCGCAGGGCCTGG
>CAIYMY010000054.1 GCA_903927465.1 uncultured Rhodospirillales bacterium | reverse complement strand
GCCAGCGCCGCCACCTGGCCCGCGAATTCCGCCCAATTCAGGCTCTGCCACGCCTTGCCGCGCCAGAAGCGAAATAGCGGCTTGGTCGGCCATTCCCGCGCCCGCGCCAGCATCATGGCCGGCAGATTGGGCCATCCTTGATCCGTATAGGGCATTCGCCTCCCCTTCTCCCGCTTGGGCGCTTGGCCGCGCGCCGCTTCGGTCTATATGAGAGGGGTGACCAGAAACACCATCCCCACCCCGCTCCGCGCCCCGCTTGATGGCGGCGGCGCCGCCGCCAACCTGCCCGTTTGGGACCTTTCGGACCTGTACAAGGCGCCGGATGACCCGGCGCTCATGTGCGACCTTGACGGCGCCGAGGCCAAGGCGAGGGCCTTTTCCGCCAGGCTTGCCGGCAAGCTTACCGCCATTTCGGGCAATGACCTGGCGGCGGCGATTGCCGAATATGAGGCGATTGAGGAAGTGCTCGGCCGTGTCATGTCCTATGCGCAGTTGGTCTTCAGCGGCGATGCGGAAGACCCGGCCAATGGCCGCTTCTATCAAACCATGCAGGAACGCGCGACCACGATCAGCAGCCATCTGATTTTCTTCACGCTGGAATTAAACCGGCTGGAAGATGCGGTGCTGGATGGCAAATGCGCTGCCTCCCCTGCCCTCGCCCATTTCCGGCCTTGGCTGCGCGACCTTCGCGTGTTTCGCCCGCATCAGCTTTCCGATGAGGCGGAAAAGCTGCTGCACGAGAAGGAAGTGACGGGCCGATCCGCCTGGAACCGGCTGTTTGACGAAACCATCGCGACCATGAAGGTGAACGTCCCGCTGCCGAGTGGCGCGGAAAGCCTGACGGTTTCTGACGCGCTGAATAAGCTTTCCGATGGCGATCGCGCGGTGCGTGAGGCCGCTGCCAAAGGGGTATCCGCAGCCTTCACTGAGAAAGGCCGACTGTTCACGCTGATCACGAATACCTTGGCGAAAGACAAGGAGATTATTGACAAGTGGCGGCGCTACCCGCGCCCAGGGTCGGCGCGCAACCGCGCCAATATGGTGGAAGATGAGGTGGTGGAGGCTTTGGTTTCCGCTGTGCGCGCCAGCTTCCCGCGCCTGTCGCATCGCTATTACGCCATGAAGGCGAAATGGCTTGGGCTCGAAAAATTGCAGCATTGGGATCGCAATGCACCGCTGCCCGATCAGGATGACAGCCTGATCCCCTGGCCCAAGGCTGTCTCCAAAGTGCTGGATTCCTATGGCGCCTTCAGCCCGCGCCTTGCGGAAATTGGCCGGGAGTTCTTTGACAAGCCCTGGATTGATGCCGCACTCCGCCCCGGCAAGGCATCGGGCGCCTTCGCGCACCCCACCGTGCCTTCAGCGCATCCCTATTTGCTGGTGAATTACCACGGCAAGGCGCGGGATGTGATGACGCTGGCGCATGAATTGGGCCATGGCGTGCATCAGGTGCTGGCGGGCGAACAGGGCTATCTGATGTCCTCAACACCGCTGACTTTGGCTGAAACCGCCTCCGTATTCGGTGAGATGATGACCTTCCGCGCCGTGCTGGATGCTGAAGCTGATCCGCGCCGCCGCCGTGGGCTGCTCGCCGCCAAGGTTGAGGATATGCTGAACACGGTGGTGCGCCAGATCGCCTTCTACCGGTTTGAAACTTTATTGCATGACGCGCGCGCCAAGGGTGAGCTTTCGTCAGAACAGATCGGTGAACTTTGGATGCAGGTGCAAGTCGAAAGCCTGGGTCCGGCTTTTGATTTCTCGCCTGATTACAACGTCTATTGGTCCTATATCCCGCATTTCATCCACACGCCCTTTTATGTCTATGCCTATGCCTTTGGCGATTGCCTGGTGAATGCGCTCTACGGTGTCTATCGCGATGGCGGTGTGAAGAATTTTGAGGCGAAGTATATTGAGATGCTGCGCGCCGGCGGCACCTTGCGGCACAAGGAATTGCTGGCACCCTTTGGCCTCAATGCCGCTGACCCGGCCTTCTGGACGCGCGGGCTTGATGTGATTGCCGGCTTCATTGATGAGATTGAGCGCGCGGATGGCTGAAGATCGCGAAGCCCATTCGATTTTTGGCGAAGTGCGCCGCATGGTGCGCACTTCCGGTGCCGTCACGGGCATGGCAGCGCGCGTTGCCGGCCATAAGCTCTTCGGCCTGAAATCAGACGAAAAGCATGCTGAGGATTTGAAGGCGGTGCTGGGTTCCCTCAAAGGGCCCATGATGAAGATCGCGCAATTCCTCTCCACCGTGCCGGATGCGCTGCCGCCCGAAATCGCCAAGGAATTGGCGACGCTTCAGGCCAATGCGCCGCCCATGGGTTGGCCCTTTGTGCGCCGGCGCATGATGAGTGAATTGGGCCCGGCCTGGGAAAGCAAATTCAAATCTTTCGAGCGTGAGGCTGCGGCTGCGGCATCGCTTGGCCAGGTGCATCGCGCCGTGCTGCCGGATGGCCAGCGCGTGGCCTGCAAGCTGCAATACCCGGATATGGCGAGCGTGGTGGAGGCTGATCTACGGCAATTAAAAATCGCCATGAGCCTTTATCGCCGCATGGATAGCGCGCTTGAAAATGAGGAAGCCTATCTTGAGCTTTCGGACCGTCTGCGCGAAGAACTGGATTACCTGCGCGAAGCATCGCAGCAGCGGCTTTATGGCATCATGCTGCGTGATGTGCCGGGCGTGCGCGTGCCCGTGCCGGTGGAAGCCTTTTGCACCAAGCGCTTGCTGACCATGTCATGGCTGGATGGCCGCGCCATTCAGGCACGCATTGATGAGGACCCGCCCGAGGAAGAACGCGCTGCCTATGCCCGCGCCTTGTTCCGCGCCTGGTATGTGCCGTTTTATCGCTATGGTGTGATCCATGGCGACCCGCATCTTGGCAATTATCAGGTGCGGTCTGATTTGCCGGATAATGGTGGCTTTGGGATCAATCTGCTCGATTTCGGCGTGGTGCGGATTTTCGACCCTCGCTTCGTGGGCGGCGTGATCATGCTGTATGAAGCGGTGCGTGATGGGGATTTCGACAAGGCGGCGGAAGCCTATCGCATATGGGGCTTCAAGGATTTGAAGCGCGAAACCATGGAGGTGCTGAACCTTTGGGCGCGCTTCCTTTACGAACCGCTGTTGGAAGACCGCGTGCGGCCCATTCAGGAAAGTGATGACACCCAATATGGGCGCAAGATTGCCGAGGAAGTGCATGCCGGGCTGAAGCGCACCGGCGGCGTGCGCATCCCGCGCGAATTCCCGCTGATGGATCGCGCGGCGATTGGGCTTGGCGCGGTGTTCCTGCGGCTCAATGCCAAACTAAACTGGCATCAACTGTTCCAGGAATTGGTCGCCGATTTTGATGTGGCGAAAGTCGCTGAACGGCAGCAGGCGGCGTTGACGGAAGCAGGCGTGCCGCCAACCGCGAACCCAGGCTGATTTCACGACCAGGCGAAACTGCTTTAGGCTTCCTGCAAATAATTCCGGGGCACCAGGCCCCGGGGCAGGAGGACACATGATCAGCAGACGCAGTGCCGCGCTTTTGGGCGCGGGCATTCTGGCAAGTCCGGGCATTCTTCGCGCACAGGATGGCTATCCAAATCGTCCTGTCCGCATCCTGGTGCCCTATGCGGCCGGGGGCGGTCAGGACATTACCGCGCGGCTGATCGCCGAACCTTTGCGCGCGGCGCTGGGGCAACCTGTGGTGGTGGAGAACCGTTCCGGCGCGGCAGGCATTATCGGTGCGCAGGCGCTCTGCAATTCGCCGGCGGATGGCTATACGCTCATGCTGGGCGGTGCTGGGGAGACCGCCATCAACCCGCATATGTACAAGGAACGCCTGCCCTATAATCCAGGGCGGGATATGCGCGCTGTCATGGTCATGGTGAAGGTGCCGATCGTGATCATGGGTTTCCCGGGCGCGCCCTTTACCAATGTCGCGGAATTGGTTGCGGCGGCGCGGGCCAATCCGGGGAAATTCTCATACTCGTCATCAGGCATTGGCAATCCGCAGCATTTGGCGGGGGAATTGTTCAATCGCGTCGCGGGGGTGGATACGCTGCATGTGCCCTATCGCGGGTCTGGGCCGGCTGTGCTGGATATCGCGGCGGGGCAGGTGCAATTTGGCTATAATTCGCTGGCGTCAGGGCTATCACTGATCCGCGAAGGGCGCATCCGTGCCATTGGCGTAACCTCGCGCGAACGCATGGCGCAATTGCCGGATGTCGGCGCCGTCGCGGAATTCGCGCCCATGGCCAATTATGAATTGGTCAATTTCTTCGGGCTTTTTGCGCCGACAGGCGTGCCGGAACCGATCATGCGCCGCCTGCATGGCATTGTGCTTTCCGCCATGCGCGAACCCACACTCCGCGCGCGCTTTGAAGAACAGGGGCTGCAGGTGCAGGGCTTCAGCCTGGAAGAAAGCCAGGCCTTTATGATTTCGGAATCCGAAAAGCTTGGCCGCATTGTTGCCGAGGCGAAGATCACCGCTGAATGAGCACCCCTTCCCCAAAATGGCGCCGCCTGCTGATCACCGGCGCGGCGGGCGAAATCGGCAGCGTCATTCGGCCCGCGCTGTTGGATACAGCCGGGGTGCTGCGCTTGCTCGATCAACGCCCCATTGCGGATGCAGCGGCTGCTGAAACCATCATGGGCGATGTCACAGACCCGGCGGTGATGGATACCGCCATGGCAGGCGTGGATTGCGTCATCCATCTGGCCGGCATCCCGCGCGAGACCGGCGGTAGCCCGGATGAGATCCTGCACGCCAATATTATCGGCACGCATACGGTCTTTGCGGCTGCGCGTCAGCATGGCGTGAAGCGCATCATTTTCGCTTCCAGCAATCATGTGATCGGGTTTTATCCGGCCGAAGAACCTGTTGGCCCCGATGTACCGCCCCGCCCCAGCGGCTTTTACGGCGCCAGCAAAGCCTATGGGGAAGCCTTGGCGCGCTTGCATGCGGATAAGTTCGGGATGGCGGTTGCGTGCCTGCGCATTGGCGCCTTTCGCGCGCGCCCCGGCAATGCGCGGGAATTGGGCGCCTGGATCAGCCACGGGGATATGGCGGCGCTTGCGCGTGCTTGCGTTTTGGCGCCCAGCTTTCATTTTTTGGTGCTCTACGGCGTTTCAGCCAATAGCCGCGCCAAATGGGGCGGGGATGGCGCGGCGCGCGCCCATATCGGCTTCACGCCGCGCGACAATGCCGAAGATTGGGCCGCCGAATTGGCCGACAAGGCGGCCCCGCCCGGCAGCCCTGCCGCGCGCTTTCACGGCGGCAGTGTTTGCGAGATTGGCTTTCAGGGCGGCCCAGATCGGGTCGCCTGAAATTCAGCTTGGCCGCGTGAACGCCTGCCGCGCGAGCAGCTTCCAGCCATCGGCCTGCTTCTTCCAGACTTGGAGAATACCGATATTCACCGGGTTCACGCGCCCATTGCTTTCGGATTCGCCTCGCAGCACATGACGCACAATGGCGTCATCGCCGACAACATCAATCGTCTGATCCAAAACATTCATGGACCGGAAGATCGAGGTCTTGTTCGCCAGCGGATCAATGAATTGCTGGCGGTTTTCGATCCGGCCAGCGGAATGGCCGTAGCTGAGCCTTTCATGCGTCACGGCCATCAGCCCGGCGCGATCCCCGGCCAGCATGGCCTTGGTCAGTGCCTCCACCGCCGCAGCGACGCCAGCGGCATCGCTGCCCTGGGCCAGGGCGGTTGAGGGGGTAAGATGGGCGAGTGTCAGGGCCGCGGCCCCAGCCAGCGCCAAATGGCGGCGGTTCATGGACATATGGTTTCCTCCCGCTGCGTTGATCGCAGTCAGGCCAAGTCTGGGCCCGGGAAATCCCCAAGCGCAAGGCATATCTCGACCCAAGAACTCCTCTCCGGGCTTGCAATTTGGCGTCCCACCCCCTTCTGGAAGGGCCTGCCTGGGTGGACACCAGGGCGCGGCACCTGTAGTGCGGCGCACAATCTAGTCCTGTGGGGGTATCCCTTATGAAAGTGGCCGTTCTGAAAGAACGTCGGGCCGGTGAGACGCGGGTTGCCGCGACGCCGGAGACCGTGAAGAAGCTGATCGGCATGGGCTGCACCTTGGCTGTTGAAGCCGGTGCGGGCCTGGCCTCTGGCTTTACCGATGCTGCCTTCGCGGAAGCAGGCGCCAGCCTGGCTGCCGATGCCGCCGGGGCGCTGGCGGACGCCAATATCGTGCTGAAGGTGCGCGCCCCTCTCGCCGCCGGCGAAGGCGCGTTGGATGAGTTGGCGCTGATCCCGCGCGGGGCGCTGTTGATCGCGACCCTTGCCGCCGATGCCGATGCCGCCGGGCGCTATGCCGCTGCCGGGATTGACGCTTGCTCCATGGAATTGCTGCCGCGCATCACCCGCGCGCAATCCATGGATGTGCTGTCTTCTCAGGCGAATTTGGCCGGCTACCGCGCCGTGGTTGAAGCCTCGACCGCCTATGACAAGGGTTTTCCGATGATGATGACTGCCGCCGGCACCGTGCCCGCGGCCAATGCCTTCATCATGGGTGCGGGTGTTGCGGGCTTGCAGGCCATCGCCACCGCGCGGCGCCTTGGTGGCCGTGTTTCGGCGACCGATGTGCGCCCCGCCGCCAAGGAAGAAATCAAATCCCTCGGTGCCAGCTTCGTGGGTTACGAGGATGAGGAAAGCAAGGCCGCGCAGACCGCGGGCGGCTATGCCAAGCAGCTTTCCGCCGCTTTCTATGCGAAGCAGGCGGAAGTGGTGGCAGCGCATATCGCCAAGCAGGATGTGGTTGTCTGCACCGCTTTGGTGCAAGGCCGCCGCGCGCCCATTCTGGTAACGGCCGAGATGGTGGCTGCCATGAAGCCGGGTGCCGTGATTGTGGATATCGCGTCAGACGCTGGTGGCAATTGCGCGCTGACCAAGCCCGGTGAGCTTTTCGTCACAGAAAATGGCGTGAAGATCCTGGGCTATACCAATTGGCCCGGGCGCATTCCGGCGGCGGCTTCTGCGCTTTATGCGCGCAATCTGCTGACCTTCCTGACGACCTTCTGGGATAAGGACGCGAAGGCGCCGAAACTCCCGGAAGATGATGACATTGTGAAGGGTGTTGCGCTCACGCGCGGCGGCGCCGTGGTGCACCCGCAAATGAAGCCGGCTCAGGCAGGCTAAGGAGAATTCGGATGAACGCGACCGAACTCGCCAATCAGGCGGCCAGCACGGCACAGCGCGCGCTGGAATTGGCTGAACAGGCCCGCCGGGCGGCGGAAGCCGTGGCCCCCATGGCTGCGGCGGCTGAGCCGTTTTTGTATTTGCTGACAATCTTCTTGCTCGCCTGCTTTGTCGGCTATCACGTGGTGTGGAATGTGACGCCCGCGCTGCATTCGCCGCTGATGGGTGTGACCAATGCCATTTCATCGGTGATTGTGGTGGGCGCTATCCTCGCCGCCGGCACTGCGGAAGGCACAGCGGCAAAGATTTTCGGCTTCATCGGCGTGACGCTTGCTGCCGTGAATATTTTTGGCGGCTTTATGGTGACGCGCCGAATGCTGGCCATGTTCAAGAAGAAGGGGAGCTGACGCCATGGCGACGACCCTTTTGACACTGGCTTATCTTGTTGCGTCAGTATTGTTCATCCTGGCGCTGCGCGGCTTGAGCCATCCGGAAACCAGCCGCCAGGGCAATATGCTTGGCATGATCGGCATGGCGGTGGCGATTGCGGCCACCCTGCTGAAGCCAGGCATGAGCATTAGCGGCATTGGGCTGGTGATTGCGGGCTTGGCCATTGGCGGCGCCATCGGCACCATTGTTGCCCAACGCATTCAAATGACGTCGCTCCCGCAGCTTGTCGCGGCCTTCCATTCGCTGGTGGGTCTGGCGGCGGTGTTTGTGGCGGCTGCGGCGTTTTATGCGCCGGAGAGCTTTGGCATTGGCGTGCGCGGCAATATCAAGGGCGCGTCGCTGGTTGAAATGTCACTGGGTCTTGCGATTGGTGCCATTACCTTCTCGGGTTCTGTGATTGCCTTCGCGAAGCTTGATGGCCGCATGTCTGGCGCGCCCATCATGTTCAAGGGTCAGCATATGCTGAACCTGGGGCTTGGCATTTTGCTGGCGGTGCTGGTGGTACTGTTCGTGATCACGGGCAGTGATGTGCTGTTCTGGATGATTGCCATCCTGTCCTTGGTGCTGGGCTTCCTGCTGATCATCCCGATTGGTGGT
>CAIYMY010000053.1 GCA_903927465.1 uncultured Rhodospirillales bacterium | reverse complement strand
GACCCACCGCAGAGGATCGCGCGGCCACCCCTTGTCAGATGAAGAGCGCGCGAAGAACGCCACCAAATCACGTGTGCGTGCGAAGGGCGAACATCCGCTGCTGGTGATCAAGCGGATTTTTGGTTTCACCCATGTCCGCTATCGGGGCCTGGCGAAGAACGGGACGCGCTTTGAGGTTCTCTGTGCGCTTGCCAATCTTTACATGAAGAGGCGTGTTCTGATGCGATACTGTCACGCCTGACAGGTGAATTGGGTCTGGAAGTGGTCAAGGCAGCAAACTCCACAGCGAAAGTGGACGGGCAAGCGATCAAAAATAGGGCAAAGCTGATCGAGATCGCCGTAACCGCACAAAAATTGATACCATAGCGCAGTTAATCAGAGGTTCCTTAAGGCATTCATCGCGTGTTTACTGGATTGATCCGTATATCCTAAAAGAAGAGCGCCCTATTGGAGCGCCGTGATTGTCATGAACCCACCCGTCGTAAACCCAGATCATCGCATTGATATCTCATCGGAAATCTGTCCGATGACGTTCGTCCTGGTGCGTCTTGCGCTCGACCAGATGACAACCGGGCAAATGTTGGAAATCCGGCTGCGTGGTGCGGAGCCGCGCCGCAATGTCCCCCTGACCGCGCAGGAACAGGGGCATGAGGTGGTAGGCATAGTGGATGAAGAAAACGGGGAATCCATTATCCTGCTGCGCCGGGGGTGAAATTCCTAAAGAGCCGACTGTAACGATGTTCAAGATTTAATTGGTCCAGCCAAGGCAATCCGAAGGACCAAGGCATCCGAGCCATCGGCGTAATAGCGCGGCCTTCGCCCAACCTCTCGCGCCTGAGCTCCGGCGTATAGCGCGCGAGCGGCGGCGTTGGGTTCTGCAACCTCCAGGAATATTTCGACCGCGCCGCGCCGCGCCGCTTCGGCCATGACGCTGGCCAGCAAAAGGCGCCCAAATCCTTGGCCGCGCGCCCCTGGCCGCACGGCAATCGTCACTATTTCGGCTTCCGGCCCCTGCGCCCGCGCCAAGGTAAAGCCAAGCGGCTGATCCTGCCTGATAGCAACCAGGCCAAAATGCCCCGGCAGTTCCAACATGGGCGCCATTGCCGCCGCCCCCCAAGCCTGGTTGGCCGGGAAGGCCTCGGCATGGATTTCCGCGAGTAGCGCTGCTGCCTCAGGCCCCACAGCTTCGATATGCGCTGCCATGGGACCTATTCTGGCCGTGTGGTGGCCGGCGGTTCGGCATAAAGCGGCGCAGCGTTGCGCGGGGGCAGGGTGCCGATAAGCCGCTGATGCGCAACTTGCCCCACCGCCTGCGCCGAGGGTAGGGCGGATGGCTCGGCGCTGGCCTGAAAGCCGCGGGCGGTAAGCGCCGCCACCACCGACGCCGCCGCATCACCGATCAACAAAATAGGTCCTTCAGGATCAGGCAGGGCTGCCAGCGGCAGAATAACGGGCGCTTCGGGCAGGGCAGCCCCGGGCCGGAAGATTTCAAGTATAACGCGGCCATGGCGCTGATCCAGCACGGACCAAAGCGCCCGGTCTGACCGCAAGGCTTTTGGCACTTCCGCGGCCAAAGCCTCCCCCGTGGTCACCCCAATCAAGGGCTTACCGAGCGCTTGCGCCAAGCCCTCCGCCAGCGCAATGGCGGTGCGCAGCCCGGTAAATCCGCCCGGCCCGACGCCGACTGCGATGGCGTCCAGCGCCGCAGGCGCGACCCCCGCTTCCGCCAACACCTGCTCCACCATGGGGGGCAGGGCCGTGGGCTGGCCGCGCGGTGCGTCATGCAGGGCCGCGGCCAGTACGATGCCATCGCGCAGAAGCACCGCAGAACACTGCGCGAGCGCGCCTTCAAGGGCGAGAATCAGCATCTTCCAAACCTGCGTGCGCGGCGTTTCATGCGCGCCTCATGGCAGGATGCGCCGCTGATTTCCAGATCAAGACCTATGGCCCGAAGCTGATCCGGGGCAGCCAGAGCGCCATTTCCGGAAAAGCGATCAGCAGCGCTGTCATCACCACCATGGCGATGAAGAACGGCACGGTGCCTTGAAACACCTCGGCAATTGTGCCTTCGCGCCGCACTGCCTGAATGACGTAAAGCGTCATGCCGACAGGCGGCGAGATCAGCGAAATCTCGCACATCAGCACGATGAAAACACCGAACCAGACCGGATCAATGCCGGCGGCGATAATCACCGGGAAAACCACGGGCACGGTGCCCACCAGCATGGGCAGGGTTTCAAAGAAAATGCCGAGCAGCAAATAGAATACCGTCAGCGCAATAATCAGTTCCAGCGGGCTGGCGCCAATACTCGTAGCAAAAGCGCCAAGCGCGGGTGTCACGCCAAGCAGACCCATGACGAAGTTCAGATAGAAGGCAACGGCCAGGATCAACATGCTCATCGCCGTCAGATTGGCGGTGGCGACGAAGCAATCATGCAGCATGCGGAAATTAAGCCGGCCGTAAAACGCGGCAATCGGCAAGGCAGCCACCACCGCAAGGGCGGCGCTTTCCGTCACCGTCGCCCAGCCTGTGTAGATCGATCCCATGATGATGCCGAAAATCAAGAAGGGTGGCAGCAAATCCACGAGCCGCTTCAGCCTTTCCCGCAGCGGATCGGCCACTTCCTTCTGCCGTACCAAATCCGGCCTGACCAGGGCGATTAGGATAATGGTGCCCATGAACAGCACCGTCATCGCAATGCCCGGCACCACGGCGGCAGCGTAAAGCTGCCCGACGGACGTATTCGTCATGGCGCCATAGACAATCAGCGCAATGCCCGGCGGGATCAGATTGCCAAGCGATGCGCCGGCCGCGATCGAACCCAACACCAAGCGCGTATCATAGCGGCGCTTGCGGAAGGAAGGCAGCGCGACGGTTGAAATCGTCGCTGCGGTCGCAACAGAAGAACCGGACACGGCGGAGAACACCGCAGATGCGCCGATATTCGTGTGCAGCAAGCCACCGGGCAGAAAATTCAGCCAATCCGCCAGTGATCGATAAAGCCTATCCGTTGAACCAGACCGCACCAGGATTTCTCCCAGCAGAATGTAAAGCGGGATGGAAAGCAGCACGTAATCTTCCATGGCACCCCAAAGCTGCGTGCCAAAAGCCGCGACCAAGGGTGGGCCGAGGTATAACGCCGCGCCCAGCAGCGCGATCAGGAACATCGCCACGGCCACATGCAGGCCCAAAAACAGGAAGGCGATCAGCAGTAAAAAGCCGAT
>CAIYMY010000052.1 GCA_903927465.1 uncultured Rhodospirillales bacterium | reverse complement strand
CTCAAGCTGATTACGCCATTTTCCAGCACATGTGCCTGATCCGCAACTTCCAAGCTTTGCGCCACGTTTTGTTCTACCAGCATGATGGTGAGCCCATCCGCATGCAGGCGTCGGATTAGCGTGAACATATCCTCGACCAGTAAAGGCGAAAGGCCGAGCGATGGTTCATCCAGAATCAAAAGCTTCGGTTCCGCCATCAGCCCGCGCCCGATGGCGAGCATTTGTTGCTCTCCGCCCGAAAGCGTGCCGGCGGCCTGGCGGGTTCGCTCCGCCAGGCGCGGGAAAATGCCAAAGACGCGTTCCAGATTGCGCGCACGATTGGCACGCGCGCGACGATAGGAACCAAGTTCCAACACTTCGCGCACATTCAGATTCGGGAAAATCTTGCGTCCTTCCGGCACATGGATCAGGCCAAGCGAAACGATTTCCGGCGGGGATAGCGCAGCCAGGCTCTGCCCCGCGAAACGGATTTGCCCACCGCGCGGGCGCACCACACCGCTGATGGTCATGTTCAGCGTCGTCTTGCCCGCGCCATTGGCGCCGAGCACCGCAACCAACGCGCCTTCGGCCACGCTCAGATCAATGCCGCGTAGGATCAGGGTTTCGCCATAGCCGGCCTCAAGCGCTTTGATTTCAAGCATGAGCGGCCAACCTTTGCGCGGCCCCGGGGCCAAGATAGGCCTCAATCACTGCGGGGTTGCCCACCACCTCGGCGGCCTCGCCCGAGGCGATGATCCGCCCACCCGCCAGAACATGCACATGTTCACAGAGGCTCATCACCGCCTGCATCACATGTTCGATCATGAGGATAGTGACACCACCCGCGCGAATATCCTGGAACACCGGCAGGAAATCGCGGAGTTCAGACGGATTCAACCCCGCCAATACCTCATCCAGCAGCAATATGCGCGGGCGGGTCGCGAGGGCACGCGCCACTTCCAAGCGCTTACGCCCCGCCACGGTCAGCGCTGCCGCGGGTTTGTCTAATTGCGGGCCAAGGCCAAGGCGTTGGCCTACTTCTTCCGCCAGCGCCAAGGCATCGCGGCGCTTCGGCAAGCGCAGAAAAGCTCCAACAGCGATGTTTTCGCGCACCGATAGTCCAGCAAAGGGCTGCACAATCTGGAAGGTGCGCGCCAGGCCAAGCTTCGCCAAATCATGCGGTTTGCGCCCGGTGATTTCCTCACCATCCAGCAACACCAGCCCAGCGCTTGGCTGTTCGAAGCCGGCGATCATGGCGAAAAGCGTCGTCTTGCCTGCACCATTCGGGCCGATCAGCCCGGTGATGGAGCCTTCCCGCACATCGAAAGTCGCTTCAGATACCGCCGTCAGCCCGCCGAAGCGCTTGGTCAGATCACGCACCGCGAGGAAAGCGGGGTCCCTCCCCTGCCCTGTCATGGCGCCCCCTTGCCGCGCCAGCGTGCGGCGAGCAGGCCCGGAATGCGATGCAACGGAAAGCGCACCACCAGGATCAGCAGCGCACCAAAGATGATCAGATCAAGGCCGGGAATTTTGCCGATCAGCATTTTGGTGCCCTCACTGAGGCCTTGCAGGATCAGCGCGCCAATCAGTGGGCCAAAGACTGTGCCCGCACCGCCAATGATGGGCGCCAGCAGCGCTTCCACCGAAATCCAGGTACCGAAGGCGATATTGCTGT
>CAIYMY010000051.1 GCA_903927465.1 uncultured Rhodospirillales bacterium | reverse complement strand
GTCGCCAATGCCCATCCGAATGGCGCCAAGCCCTTCGGTCGGGCGGATTACATCCGCAAGTTCAAGACCATCACCGATGGCATCATCTCAACCCGTGAGTCTAACCGCTTCCTGGAAGTGGTGCAGGATCTGACGAAGCTGAAGGCGGGTGAACTCAGCGCGCTGAATGTGGCGCTGCCCGCGGGCGGCCTGCTGGACAGCAAGCCCGGCATCTTCTGAACTGTTGATTGAGGAAGGCAGGGTCGGCGCCGCGTGCGCCGGCCCAAAGCCACAAAGCAAGGGAAGAAACCCGATGAACGAAACCACGAAACCCGAAATCTACAAGGGCCTGGTCGGCGTCTACGCCGATGTCTCCGCCGTCTCCAAGGTGATGCCGGAGACGAATAGCCTGACCTATCGCGGCTATGCGGTGCAGGATTTGGCGGAGAATTGCAGCTTTGAGGAAGTGTCTTATCTGCTGTGGGAAGGCGAATTGCCCAATGCCCAGCAGCTTGCCGCCTTCAAGGCGGAAACCGCTGCCGATCGTGAGATCAGCCCCGCGCTGCATCGCGTGATCCGCGAATTCCCCAAGGATGCGCACCCGATGGATGCCATCCGCACGGCAGTTTCCTTCATGGGGTTGGAAGACCCTGAGACCGCCGATGTTTCCCAGCCCGCACAATACCGCAAGGCGAAGCGGTTGTTCGCCAAGATCCCAACGGCGATTGCGGCGGCCTATCGTGCTTCCCGCGGCCTGCCGGTGGTGGCGCCGAACCCCGCGCATAGCTTTGCCGAGAACGCTTTCAACCTGATCCTGGGCAAGGTGCCGCAGCCCGAAGTGCTGAAGGCTTTCGATGTTTCCATGATCCTGTATGCGGAGCACACTTTCAACGCCTCCACCTATACGGCGCGGCTGGTGACATCCTCAGGTGCGGACATGCATGGCGCGATCACCGCGGGCATCGCTTCGCTCAAGGGACCGCTGCATGGCGGCGCCAATGAGGCGGTGATGCATACGCTGAAGGAAATCGGTGACCCGAAGCTTGCCCGCGAATGGATCCAAAGCCGCTTCGACCATAAGGCGCTGGTCATGGGCTTTGGCCATCGCGTCTACAAGACTGGCGATAGCCGCGTGCCCACCATGCGCAAATACGCCGAGAAAATGGCCGAAGTTGTGGGCGATAAGACCTGGATGGAGATTAGCCGCATCCTGGCTGGTGAGATGCTGGAGAAGAAGAATATCCACCCGAATCTCGATTTCCCGGCAGGCCCTGCCTACTACCTGATGGGTTTTGAAATCCCGCTCTTCACGCCGATCTTCGTCGCATCCCGCATCACGGGCTGGTCGGCACATGTGATTGAACAGGGTGCCGATAATCGGTTGATCCGTCCGCTTTCCTGGTACACGGGGCCTGAACAGCGCCCAGTACCACCGCTGTCAGCGCGTTAATTTCCTGATGCCTTCATCATTTCTTCAGAAATGCTGAAGGCGCGCTGCAGAGCATAAAACTGCGGCATGCACGTCACACTGCGCGCATCGTGATGCGATGCGCGCATTTTTTTTTGCGAGATGTGACGGATTTTGTTGACACGACTCATGGTGATGCAGATAGCGTGCACTGCGCGCGATTCTTTTTGCGCGATTCGCATTGCCTTCGCGCAGCAAAAAATCGCTCCCAACATCAGGTGCATTACCTGAAGCGGGCGCGACGAAGCGGGAAGGCTCTGCAATCGGCAAGGCAGAATTGCCGCAGCAGGGAAGGACGGTCCATGGACCGCAGACTCAAGGGACACATCGCTATAGGCGATCAAGGTTCCACACCACCTCAAGCCGCCATCATGGCGCGTTTAAGGGGCGGGAGAGATGCCAGGGGGAACACGCCGCGCCGGAATGCCGCGCGCCGTGGTGATGCTGGCGGCTGCGCTTCGCGGAGACTTTTCGTCCTGTCGGCTCGCGCATCGGGATCCGCGCGTCGCCGTCATTGCCGCCCTAACCTGCTGTACCCCGGGTTGGAATTGGGAATTAGCCGCGCCTGCCGCGACCTTCCCATGACTGCCCTCAACAGGAACACATGGAGATTCATCCTCTGATGACTGATATCATCCAGACTACCGAAACCGAAGAAACCCCGCGCGCCCAGGCGATGGCAATGGCCGCGGCGAAGAAGAAGGCGCCCGCCAAGCGGAAGCCTGCTGCCAAGAAGCCGGCTGCGAAGAAGCCTGCTGCGAAGAAGGCCGCTGCCAAGAAGCCTGCTGCGAAGAAGGCTGCCGCCAAGAAGAAGCCGGCTGCGAAGAAGGCCGTTGCCAAGAAGAAGCCTGCTGCGAAGAAGGCTGCTGCGAAGAAGCCTGCCGCGAAGAAGGCCGCTCCGAAGAAGGCTGCTGCGAAGAAGCCTGCCGCGAAGAAGGCCGCTCCGAAGAAGGCTGCTGCGAAGAAGCCCGCTGCGAAGAAAGCCGCTGCGAAGAAAGCCGCTGCGAAGAAGCCTGCCGTGAAGAAGGCTGCTCCGCGTCGTCGCAAGGTCGCTGCTCCTGCGCCGGCGCCTACCGAAACCCCGGCGAGCTAATCAGCTACCGGATCCCGGCACTTGGGCGTCGCATGCCAAGCATGCGGCGCCCTAAGTGTTTCTGGAGGGGGCGCGCGTGATGCCCTTTATGACCCGTCTGTTATCGCCGCAGGACCAGCATATGCTGCTGCCGCTGCTGGCTGCCTATGGCGCAGAGATGGCGCCGCATCTGGCTGGCGCTGCGCCCGCTCCGGCGCCCGAGATGCTGAAGCTGATCACAGCTGACCCGCGCGCAGAAATCCTGATGGCCTTCCGCGGCGATGAGGCGCTGGGCTTCGCGCATTTCTTCGACTTGCCGGAAATTGTCTTCGCCCGGCGCTGCGGCGCGCTGGATGATCTTTTCGTGGCCCCCATCGCCCGCCGCCAGGGCGTGGCGCAAGCCTTGATTGAAGGGCTCGCGGCGCTTGGCCAGACACGCCGCTGGTCACATCTGCGCTGGATGGTGCCGGAGACAGACCAAGCGGCCATAGCGCTTTATGAGCGCATCGCGACGCGCGCGCCTTGGCGTTCCTATGTGCTGCGCTTGGCGCCGGAGGCCTCGCTTTAAGCAGCAACCCGCCCCGGCATGCGATGGCGAAAGGCCAGTGCCTCGGCGATATGCGCGCGCCGGATCATGGTGCTGCCGGCTAGATCAGCGATGGTGCGCGCCACACGCATGCTTCGCACCTGTCCGCGAGAGGAAAGCCCAAGCCTGGTTGCCGCCACTTCAAGCAGCGTCGAGGCTTCCGCTTCCAGCCCAAGCTGCAACTGCGCCAGGCTTGCTTCCGCATTATTCGGCGGACCATCGGCGCCATAACGCGCGCGTTGTGCGGCGCGTGCTGCCTTCACACGAGCAGCCACCGCCGCACTGACCTCACCCGCCGGGGCGCGGGCCAATTCAGCGGGCGCGATCGGCATGACTTCGATGGTGATATCCATGCGATCCAGCAGCGGGCCGGAAAGCCGCATCTGATAATCCTCTCCACAGCGCGGCGCACGGCCACATTCGCGCCCCGGTTGCCCCAGATAGCCGCAACGGCAGGGGTTCATCGCCGCAATGCACTGAAACCGCGCTGGGTAAGTGACATGCGCATGCACGCGGCTGATGGTGGTGCGCCCGGTTTCCATGGGCTGACGCAGGGCTTCCAGCGCTTGGCGCGGAAATTCGGGCCATTCATCCAGAAACAAAACGCCGCGATGTGCCAGGCTGATCTCGCCCGGCTTGGCGCGCGACCCACCACCGACCAACGCCGGCATGGAAGCGGAATGATGCGGCTCGCGGAATGGTGGGCGCGTTACCAGGCGCCCGCCTTGCAGCAATCCCGCGATGGAATGCACCAGGCTCACTTCCAAAGCCTCGGCCGGCGAAAGATCTGGCAGCAGCGCAGATAGCCGCGCCGCCAGCATGGATTTCCCGCCACCGGGCGGGCCAATCATCAGCAGGTTGTGCCCGCCCGCCGCGGCAATTTCCAAAGCGCGCTTCGCGGTTTCCTGCCCCTTCACATCGGAAAGGCAGGGGCCTGAAGGTGGCGCTGCATCCAGCTTTGGCGCCTCAGGCGGGCTCAATACCTGTACACCCTTGAAGTGATTGAGCAGCGCGGGAAGATCAGGCGCGGCGAGCACTTCAATCTGTCCGGCCCAGGCCGCTTCACCGCCCTGCGCTGCAGGGCAGATCAGCCCCAATTCACGCGCCGAGGCACCAAGGGCTGCTGGCAGCACGCCCGCCACGGGCATGATGGCGCCATCCAGCGACAATTCGCCAAGTGCTGCGAAACCTGCCAATTCATCGCGCGGCAGCACACCCATCGCGGCCAGTACGGCAAGCGCAATGGGCAGATCGAAATGGCTGCCTTCCTTGGCGATATCTGCGGGGGCCAGGTTCACCAGCACGCGCTTGGGCGGCAGAGAAAGCCCCATGCCCAGCAAGGCCGCGCGCACCCTCTCCCGGCTTTCCGCGACCGCCTTATCGGGCAGGCCGACCACCAGAAAGGCCGGCAGGCCGGGGGCGATTTGTACCTGCACTTCAACCGCCTGGGCGTCGATCCCGGCGAAGGCGAAGGTGGCGATGCGGGCGATGGTCATGCCTGCATGATTGGCGCATTCTGCGCCAAAATACAACCATAAGTTATATTTCAGCCATCCCCTGCACTCGCCGCATCAACCGCCGGAAATTGCCGGACCAGAGCAAATCAATCTCCCGCGCGCCATAGCCGCGGCGGTGCAGTTCCGCGGTCAGGTTCGCCGTCTCCCCAGCATTGGCCCAGCCGGGAATGCCACCGCCGCCATCGAAATCCGAAGATAGGCCGACATGATCAAGCCCAATCCGCCTGACCGCGTAATCCACATGATCCACCATATCCGCAACCGTCGCGGGAGATTTCCCATCCGCCCCAGACGGGCGAAGAAACGCATCCAGTGCCGTGATCTGCACCAACCCATCCTTTGCCCGCAGCATATCCAACTGCTCATCATCCAGATTGCGCGGATGATCGCATAGCGCGCGGCAGCAGGAATGCGTCGCCACAATCGGCGCGCGGGAAAGCGCGGCCGCCTGCATCATGGAAGATTTGGCAGCGTGCGAGACATCAATGATCAGCCCGATGCGGTTCATCTTCGCAATCGCCTGGCGCCCCAAATCGGAAAGCCCGCCATGTTGCGCCGTACCATCGCCAAGTGCGGGTTTGGGCCGCGCAGCATCGGCCAGATCATTATGCCCATCATGCGTCAGCGTCAGATAAATCGCGCCGAGATCACGCCAAAGTTTCAGCCGCGCTAAATCCCGGCCCATGGCATTGCCGTTTTCAACTGCACTCAGCACTGCCAAGGCACCTGCCTGATGCGCCGCTTCCAATTCATCGGCGGTGGCGCAAAAACGCCGCGCCACACCATCAGCACGTGTGCGGATGTGGCGGAGCATTGCCTCTGCCCGATCAGCAGCGGCCTGATGGCCGGCGGCGTCGCGCGGGCCTTGCGGCGTATAGGCGATGAAGACAACCGCCTTCAGCCCGCCGCGCTGCATTTTCGGGAAATCAACGCAGCGATCCGTCTCCTGCGTCGCATCGGGCGGGTCGGGCCATCTGATATCAACATGGGTGTCGAGTGTCAGTGTCGCTGCATGGATTGCGTCGCTCATGCTGCATCCCCCCAGGCTTTCAGGAAGCCTTCCAACAAATCGCCGATGACATCTACATTGTAGCCGCCTTCTTGGGTGATGGCCGTGGGCAATTTCAGGCCGCCAATCATCGCCCCTGCGCGGGCAAAACCCTCCGCCGTCACTTTCAGCGCGGCGAGTGGTTCATGTTCGGAGGCATCAAAGCCAAGCGGTAGTACCAGCGCATCGGTTTTATGGTCGCGGATCGCAGCCATGGCGTAGCGAATGGCATCCAACCAGCCCTCATCCCCTGTGCCGATGGCAAGCGGCATATTCATATTGCGCCCATCACCCGCGCCGGCGCCGCGTTCGCGCGTGCGGCCAACGAACCAGGGGTAATAGCGATCAGGGTCACCATGGATGGAAATGGTCAGCACATCGCCGCGTTCCCAGAAAATACCCTGGGTGCCATTGCCGTGATGGCTATCAATATCCAGCACCGCGACGCGTTTGGCACCTGCATCCACCAAAGCCTGCGCGGCAAGCGCTGCATTATTCACATAGCAATGCCCGCCAGCGCGCGCCGCATAGGCGTGATGGCCAGGCGGGCGACAGAGCGCATAGGCGCTGCGCCCCGCAGCCGCTTCACGCGCAGCGGCCAACGCACAAGCAGCCGCACCTTGAACGGCCTGCCAAGTACCAGGCCCAATCGGGCAGGCCGCATCAGCCATGTACCAGCCGGCGCGGGCAACAATGCCATCCGCACAAACAGCACCTTGCGCCAGCATCTCCGGCGAGGGGTGCATATTCGCGACCACCTCTGGCCCTGCATCGGCAAGCGCTGCCCAATCCCGCGCGGCTTCCGCCAGGAAGGCCAGATAATCCGCGCTATGAATGGAGCGCAGCGCGGCAAGCGGCACGGCATCTGGCGCGCTGGGCGCAAGCCCAAGCCGTTGCAGCGCCGCTTCCAGCGACGCCGCGCGGGCGGGGATTTCGAAATTCGCGCGCGTACGGCCGCGAACCAGGAAGAAAGCCGGTTGATGCCCGGCATGATCCGGATGGGCGAAGGTTTTCATGGGGGAAGGCTAACCAGTTTTTTCCCCGCTGCGAAGGCACCGCGCTTGCTGCGCTGCGCCTGGCTGGGTAGCGTCGCCAAGCTTCACGGCAAGGACCCTGGCGATATGCAAGCTCTCGACCCCGGCGCGCGGCGCGCCATTCTGGAAGCGGTGGATGAGCTGCGCGCGGAAAGCATCTCCATGCTCTCGCGCTTGGTGCGTTGCCCCTCAACGCTGGGCAATGAGGCATC
>CAIYMY010000050.1 GCA_903927465.1 uncultured Rhodospirillales bacterium | reverse complement strand
GGCCAATAATCAATGGCGCCATCCGTTCCCAGGCATCGTCACTCAATACCAGCCGGTCCAAAACTCCCATAGGTGCCCCCAAAAAAGCACCTTGAATCACATATCAGAAAATTGCGGAAGACCTAGAGTCCACGCGACCTAAAGGTTCCTATTTCCCACACGAAATATTCCATCACTGCCGCGGGGATCAGGCCATAGCCCCGCGGGAAATCCCAATCTGCACCGCGTTGTTTTACCAGCGGGGAATTGCGCGCGAAGTATTCTTCACCCCAACTGTTCCGAAACAGGAAGTACCCCGGAAATTCCCCGTAATTGGGATATTGCGGTGTCTTCAACCCCTCAACCTTTGGCTGATAGCCCACCACGCAAACTGCATGCCCCGCCAGACCGACGATATGATGGGGTTCAGGCAGGCGCAGCACGCCAGTATCCCAGAAGTTTTCAGCATGCCAGATATTGCCCGATGGCATCTCAGGATCAGCGAAACCAGCAATACTGATCGCAACTGGCTTTCCCGCTTTCAGGTTGCGGTAAACCGTAAGTGCCAAGCCTCCGGGGCGATTTCGGTAATCCGGATAATCCACGCCATCAAGCTTGAAACGATGCTGCGCAGCGTTGTCGACCGCTTCTTGGGAGATGGGGTCAACGGGATTTGGCCAAACCGCCTTTGAATCTGTGCTATCTGCCATTTCAAAATAATCGCGGCAGAGGCTTTCAAGCGACGCGCCCTTATCTTTCAGCACTTCAGCCACATCGGCCTGCTTGAGGCCGCCACCCTGATAGGCGGGCACCTGATCTTTTTGGGAATTGACCACCTCCCCCCGGCCCAACCGATAAAGAAACCGCGCTGACAGACGCTCTGACGGCGTCTTTTTATTTTTTTTCTGGGCCAATTGCAATTCCAGGCAGGCGGCAATCGCGAACCCCACGCAGGAAGGCCAAGGGCGCTGATCCCGGACTGGCCATATCAGATCCTTCCGAAGATCGATCGGCGCCAAACCCGTCATCTTGCTTGGGTTGCCCTTACTGTTTACTGCGGCAACAATCTCCCCAGCTGTCACCGGCTGCGCCTCGAGCATGGTCGGACCAAGCGCGGCCAGTGGCGCATCATAGGCACGGGCGGCCTGACGGTCTTCGATATCCAGGAAACCAGGGCTGAGCGCGCCGCTCTGCCGCAGCGCGTATAGAAGCCTGAACCACATCATCGGCTGTACGGGGTGCGACCAATCAATCCCGAGCCCCGCTTGGACGTCGGATTTCACGAGAGAGGGGTTATTCACAATAAAGGAATAAGCCTGATCCGGCGTGGTCAGGCCAAACCCCTGCAGATCGTTGATGACCTTATTGGGAATACCGGCCCGTTCCAGGATGTCGACGAGTTCCGAATCGGCCCCAGTCGTTTCGATGCTTTCCTGGGTCATGATTACTTATTACCTGGCGTCAGGGATTGCTTGACCTTATCGGCCACCACATCCGCAAGGCTGCGATAGGGCCGGAATTGGTCCGGCGATTGATAGGCATCTGTAAATTGCCACTCAGCCTTGATGTCCGCGACAAGCTTGCCCAACTCCGTGTCGGCTTCGGGGTTGAGTAATTTAGCCCAAAGCGCCGTCATTTGGGCGGCGAGCCATTTGCCGGCCTCAGAATCCGGCGAAAAATGGACGCCGGCGATTTCGCGGTTGCGCGCGATGCGATGCGCGAAAGCCTTGGCAGGTTCCGCGATGCCATGCGCGGGCTTGCCCTTTTCTTGCAGGATGGCGGACAGCATGTCGGCAATCAAATGGCTTTGGAAGGAATGATTGCTTGGGTAGGAAGGATGCCGCGGCGTTGGCACGATGGGTGTCAGGGCCGGGTAGATTTGTGCCGGCCGCGGCGCCTTGAAATGCCGCTTCCAATGCATGCCGATCACGGTACCCATGGCAAGGCCGAGATAGACCAGGGCAGCCGTGGCGGGCCGGCGGGATTGATGCGCGCCCAGGAATTGCCGCCAATCCCCATCCAGCCCGCTATTTTGTTGCATGATTTCCGCCTGACGCGCCGGCCGCAACAAGGCTGCTTCACGTAGTTTGTTGATCTCACGCTTGAGGATTTGACCGGTACTATTCGCGTCGTCACCCATGTAAGGGGGCTTTTCTGGCTCTTCCTTCTCCCACTTCGTCTTCAGCAATGCGGGCAGGCAAAGCTGGGCGCGGAGCGCCGGGGACCACCAGGCATCGCTGAAGACTGTGCTGCCGAAGGTGATCAGCAGCGGGTAATTACCGGGTATCTTCGGGGCATAGGGGTTGTTCGGTAGGGGTTCTTCTTCACCAAGCAGCCCGGATAGGGCTATGCCGGGGGGAGAGAAGATGCCGCCGAAGCCGCCACCGTCTCCGCCGCCGTCGCCCCCCCCATCGCCACCACCGTCGCCGCCACCATCCCTGAAACCTGACATTTTCTTCCTCCTTGATGAATACATGAACGACTGGACTGTCTACTCCGGAATCCCGGCCTGTATCAGGCCATTCTTGTAAACTTGTTTCTTGGCTTCAATACAAAATGGCATTCGCCCTGCCGACTCACTAGCCCTAAGGTTGGGTTGCATGATCATCAATTGGTTAGCAAGAAGCGTCGCCTTGTCTTTTGAGCCAGCAGCGACAAGAGCCGCGATTGTGACACGCAAATTAGAAGTGTAATTTGGATTTCGTTCGTGACAACGAAGTCCCCAATCAGCCGCGTCAGAGAATTGGTCGCCTGAAAACAACGCTATGCTCAAAAAATGCTCATGCCGAAACCTAAACGGATCAAGCGGCGAAAGACTCAAGGCGCGCTGCGCCCGCCGGATCGCCTCCTCGGTCTGGCCGGTATAGGAAAGGGTCGGTACCGTCCAGGACAGCGTTTCCACATCATTCGGCGCCAATGCGAAAGCCTGGTTCAGCAATGTTTCGCTGGAAGTATAGTCACGTTCCATGATGGTGCGGCTATGGCCGAAAAGCGAAAGCGTGCGCGCATTATCCGGGTCCAGCCGCAGCGCGATCTTGGCGGTTTTTTCCATGAGCGCCTTGTCACCCGCCCAGTCATTCGACCAGCCCTGGAACATGCGTAAGGTCAGCCACCCGGCATAGGCGCCATGCAAATTACCATAGCCTGCATCAATGCCAAGCGCATGTTCCAAAAGCCGTCCCGCTTCGGTGAAGGATTCCCGATCAAGCCGGGCGATCATTTCACGGGCACGCAACAACAAATGATAGGCCCCCAGATGTTCCGGCGGGCGCCGCAGGCTGCAGCGCAGCTCCGCCGCCGCAATCTGGGGCACCAGCGCATGGGCAATGCGGCTTGCCGCTTCATCCTGGAAATCGAATAATTCCTCCCGCCGCAGGTTGACGCTATCAGACCATAATCTTGCGCCGCTTGAGGTATCTTCCAGGCCGATGGAAAGCCGCAGCCTTTCACCACTACAGCGTAGCACGCTGGTCACCAGATAGCGGGCGCTTAATTTTTGCGCAGCTTCCGAAAAATTATCCCCTTCAACACCGATAAGGCGCGATGAATTGCTGGAAATCACCACCGGTTCGCGAAACCTGGTCAGGATTTCCGTAATGTCATGCGCAATACCCTCGGTCAGCCAAGGTTCTTCTGGGTCCGGCCCCAACCAGCGCGGGCGCAATACTGCAACCGTGGGCATGGAGGCCGCTATCAGAACGCGATCGGCTGAGCGGTCAATGATTTCGACTTCAGGGGTGGCAATTTCCATCAGGGCCGGGGCTGAGGGCGGGGCATCGGGCGCGGCTGTCAGCACATAGCCACGGCGCGGCAGGGTTTTCAAAAGCTCCGCCCCGCCCGGCCCAAAGGCGCGGCGCAATTCACCGATGCATTGGGTCACGCTATCGGGGGTGACAGTCACGTCGCCCCAAATCCGGTCCAAAATCTCATCTGAGGAGACCACCCGACCAGCGCTCTCCAGCAAAAGACCCAGCAGTGCCAGCGTCTTGGCGCGCAGCGCGGTTTCCGAGCCATTGGCAGCAAGCACCACCCCCCGGACAGGGTCGAAAGATATCCCCCCGAAGCGTATGCTACCAGAAGCGCGCACGGTAAGGTTTCCTCAAAAGCGTTAGCCAGTTAGGTTAAAAATTCATTAACGGAAAAGGCGGTCCGTGGTCAATCCGGCGGGCACCAGCGCCGTCGCGCTTAACCGAGCGAAAGCGGGACTAGGCCGGCCGGGACCCCAAACAAGCCAACCGGCATCTTCGCTGACATCAAGCAGCTTGATCGGTAGCCTTGCACGCGGCCTTCCGCGGTTGGGTGAAACCGCCACGGATTGGGGAATAAAGGATATCTGGCGCGCCCTTATTGTAAGCAAGAATTCAGGTGGGCCAGATATCCGAAGCTCTGCGCAAAACTTGGCCTTAACCACCTTTGCGGGTGCGGCCAAAGCGTGCATCGCGGCAATTCTAGCCAAACGGGCCAAGGCAAGCGGATGACGCTTTGGCTGGACCGTAGAGGCCGCCCCCCCAAAAACCTTGTAGTCCCCGATCAACTTTCCAGTTTCAGCCCCCACTGCCCCACCAGTCCATTTCCCAACCACGCTGCACCGCAGCATAAAAAAACCATTTCAGATCAACGCGTTAAACCTTGTTGGAAAAATCAGCCTACCCTCAAGCTTTGGAGAGAATAGGGCGTTTTGGAGAAAAAACGCCAAAACATTCCGCTTAAGCACCCTCAAGGTCGCCAGAAAAAGCTTTGTTTTCAGGGGGGGGGTAGGTGGTCGCCTGGGGCGCTAACGCGGTTCGGCTAGGTTGCGACTGGAGCAGCATTGGGAACCGAAAGGGCGAAACTCTCTGGAAACAGGCCCTCGGACGCCAGTTTGGCTTTGGCTTTGACCACCATGCCCAGGCAACCTCAGTTGACCGCAAACAGCCATGGAAATCTGACGCAGCATGGGTTATGCATATTGCGTAAATTACGGAGGTCTTCCCATGTCCGAGCCCATGCTCAAAGTCGCCGCTGCAGAAGCCCAGCGAAATTTCGGCCTCTACCAGGACAAGGCCTTGGTCCAACCTGTCGCTATCACTCGCAATGGCCGGCCACGGACGGTCATGATCTCCATCGAGGAATATGAGCGCCTTAAGCGCCGGGACCGCCAGGTAATGCGGAGTGAAGACATGCCGCAGGACCTCGCCGACGCTATCCTTCAGGCGGAACCGTCAGAGGAAAGCAAGCGCTACGATCATGAAGTCCGCTAGGCCGGTGCTTCCGGCAGTCGGCGATGTCATCCGCTACGCCTATCTCTGGAGCCATGAGAGTGGGGCCGGGCGCGAGGAAGGTATCAAGGATCGTCCTGTCGCTATTGTTGCGCTGCTGCGCGGGGATGATGGTCGTGACGAAGTTGTGGTTTTCCCAATCACCTCCTCGCCCCCGACTGACGCTGCTGCCGGTGTTGAGATACCGGCGGCGACACGCGATAGGCTTGGACTACAGAATGGACCCTGTTGGGTGATCGTGACTGAGGTGAACATCTTTGTCTGGCCTGGCCCGGATCTGCGCCTTCCCGAGAACGGGAATGATGGCTTCGTTTACGGTAGTCTGCCGCATGCGCTGATGCTGAGAATCAAGCAAAGCTTCGCCGCGTGGCGCGCGCGTGGGCGTGTTCGCGCAATCCGGCGTAGTGAGTAGGGCCTTTTTCATCGAGACTACCCTAGATGGTTCTCCGAGACAATGGAATGCACAAGTCTGGGCAGGGCAATCGCTTGAGATTGGTCGGGATTCCTGAGTGCGGCGTAATGTGATTCATGGGTTACCTCGATTTGATGAGGTTTCGCCATGTCTTCCGTGTCACTCCTGGGTCATTTTTCTGCTCTTGAGGACCCTCGCCAGTC
>CAIYMY010000049.1 GCA_903927465.1 uncultured Rhodospirillales bacterium | reverse complement strand
GCACTGTCAAGGCAAGTGGAGATCCTGGTCACGACGGATTACTCCTCCATGATCGAAGCCATGCGCTTTGGCCGTATTGAAGTGGCCTATTTCGGCCCCTTTTCCTATGTGCTGGCCAAGTCGCGCGCCCCAGGGATTGAGCCCTTCGCCGTTGGCGTTGAACGCGGTTCTCCTACGTATCAGAGCGTGATGATCGCGCAGGCGGGCGGTCCGGTGCGCGAATTGGCTGATATTCGCGGGCGCCCCTTCGGCTTTGGCGATCAGGCCTCCACCTCCTCACACTTGGTACCGCGCGCCACAATCCTGCAGCGGACAGGGCTGGTTGGGGGTCGTGATTATCGCGTTGTTCATCTCGGCACCCATGATGCCGTGGCGCGTGCGGTCCAAGGCGGGCAGGTACCTGCCGGCGCCCTTTCCAAGCCCATTTTGGATACGCTGATCCGACGCGGCACCATAGACGCGGCGCGTATCGTTGAAATTGGGCTTTCCGAACCCATTCCGAATTATCCAATGGTCCTGCAAGGCAATCTGGCGGAGCCTTTGAAGGCCGCCATCCGCGCCGCCTTCATTGACCTGCGTGATGCTGAGGTTTTGCGCAGCTTCCGCGTTGAAGGCTTCGCGCCTACAAACGATGAAGCCTATAACGTATTGCGTGAGACAGCCCGTCTGCTTGAACTCGATTTGTCGCAGATGCGCGGATGAACCCCTCTCAGGATAGCATTCTTCAGGCTGATCGCGCCGCATTAGTCAGCCACGCCGGCTTGGTTGGGGTAATCCTTATCATTGCCTGTGGCGCACTTGCGCTGACCGGATTCTTTGATCTGCAGCGCTTCGCGGAAGGCATGCCTGCGCTCGGCCAGCTTTTCTCCGAAATGATGCCGCCGGATTTCTCCCGCTGGCGAGATTGGCTCAATCCGCTGCTGGATACGCTCGCCATGTCCATTGCGGGCACGGCTTTGGCGGTGGTGATTTCTCTGCCGCTTGGGTTGCTGGCGGCGCCCAATATCTCGCCCCACCCGGCGATCCTGCTGGTCGCCCGTACCTTATTGGCCTTTTTACGCTCCGTGCCTGAATTGATCATGGGCATTCTTTTTGTGGCCGCGGTTGGTTTTGGCGCCTTGCCGGGTGTTTTGGCGCTTGGCCTTCATTCGGTGGGCATGGTTGGCAAGTTTTATGCTGAGGCGATTGAACATGCTGACCCTAGGCTAATCGAAGCGGCACGGGCCGCTGGCGCTTCGCCGCTCCAGGTAATCACCCATGCTGTGCTGCCGCAGGTTCTTCCACAGCTTGCTGATGTGACGATTTACCGCTGGGAATATCACTTCCGCGCTTCCACCGTGCTTGGCATTGTTGGCGCGGGGGGCATTGGCTTTCAGCTCATCGCGGCGTTACGCCTCCTGGACTACGCGCAGGTTTCAGCCATTCTGCTGGCTATCCTGGCCTGCGTGCTGGTGGTGGATGCCGTGGGTGCAGCCCTGAGACGGAGATTGAAATGACTGCCCGCATCATTGCCACAGCACGGATTTTCCCCGCGACGCGTGCTCTGCTGGAACGCGCTGGCACGGTCGCCCATCCCACGGATGATGAACCTTGGGACAATGCCACGCTGCGTGGCGCTCTGGCCGAAGCAGAGGCCATGTTGGCCTTCATGACGGACCGTGTGGATGCTGAGCTTTTGACGGCTGCGCCCAAGCTGCGGGTTCTGGCCTGCGCGCTGAAGGGGGCCGATAATATTGATATCGCGGCCTGCGAAGCGCGCGGTATCGCGGTTTCTATCGTGCCTGATTTGCTTACTTCCCCCACTGCCGAACTCGCCATTGGTCTTGCGATTGGCCTCGCGAGGCATATCCGCGCTGGGGACGCAGCGGTACGTGCAGATTTTGGCGGCTGGCGGCCGAAATTCTATGGGCTCGGTTTGGATGGGGCAAAGGTGACGATCCTTGGGCTTGGTCGGCTCGGGCGCGCCATTGCCATGCGGTTGATGCCCTTTGGGTGCCATTTACGCGGGGTTGACCCCGTGAATGATGTTCCTGGCGTTGAGCGCATGCCGCTGGAACAGGCCCTGCACGGGGCAGATTTGGTCATCGCTGCCCTGCCGCTCGCAGCAGAGACACGAAACCTCGTTGGCGCTTCGGCCATTGCCTGCCTGCCCAAGGGCGCGCTTTTGGTGAATATTGGCCGCGGTTCCACCGTGGATGAAATGGCCGTGGCTGAGGCGCTGCAAACGGGGCAATTAGGCGGCTATGCGGCAGATGTCTTCGCCATGGAAGATTGGGCCTTGCCTGACCGCCCCCGCGCCATACCCCGCGCATTGCTGGATCATCCGCGGAGCTTATTCACACCGCATCTTGGTTCAGCTACGCTGACTGCGCGTCAGGCAATTGAGGCCGAAGCGGCTTTCAATATCCTTGCCGGCCTTGGTGTCTCAGTGCGGGAATTAAGTTCAGCTACGGCTTAGAGCGATTACAAACCGAGCTGTCGCGCCGAATGCGCGCGGATG
>CAIYMY010000048.1 GCA_903927465.1 uncultured Rhodospirillales bacterium | reverse complement strand
TGGCTCGGACATGCCACGCTCTCCTTTAGTTGGTCGCATGTCCCGAGTCGCCAAGTGAAGCCACTTGGCTCGGACATGCCACGCTCTCCTTTAGTTGGTCGCATGTCCCGAGTCGCCAAGTGAAGCCACTTGGCTCGGACATGCTCCTTAAGCTAACTTCAGCCCAATAATGCCCGCGGTTATCAGCGCCACGGAAGCCCAGCGTAACGCGGTATTCGCATCGCCGAATAGCGTAATGCCCACCAGAAAGGCGCCAATCGCGCCAATGCCGGTCCAAATGGCATAAGCCGTGCCCACCGGGATTTCGCGCAGTGCCAGCAGCAACAACCCGCCACTCGTGATGATGCAGACGATAGCGAAGGCCAGCCAGCCATAACGCAACCCGCCCGCACTCCAACCGAGCTTGAGGCCAATCGGCCAGCCAATTTCGCAAAGCCCCGCCAACAGCAAATACAACCAGCCCATGCGCCATCCTTCACGCCGCCAATCGCAAGCGCCATGAAAAAGGGCCAGCACTTGGCTGGCCCCTTCAGTGACGCTGGGCGAATGCCTCAGCTCAACAAATCCGCCGGCACGGTGCCACCATTTTCGGCAACCTTCTTCATGACTTGCTTATGCAGCCAGATATTCATCGTGGCGGAATCGTTCATGTCACCGGTATAGCCGAGTTCTGTCGCAAGTTCCTTGCGGGCGCCGAGGCTGCTATCCAGGTTCAGCAGCTTCATCAAATCCACAATTGACGTGCGCCAATTGAGCGGTTGCCCCGCTGCGGCGGCCTTGCTTTCCATCAGCGCCACCAGGTCCACCGCGCTTAGTGCCTTCACAGGCTCAGCGGCGGCAACGGAAGCGGCAGCGCCGGAAATGGCTTCCTTCGCGCCGCCTAGCGCGGTAGCGGGCGCAGCTTCTGCGCGACCGAAAATGCTGCCAATGATGCGTCCAAGAATGCTCATGTGATCTGTTCCTTTCCGAGGTTATTGTAAGGGAACAGACAACCGCGCCTTTCCCCAACCAAGCGTTGAATAGCCGAGTATATGGTTCATCCAACAGAAAGATATGTGATATTTAATAAATTTGAAAACAGCGCCCAACCAGAAAGCGCGGGCTTCGCACCATTCGGCCATTTCGGGTCCGGCGGATTGGCGCTATAGCCCAGGAAATCGCGCGGGTAGTCAGTATGGGCGGCGCGTATCGTCACGCCGGATCAAGTTCCTGTACCATCTCAATCGCGTAGGTCCGGAAGCCGACCTTGCGATAAATGCGTTCAGCGTCATGATTGCCGGCCAGGACACCAATGTGAAGCCGCCTGCAACCGGCCGCCCGGGCATGCGCCTCAGCAAGCGCAAGCATGGCGCGGAAGGCGCCCTGGCCACGCCAAACCTCTTCGATGAAGGCGTCGCAAATCCAGGCTTCACGACGATATTCCGGGGCGAGGTAAGGCGGCGCTTCATCCAACGCGAGGAATAAGTGGCCAATGACGCGCCCCTCTGCCTCGGCCACCAGCATAATTCCCGTGCTGCCGACGCGGCGGATGAAATGCCCCAGCACGGCCTCTGCGCTGGCAACATCAATTGCGCGGTCCCCGGTGATCTCATGCTCAAACCGGTTCAGCGCAAAGGTAGTTGCCAGCAACGCCTCATGGTCGGCCTCTCTCGCCATCCTGACAAGAAAGGCCGCCATTGCGTCAGTTTCTGGCCTTATCCACCAAGGCGCCCTTCTTGATCCAGGGCATCATGGCGCGCAGCTTCTCACCCACTTCTTCAATCGGGTGTTCAGCCAAACGGCGACGCGTGGCCTTGAAGCTTGCCTGGTTCACCTTGTTTTCCAGCATCCAATCGCGTGCGAAGCGTCCGGACTGGATATCTTCCAGCACGCGCTTCATTTCCGCCTTGGTTTCCGCGGTGATGATGCGCGGCCCCGTGACGTATTCGCCATATTCCGCCGTGTTGCTGATGGAATAATTCATGTTGGCGATGCCGCCTTCATAAATCAGGTCCACAATCAACTTCACTTCATGCAGGCATTCGAAATAGGCCATTTCCGGCGCATAGCCGGCTTCCACCAAGGTTTCGAAACCAGCCTTGATCAGTTCCACAAGGCCGCCGCACAGCACGGTCTGCTCACCGAACAGATCGGTTTCGCATTCTTCCTTGAAGGTGGTTTCAATCACGCCCGAACGCCCGCCACCAATGGCAGAAGCATAGGACAGCGCGATTTCCAGCGCATTGCCCGAAGGGTTCTGATTGACGGCCACCAGGCAAGGCACACCGCCGCCCTTTTGGTATTCGCTGCGCACCGTATGGCCGGGGCCCTTCGGCGCGATCATGAACACATCAATATCCGCGCGGGGATCGAGCAGATTGAAATGCACATTCAAGCCATGCGCGAAGGCCAGCGCGGCACCCGGCTTCATATTGGCATGCAGGCTTTCGCGATACAGATCGCCCTGGATTTCATCCGGCGTCAGCACCATGACCACATCGGCCCATTTCGCTGCATCTGCCGGCGACATTACCTTGAAGCCTGCGGCTTCCGCCTTTTGTGCAGACCCACCGGGACGCAGCCCAATCACCACATCCTTCACGCCGGAATCGCGCATATTCATCGCATGGGCATGGCCCTGGCTACCAAAGCCAATGACCGCAACCTTGCGGGCTTTGATCAGATTCACATCCGCATCGCGGTCATAGTAAACGCGCATCTGCCGTTTCTCCTTTGCTACGCAGCTTTTCGCCCGGATTGATCCGTGCGGGGCTTTTCGTCCACGCAAAACAGGCGTGACCCCTTGGGCGAATAAGGCCCGTTCATTCCTTTATTTTGCGCCTGCCGACAAGATGCTGAATGCAACATACGGGCGTTTTATCTGCCAGAATTGCCCGCAGGTCAGGCCGCCCGCTTGAAAGGCACCGCGCTTTCCTCAGCGTATTTCTCCAGCGCCGCGCGATACTTGTCCCGCCGCCATTGCAGCAGCCGCCAGGAAGCCTTGGCCGCCAGGTCTGAAACCCGCCCGCGCGGATCAAGCCCGATGGTCTTGAAGATCATCCCCATGCCGCGTTCGATGTGGTTAAAGCGATAAAACCCAATCGCGCGCCCCATATAGGCGGTGGTGGAGCGTTCATGGTCGTAGGGCGTGCCTTCAGGCTCATTGGCGCTGTGGAAGGCGAAGGCGAGTTCATCATCCTCCGTCTCCCCAATGCGGCCCAAGGCCACACGCAGGCGCTTGGAGAAGGAGAGATTCTCGCGCGCCAGATAGCGCTTCATATGATCATAAAATAGCTTGAAGTGGCGGTATTCATCGGCAGCGATCAGCCGGCAGACCTGCTTCAGCGCGGGTTCTTCGGTGGCTTCGCCAAGCGCTGTGTAATAGCTGCTGGTGCCGGTTTCCACCATGCAACGCGCGATCAATTCGCCGGTGCGGCTGCCACGAATGGAAGCTTCCGCATCCAATTGAATTTTATAGCCAGCGCGATAGCGTTCAAAGGCCGCGGTAAAATCCCAATCTGGATCAGCCAACATGCCCCAGCGGCCCAGCGCATCGCCATGTTGGGTTTCTTCCACGCCCCAATGTTCGACAGCCGCGATGAAATCCGGATCTTCGGCGAAAACGCGCGTGAGGTATGTCACGTAATCCGCCGCATTGCGTTCGACCATGGCGGCGGCCTTGATCAGCGGCACGATTTCAGGATCAACCTTGGAAGGATCAAAGCGATCCCAACCAAGCTCATCAATATGCCAATGCTTCATGAGCCTACCCCAAGCGCCTTGTCTTGATGGGTCATTGTGACCCCTGCCAGATATGTTCTTGTGCCAAGATGCGGCAGTTTCAAGGCAAGGATGCGTTAAACCCACCTCAAAAAGCAACGGGCGGATCCAAGACCCGCCCGCCAATACTTGTGATTTGCTGACGCCTTAGGCCGCTGTCGCCGCGTCCAGCATCGCCCGCGCGGACTGCACCCGCGCCATGGCGGCTTCGCGCTTTTCCATCGAGGAGTCATTCGCCGCCGCAGTCATGGCTGCCTCAGCTTCACTCAGCCGAAGCTGCGCTTCGGATTTGGACAAGGACGACAGTGGCGTTGCCTCCTCAGCCAGGATGGTCACGCGATCCGCAGCCACTTCCGCAAACCCACCGGCCACGAAAAGCTGTTCCGTCACCTTGCCGCCCTCACGGACGGAAATAACGCCGCCGCGCAGCGCGACGATCATAGGTGCATGGCCAGCCAGCACGCCCATTTCGCCTTCCGCTGCCGGAAATACCACCATCTCCACCGGGCGGGAGAGCAGAAGCTTTTCCGGCGAGACGAGTTCGAGTTGGAAGCTCGCCATGGTGATCAGGCCGCCGCCTTCATTTCTTCGCCCTTCTTCGCGGCATCTTCAATCGTACCAACCATGTAGAAGGCCGCTTCCGGCAGATGGTCGTAATCGCCACGGCAGATGGCCGCGAAGGACCGGATGGTGTCTTCGAGCTTCACGAAGACGCCCGGCGTGCCGGTAAAGACTTCAGCCACATGGAAGGGCTGGCTGAGGAAGCGCTGGATCTTGCGCGCACGCGCCACGATCAGCTTATCTTCTTCCGAAAGCTCATCCATGCCCAGGATCGCGATGATGTCTTGCAGCGACTTGTAGGTCTGCAGGATCTTCTGCACTTCGCGCGCTGTTTCGTAATGCTCAACGCCGACAACGCGCGGGTCCATCGCGCGCGAGGTGGAGTCGAGCGGATCAACGGCCGGGAAGATGCCCAGTTCCGCGATCGAGCGATTGAGCACCGTCGTCGCGTCCAAATGCGCGAAGGATGTCGCGGGCGCCGGGTCGGTCAAGTCGTCGGCGGGCACGTAGATGGCCTGCACCGAGGTGATCGAACCCTTCTTGGTGGAGGTGATGCGTTCTTGCAGCGCGCCCATGTCGGTGGACAGCGTCGGCTGATAGCCCACCGCCGAAGGAATACGTCCCAGCAGCGCCGACACTTCA
>CAIYMY010000047.1 GCA_903927465.1 uncultured Rhodospirillales bacterium | reverse complement strand
CTCAGGTGCAAATCCTCATCAATGAAGCGGCCATTGAACAGATGCACCACCTCATAAATGCCATCGCCGAATTGATAGCCGCGATCTTCGATATTCACCGACGCATCGGGTTGCGGCACGTAGCGGCCATTCACATAGGCGATGCGCGACATGGGACTACCTCAGGCGATGGGGGTTGGGGGAGCGCGGTCTTCCGCCTGCACGCCCAGGAATTTCAGCTTGCGATGCAAGGCACTTCTTTCCATGCCGACGAAATTCGCGGTGCGGCTGATATTGCCACCAAAGCGCAGCAATTGCGCTTCCAGATACTGGCGTTCGAACACTTCCCGCGCTTCGCGTAGCGGCAGGGTCATGATCTCAGACCCGCGATCAAGCGTCAGCACGGCGGGCGCGGCGGCGCCGATTTGTGGTGGCAGCATATCGGGGCGGATCGGGTCCCGGCTTTCGCCCGGCGCCATGATCAGCAGCCAATCCATCAGATTGCGCAATTCGCGCACATTGCCCGGCCAATCATAGGCCTGCATGGCGGCGAGTGTATCTTCCGACAATTCGCGCGGCGCCATGCCCGTGGTCTCAATGGCGCGGGCAATGAAATGGCGCGCGAAAAGCGGCACGTCTTCCCGCCTTTCCTTGAGCGGCGGCACACGGATCGGCACCACGGCCAGGCGATAGAACAAATCTTCCCGAAAACGCCCGGCGGCGATCTCAGTGGTAAGATCACGATTGGTGGTGGCAATCACGCGCACATCCACCTTCACGCGCGTGCCGCCGCCGACACGTTCAAACCCTTGTTCCTGAAGCGCGCGCACGATCTTGCCCTGGGTTTCAAGGGGCATATCCGCGACTTCATCCAGCAGCAGCGTGCCGCCATGGGCGCGTTCCAGCACGCCCGTGCGCCGCGCCTGTGATTGTGGGTCAGAGCCCGGTTCCACGCCGAACAACTCTTCCTCAAAGCGGCCAGGGTTCAGGATGGCGCAGTTCAGCACAACGAAAGGCCCATCGGCGCGGCGCGATTGCGCATGGATACTGCGCGCCGCCACTTCCTTGCCCGCCCCTGCCGGCCCGGTCAGCAGCACGCGCGAACCCGTCGGCGCCACTTTCTCAATGGCGTTGCGCAGTTGCTGAATACCGGCAGACCGGCCAAGCAATTCCGTCTCCGGCCCCGCGCGCAGCCTGAGGTCGCTAATCTCTCGCCTAAGCCGCGCAGCTTCCAAGGCCCGCGCCAGCACCAACAGCAGCCGATCCGATTTGAAGGGCTTTTCGATGAAATCATAGGCGCCCTGCTGGATCGCCTGCACCGCGGTTTCAATCGTGCCATGGCCTGAGATCATCACCACCGGCACTTGCGGTTCTTCCGCATTCATCGCGGCCAGAATGCCAAGCCCATCCAGGCGGGAATTCTGCAACCATATATCCAGAATCACCAAGGAAGGCCGACGCGCGCGAAAGGCGGCCAGCGCGGAATCGGCATCATGGGCCTGACGTGTTTCGAATCCCTCATCGCTCAGGATGCCTTCAAGCAGCGTCCTGATATCGGGTTCATCGTCAACGATCAGAATCTCATGCGCCATGCGCGACCTTGCTGCCCCTCAATTTGCTGCTTGCGCCGCTTTTGCGGCTGGTTCGCCAGAATGCCAGGGAGACTCGCCAAGCGGCAAGACCAGCACCGCGCGGGTGCCGGGACCTTCTCGCCGGTCTTCCAGGCTGATGACACCACCATGGTCTTCCATGATCTTTTTCACAATGGCAAGGCCAAGCCCGGTGCCCTTGGGTTTATGCGTCACATAGGGCTCGGTCAGTCTTTCGCGCGCCTCTTCGCGGGGCAGGCCAATGCCATTATCGGTCACCTGGAAGGATAGCGTGGCGCCTTCCACCTGGATGCGCGTTTCAATCCGCCCGGCCTCATCCCCTTCCCGCATGGCAATGGCATCTGCGGCATTCTGCAACAGGTTGGTCAGCGCCTGCCCGATCAGGCGCCGATCACAGGGCAGCTTCAGTCCCTCAGGTCCTGGATGGTTTTCGTAAGCGATGTCGGGATGCGCATTGCGTTGCAGCACAAGCGCTTCCAACATCAGCCTATTCGCGTCCTCAGGCTTGATCACCGGCTGCGGCATGCGCGCAAAGGCCGAGAATTCATCCACCATGCGCCCGATATCTTCCACCTGGCGCACAATGGTGTCCGTGCATTGGCGGAAAGTATCGGGATCATCAGTGATCTGGCGCAGATAGCGCCGCTTTAGCCTTTCAGCGGAAAGCTGAATGGGGGTCAGCGGGTTCTTGATTTCATGCGCAATGCGCCGCGCGACATCCGCCCAGGCTGCCTTGCGCTGGGCGGATTGCAATTCGGTAATGTCATCAAAGGTCAGCACAAAGCCTGCCACGCGCCCGCTGAGCGTTTCGGCCCCAATCCGCGCCAATAAGGTGCGGCGCGCGGTGGCGGGGCCAATCAGAATCTCGGCAACACGCGGGCGATCCGGATTGGCGGCTGCCGCTTCAAGCAATTCCGCAAATTCCGGCGCGATGCGTGCCAAGGAAAGCCCAATCGCCGCATCCAGATCAACGCCAAGCAGCGTGCTCGCCGAACGATTGGGCAACGTCACGCGCCCTTCACTATCAAGCCCTACAACGCCCGCAGAAACGCCCGACAGCACGGTTTCGGTAAAGCGCCGACGTTCATCAATCAGGCTATAGGCATTCATCAATTCGGCACGCTGCGCGCCAAGCTGGCTGGTCATGCGGTTGAAGGACCGCGCGAGGCGCGCGATTTCATCATCTGCCTCCCCTTCCTCCACCCTGGTCGCCAGATCGCCACCGCGCACGCGTTCTGCCGCCAGAATCAGGCGCGAAATTGGCCGCGCGATGCGATTGGCCATCAGCAGCCCGATCAGCACGGCGGCCAGCAGCACGAGCAAGGTTGCGATTGCGAAAATCAGGAAGAAGGTGATTTGCAGGCTTTCGCGATTACGGTCGAGCTGATTGTATTCATTGAAGGAAATCTCGGTCCGCCGCATATGCCCAAGCACTGAGGGATCAAGCGGCCTTGTGATCAGCAGCACGAGCCCGGGCGGGATATTCAATTGCACCATGGCGCGCACGCGCCCTTCCTCGGCCTCACTCGGCACCACCACCACCTCGCCAGAGCGTACCGCCTCCAGCGCCCAGGCCGGCGGCAAATCCACGAGGTTCGATATGCCCAAGCCCGCATTCGCCACCACCTGGCCGAGCACGGGTTCAAAAATGATGGAACTCGTCAGGCCGCGCAAAGCGGTATGGGTGGCAAGCAGCCGGGCGAAGGCAACGCCATTATCGGGCAGAAGCACCTGCGCCGCGCGATTAAGGTCATTCGCCATGGAAAGGATATCAGCGCGGATCGTATTGCGATGCTCATCGAGATACCCGCGGGAGGCGACCAGCGATGCCTCCAGCGTGTCGCGCACGCGGTCACTGAACCAGGCTTGAATGCCAAGGTTGAAGAACAGCGCGGCGAAGCCCGCGACCAGCAACGCCGGCACTGCGGCCACCACGCCGAATAGCAGGACAAGCCGCACATGTAGCCGCGATCCCGCCGCGCCGCGCCGGCGTTCCAACCACATGCGCGTCAGACGGGCCGCGAGGGAGGCAACCAGCAGCAGCAAAAACGCGAAATTGGCCAGGATCACCCCGGCCAATTGCCCCGCGCCCGTGGGGCCCATAGGCGTACCGCCCGAAAGCGCAGCAAAGGTGGCCAGCCCCACCAACAGCGCCAAAATGGCCAGACAGATCGTGAAAACGCGGCCGGTGACGATATCCCCGAGCCTGCTGAAAAAACCCGGCGGGCGCGGCGCCTCATGCCCCTGGGGAGGCAGCGGCGTGGCCAGGCCCTCGGCGGGCATGGTCAGGTCATGCGGCGGTGCCGGGTCATCACGCGCCGCGTACCACGGGAAGTTCCAATTCCCGCAGCTTCTTCCGCAGCGTATTCCGATTGAGCCCGAGCATAGCCGCCGCCTTGATCTGATTGCCTCTTGTCGCGCTCAATGCCATGCGGAGCAAGGGGCGTTCAACCTCGGCGAGTACCCGGTCGTATAATTCCTTGACCGGCATGCCATCCTTATGGGCGGACATGAAGCTGGCCAAATGGCGTTCCACCGCCTGTTCCAGGGTCATGGGCGCGGCCTGGCCATCAGGGCCGGCGACTGGTGCGGCTTCGGCCAATTCCGCCGCCACGGCATCGGCGCCGATCACTTCCTGCGGGTAAAGCGCCGCCATGCGGCGCATCAGGTTTTCCAATTCGCGCGCATTGCCGGGCCAGGCATGGGCCTTCAGCGCTTCCAAAGCATCGGGCGCCAATTGCTTGGAAGGCAGGCCGGAAGCGCGGGCGCGGTCCAGGAAATGCCGCGCAAGCAAGGGGATATCTTCAAGTCTTTCACGCAAAGGCGGCAGGCGGATTGGCACAACATTCAGGCGATAGAACAAATCTTCGCGGAACAGCCCCTGGCGGATTTGGTGGCGCAAATCGCGGTGCGTCGCGGCCACGATACGCACATTGGCCTTGATCGGCTGGCGCCCGCCCACCGTGGTAAATTCGCCCTCCTGCAAAACGCGCAACAGGCGGGTCTGCGCTTCGGGCGGCATATCGCCGATTTCATCCAGGAACAGCGTGCCGCCGGCGGCCTGCTCAAATCGGCCAATGCCGCGATTGAGCGCACCGGTGAAGGCGCCGCGTTCATGGCCGAAAAGCTCCGCTTCAATCAATTCACGCGGAATCGCCGCCATATTGATGGCGACAAACGGCCCAGAGCGGCGCTTACCGTAATCATGCAAAGCGCGGGCGATCAATTCCTTGCCCGTGCCGCTTTCCCCGGTGACCATCACCGTCAGGTCCGTGGTGGTGAGGCGCGCTACCGTGCGGTAGATTTCCTGCATGGCGGCCGAACGGCCAATCAGGGGTAGTTTTTCACCATCCCCATCCTCGGGCGGGGGCGCATCCGGCGGTGCGGCCAAGGCGCGTTCCACCGTGCTCAAAACTTCCTTCAAATCAAAGGGCTTGGGCAGATATTCGAAAGCGCCGCGTTGGGTTGCCTTGATGGCTGTTGCGAAGGTGGATTGCGCGCTCATGACAATCACGCGCATCTCAGGCCGCACACGGCGGATGCGCGGCACAAGGTCAAGCCCGTTTTCATCCGGCATGATCACATCGGTGATGACCAGATCGCCCTCTCCATCCTCAACCCAGCGCCAGAGTGTGGCGGCAGTGGATGTGGCGCGCACCTGATACCCGGCGCGTCCCAGCGCCTGACTCAAGACTGTGCGGATAGCGCGATCATCATCAGCAACCAGGATGGTGCGGGATTCATTCATAAGGCGCTCTCCTGCCAACCGGCCGGGGGGACCGGCATGGATAGTCTGAATTGTGTGCGGCCTGGGCGACTGTCGCATTCGATCAGCCCGCCAAGATCAGTCACAAGCTTCGCCACGAGCGCGAGGCCAAGCCCCTGCCCGCCCCGCTTGGTGGAAATGAAGGGTTCAAAAAGCGTGGATTGGATATCCTCAGCGATACCCGGCCCATTGTCGCGCACCGTCACCAGCAACGGCAGATGCACCCTTTCAGTGGAGGTCGGCACGGCAATGCGCACGCCATGCTGATAGGCAGTGGCGAGCCCAATTTCACCATGCATCGGGTCCACCGCCTCGGCGGCGTTTTTCACCAGGTTCAGGATGATCTGCACCAATATGTCGCGATTACCCCAAACGGGCGGCAGCGAGGGGTCATATTCCTCAGAGACTTTGAGATGCGCAGCAAAACCCGTTTGCGCAATCCGCCGCACATGATCCAGCACCTGATGGATATTGACCGGGCCCAATTCCACCGGCCGTTCAGAGAACATGTCAAAGCGATCCACCAGGCCGCGAATGCGGTCCACCTCATCCTGAATGAGTAGGCAGAGTTCCTTATCCCCTTCCGGCGCATTCTGTTCCAGCAATTGCGCGGCGCCGCGAATGCCCGAAAGCGGGTTTTTCACCTCATGCGCCAGCATCGCCGCCATGGCAGAGGCACCACGCGCCGCGCCGCGGAAACTGAGTTGCCGATCGAGCATTTGCGCGGTTGACCCATCCTGCAAGGTCAGCACCACAGCGCCTTCAATTTCATGCAAACGCGCGCCATGGACGGAAACGCCCCGGCGATTGATGCGCGGGCTTTCCAGCAATAGGTCGTAATCGGAAACAGGCGAATCAAACCGCCGGATTTGCGACAGCACGGCAAAGACGCGGTTATCTGGGGGCAGGATATCGCTGAGTTTCATTTGGCACAGCGCGCCGGCGGAAAGCTTGAAGAATTGCTCGGCTGCGCCATTGGCAAAGGTAAAGCGGTTACTGGCATCCAGCACCACCGCTGGCATCGGCAAAGCGAATAGCACCATGGCGCTATCAAGGCGCGGTGTACTTCGGCTGGTGACCGCTAGATTGGCGCGCGCTTTCATGCAGCAATCCGCCCTTCCCCAGCTTCCCGGAAGGCATCGCGCATAGCGGTTACACCTTGTTCGATCAGCGGATCGAAAAAGGCGTCAATCAGCCCATGTACCGCTTCGGATGAGGTCGCATGATTGACCGCCACGCGAAATTCAGCCGAACCCGGCAAGCCCTTGGAATACCAGGCGACATGCTTGCGCGCGATCCGGATGCCGGGCTCCGTGCCATGGTGTTCCAGCATCAGGGCGTAATGCTCCAGCAGGATGCGCTTTTGCTCTGCAAGGGCGGGTTCTTCGGCGCGTATGCCATGCATCAGATGCGCGGCGATCTGCCCGAGCAGCCATGGGCGGCCATAAGCGCCGCGCCCGATCATCACGCCATCGGCGCCGGATTGACGCAAAGCTTCCTCGGCATCTTCGATGGATAGGATATCGCCATTCGCAATAACAGGTATTTGCACGGCGTTCTTGACATTTCGGATGAAGGCCCAATCGGCCTGGCCAGTGTAGAATTGCTGGCGCGTGCGGCCATGAATGGTGACCATGCGGATGCCGCAGGCTTCCGCGATGCGGGCCAGATTGGGGGCATTCAGGCTGTTATGGTCCCAGCCCATGCGCATTTTGAGCGTGACCGGCACTGGCACGGCCTTCACCATTGCTTCCAGAATGCGCGCTGCGGCGATTTCATCGCGCATCAGGGCGCTGCCCGCACTTTGACCGAGCGCGACTTTTTTGACCGGGCAGCCGAAATTGATGTCCACCACGGCGGCGCCAAGATCCACCACCAGCTTGGCTGCTTCCGCCATGGTTGTTGGGTCGCAGCCGGCCAATTGCACGGAAGCGGGGCCGCCAAAGCCATCCAATTCAGCCATTTTCAGGGTCTGGCGGTTCTCCCGGACCATCGCCTGAGAGGCAATCATCTCAGACACCACCATGGGCGTGCCGAGCGAGCGCGCCAGGCGCCGGAAGGGCTGGTCAGTCACACCGGACATTGGGGCCAGGATCACAGGCGCCGAAATGGCCAAGCCGCCGAGGTCAATCGGCTTCAAAAGAGGCAGATTCATGCCACACACACCAATTCTGCATTTAATTTGTGCAAAATACCTGAAAACCCCTCAGCAGACAACCGATATCTGCCTGCTTCGCAGGATTCGTGCCGCCGAACTGGGCAGGATTGCTGGCCGATGGGGGGCAAGCATTTCGTCGCCATGTTTCCGCGCCAAGGCGCCAAGCCGAAAGCCCTGCATTCGGAAAAATTTCAGGAAAATTTCCAACCTGTTTCTTGACTTATTAAAGAGTTAAACAGAAATATTTCCTCATCGCGCAAAGAATATACGCGATTTGTACCAACAATCACAGATCAGGTCTTAATTTTGTGTTAACACATTAGCCTTGTTGTATTATGGTTGTGGTCTTGCGTGACTGCTCAACCGAAAGACCAAAGATGTTTAACCTCATGACAAAATGGAATGGTCTTCCTTGCCTCAAGCTTGGCCGCCGGCGGGCGGTTGAAACGACAGCCGCCCCCTTTGCTGGTTATCTTTGTGCCAAAGTAGAGCGCGCTTGATGCCCTTTATAAGAGACCAAATGGAGGCCTATGGGCGCTTTTCGGTCAAGCAGGCGTCTTCGGTCCCCGAGCCCGTATCTTCTCCGAGCCAACGACTAAGGCACTTCAAGGAAGGGCTAACGCGGCCAGCGCCGCCGGCCAGCAAACCGATCAGAGAGCCCAGCGTCAGCGGCTCCACCCACCTGACGGTGATGATCCCGATCGAAACCCTAAAAAAGTTTCAAGAATACGAAGCCACCCTGGAACAAATGGCCGGCGCTTGCGAAAACTTGATCCAGGAACGCGATTTCTGGAAGTTGAAAGCGGAAAGCGCACGCTCAGACAAAGATCCTCAAGACCAAGCGGCGCGCGAAGACAAACGTATCGAAGCGCTGCGCAGGCTTTTGGCGCGCGAACTTCATCCAGACAAAGCCAAATTTTCCACAGAAGAAGCAGCGCTGCGCGCCGAGATTTTCAAGCGATTATGGCCAGAGATTGACCGTATCGCGAAGGGACAAAGCAGCAAATAGCGCCATATTCGGGATTACCCCCGCCAGCTTCGATCACTTCACGCATGCGGAGAAGGCGCTAGAGCGTGTTGCGTTCACATGGGTTCACGCAACCCGCTCTACATCGTTGTTTTTCGAGCATCTTCACACGTTCAAATGATTCCATCTGAACGTGATCTGCTCTAGACTATGCGCATGAAAACTCTGGCGCTTCTTCTTTCAGCCGGGCATGGCAGCCGCTTTGGTGCGGCGCGGCCCAAGCAATTCCTGCCCCTGCTCGGCCGCCCCGTGCTGCGCCATGCGGCCGAGGCGCTTTTGGCGGAGGGGCTGGTGTCCACCCTGCAACCCGTGGCCCCGGCTGGTGAGGAAGCTTTTGTCGCCAGCCTTCTGGAAGGTCTGCCCTGCCTGCCGGTGGTGGCCGGTGGTGCCACGCGGGAAGACAGCGTGCGCGCGGGGCTTGAGGCGATTGCCGCCGAGGCGCCGGATTATGTGCTGGTGCATGATGCCGCCCGGCCTGTCATCCCACGCGGCACCATCCCTGCCCTACTCGCCGCGCTTGAGGCCCAGGCCGGTGCCATCCCCGCCCAGCCGGTGGCCGATACATTAAAGCGCGTGGCGGGTGGGGTGATCGAGGCCACCGTGCCGCGCGAGGGGCTGTTTCGCGCCCAAACCCCGCAAGCCTTTCGGTTTGCATCTTTGCGCGCCGCCCATGCAGCCCGCGCCGGCGCGGTGACGGATGATGCGTCCCTGCTGGAAGCGCTCGGGCAGGCGGTTGCCATTGTCCCGGGTAGCGAGCGTAATGTGAAAATAACCTGGCCCGAGGACCTTGCCCGCGTGGAAGCTGAGATGATGGCCCGCATGATCCCGCGCACTGGCACGGGCTTTGACGTGCATCGCCTGGTGGCGGGTCGTCCCTTGATCCTTTGTGGCATTACCGTACCGCATGATCTTGGTCTTGATGGACATTCTGATGCGGATGTCGGGCTGCATGCGCTGTGTGACGCGATTTATGGGGCGCTGGCCGAAGGCGATATCGGGCGCTGGTTCCCACCTTCTCAAGCGGCCTGGAAGGATGCCGATAGCGCGGCTTTCCTGCGCCATGCGGCAGGGCGTGTTGCGGCGCGCGGTGGCGTGTTGGTGCATGTGGATGTGACGCTGATTTGCGAAAGGCCGAAAATCGCGTCCCATGCTGATGCCATGCGCGCGCGCATCGCCGAATTGGCGGGGATGGATATGGCGGCGGTTTCCGTGAAGGCGACTACCACGGAACGGCTAGGTTTTACCGGCCGCGGTGAAGGTATCGCGGCTCAGGCCGCGGCGACCATTCTGCTACCGGGCTGAGGGTTCTTCACGTAACCCCAAGCCCTTCCGCCGGCGGATTAGCGATCAGCTCGGCATATGCAGCGGCTTCCTTTGGTTTGCCTATCAGATAGCCCTGGGCGCTATTGCAGCCTTCCAGGATCAGAAGGCGCATCTGATCCGGAGTTTCGACCCCCTCAGCAGTCACCGCAATCCCAAGGCTGCGCCCAAGGCCCACGACGGAACGCAGAATGGCGAGGCTCTGCGCGCTTTCCGGCAAATCGCCGATAAAGGACCGATCCACCTTCAGCCGATCAAAGGGGAAGGAGCGCAGCTGGGTGAGCGAGGAATAGCCCGTGCCAAAATCATCCATGGCAATACGGCAGCCAAGCGCCCGGATTGCGGCCAATTGGCCTGGCGCATCGCCGCTGGCGGGCAGCAGCACGGTTTCGGTGACTTCCAGTTCCAGCCGCTCGGGCGGCAGCCCGCTTTCTGCCAGGGCCGAGCGCAATATATCCACCAGGCGCCCGTCCTTGAATTGCGCCGGGGCGATGTTGACCGCCACCGAAAGGGGCGTTGGCCAGCTTGTCGCTGTCCGGCAGGCGTCGCGAATGACCCATTCGCCAATCTGCCCCATCAGGCCAAGTTTTTCAGCGAGCGGTAGGAAATCATTGGGTGGCACCAGCCCGGTTCCGGGGTTCCGCCAGCGGATCAGCGCCTCAAATCCTGTTAGCTGACCGACAGGAAGGGCGATAAGGGGCTGATAATGAAGTTCAAATTGATTATTACACACAGCGTTTCGCAGCGAGGATTCGGCGTTGCGGAGCGCCTTGGCGCGGGCATCCATATCCTGGCTGAAGCGACACCAACGGGGGGTGGCTTCCCCCTCAACTTCAAGGCTTGAACGGGCCAGGCCGGCGCAGCGCAGCAGCAAAGGCGCATCATTGCCATCCTCGGGCGCCAGGACAAAGCCGAGCCGCGGCGTGACGCTGACAGCCTCACCCAGCACCAGATAAGGGTGAGCCAGTAAGCCGGTCAGGCGCCTGGCCATGGCTTCGGCCTGGGAAGCTGAGGAAACACCGGTTTGCAGAATGGCGAATTCATCGCCGGCAAGGCGCGCGACCAAATCCGTGCCGCGGATTGCACCCGAAAGGCGCCGCGCTGCGGCCCGCAGCAATTCCTCCTGCGCGGCATGGCCGAGATTGGTTGTAACATGACGAACCCCTGCAAGATCAAGCATATGCAAGGCAATCCGGGGGGGGCGCCGGCCAGGCCTGAGCAGCGCCGTGCTGACACGCGCAGAGAACATGGCGAAATCGGCCAGCCCCGTGACGCCATCCAGCCCGCCGCCACCCGGCAGGCTATTGCGGCTTTGGATTGACAGCGCCCAAGCGCCCGTCCCGGCGGGGCGAATGGTGAAGCTAAGCCCCGGCGCGCCATCCAGCGCGACCTCCCGCTCCTCCTCCTCCTCAGGGTTCCAGGTGGCGGCGGCGCAGGCCTGCACCAGGGCAGCGGCGGCATTGGGTTCCAGCCTTGGGCTGCTATCCAGCAAATCAGAAAGGCTATTGAAACGGGTGGCGGAGCCGCGCCCAAGGCCAAGCAGGCCAAGCGCAGCCTGGCCAAGTGCGCCAATTTGCAGGCTGGTATCGAAGGTCAGGCGATTATCCATCAGGGTAAGCCACCCCAATGCCCGACGCTTGGGGCGTGAATACAGGCGCCTTTGCCCCATGGGCCCGGGCACCAGGTCAAGCACGGTCTCATGCACTTCACTCCAGAACAGTTCCGCCTCAGGGAAGACCAGCGAGGCCAAGGCGGCTTCGTCCGCTATAAGCGACGGAGGTGAAGGAAGAGTGGAGAGTGTCATTATCTGCACGAATACACGCATAAGTTGTTGTTCTTATTTTGTCCACCCCATATTGAAAATGCATTGCAAAATGCGAGAGAAAATTACCAAAAAAAGAGGACCACCCCATTAGGGTGGCCCTTAGGCAAGGTTGAGGAAGGCTAAGCTGCCAGGAGCGGGATCACCCGCCACCAGACAAGGGTAGTATTGCATCAATCGTGCCAGAGATTCCGGCGCAATTTCCCGAGCGACTCATCGCGCGTCAGCTTGCACGCTCCAAAATTGAGACATAATTCGCCACCGCCGCGCCGCCCATATTAAAGACCCCCGCCAGATCCGCTCGTGGGAGTTGCATGGCGCCAGCTTGGCCACAAAGCTGCATAGCCGCCAGCACATGCATGGAAACCCCGGTGGCACCAATCGGGTGGCCCTTGGCCTTCAGCCCGCCAGAACGGTTCACCGGCAGCTTGCCGCCGGCTGAAGTCCAGCCTTCCAGCGCTGCCCTGCCGCCCTTGCCTTCGGCGGCCAGGCCCATGGCCTCATACTCAATAAGCTCGGCGATGGTGAAGCAATCATGGGTCTCCACAAAGGAGAGGTCACCAACACCAACGCCGGCCTGTTCATAGGCGCGCTGCCAGGCAGTGCGCGCGCCATCAAAGCGGATGATATCGCGGGCGGCGATGGGCAGATATTCATTCACCTGCACAGCAGCGCGGAAGCGCACCGCCTTGCCCATAGCGCGTGCCGTATCAGCATCGGCCAATACCAGCGCTGCGGCGCCATCGGACACCAGCGAACAATCGGTGCGCTTCAGCGGGCGCGCCACATAGGGGTTTTTCTCGCTTTCATTGCGGCAGAAATCATAGCCGAAATCCTTGCGCATCTGCGCCCAAGGGTTGTCCACCCCATTCTTGTGGTTCTTGGCCGCGATCGTGGCGAGTGCGTCGGATTGGTCGCCATGGCGCTGGAAATAGGCTTCCGCGATGCGGCCAAACACGCCGGCAAAGCCGCCTTCAATATCGGATTCTGTCTTGCGGTAGGACGCGGTCAGCAGGATCTCGCCAATCTTGGGGCCGGGCGTCGCGGTCATTTTCTCAGCACCCACCACCAGGGCGAAGCGGCCCCGCCCGGCGGCGATGAAGTCCCGCGCGCCATGGATGGCAGCACTGCCGGTGGCGCAGGCGTTTTCATAGCGCGTAATGGGGCGGAAGCGCATCTCCGGCACGCTTTGCAGCAAAAGCGAGGCCGGGAAGCCCTGCGGCGTGAAGCCTTCGCCAAAAATGCCGACAAAGCCGGCGTCAATCTCGGCGGGGGAAATCCCGGCATCTTCGATCGCGGCGCGTGCGACGCGGGCGATCAGGCTTTCCAGATCTGGTTCGGCTTCCAGCTTGCCAAAGGGGCTATGCGCCCAGCCGATGATTGCTGCTTCGGTCATGATGAGGTCTCCGGATTTGCGACATTATGCCAGGGCAGGCCCGCCTTGTAACCAAAGACGCGACCTGCCCTCAAGCCTGAACGCAGTTAAGGGTCAGAATCCGCGCTATTCCGGGTCAACGCCGGCAGCGCGCAGAATGCGCGTGTATTTCTCCACCCCCTCGCGCACAAAGGCCATCACCTGCGCGTTGGTTTCAAAACCAGCGCGCGGCGTCACACCTGATGTCTCATTCAGCCGTGCGGCGGTTTGCTGGATGGCCTGGCGGAAGGCGGCGCCGAGGGTCGCGATGGCTTCCGGCGGTGTGCCCCTGGGTGCGACAATCGGGAAGAATTCTTCAAACACCACGCCGGGCATGCCCGCTTCTGGCGCGCTTGGCACATCGGGCAGGGCTGGACTGCGCTGGTCTGACAAGACCGCCAAAGCACGCAAATTGCCGCCGCGCACCTGACCAACGGAAGATGCCATGGTCGGCGTGCCGAAATGCGCCTCGCCCGAGACCATCGCCGTGACCCCCGGGCCACCACCACGGTAATGCACCGTTTCGACCTGCACATTCATCAGGCTCATGAACAAAAGCCCGGCGATATGCGGACCGCTGCCAATGCCGGCCGAGGCATAGTTGAAGCGCCCCGGATGGGCGCGCAACAGCGCCACGAATTCCTGCGCTGTGCGGGCTTCGACGCGTGGATTGACCACCAAAAGATGCGGCGAAAAGCCAGCCACCGCGACACCTTCGAAATCGGTCAGGGTGTTATAGGGCATGCGCGAGACCATGGCGGGCACAGTGGCGAGCGAGCTATTGATCAGCAGGGTATAGCCATCTGCCGGGGCGCGCGCCGCAGCCTCGGAACCGATCACGCTGCCGGCGCCGGCGCGGTTTTCGACAATCATGGGCTGGCCGAGGATTTGGCCCGCTGCCTCGGCAAGAATGCGGCCCACGATATCATTGGAACCGCCCGGCGCGGCGGCCACGATCAGCCGGATGGGACGTGTGGGGCGCCAGGCGCCCTGCGCGCTGAGGATGCTGGGGGCCAGACCTGCCGATAAGGCAAGGCCAAGGGCTGTTCTGCGGTGCAACATGAATTTTCTCCCTATTTAATCATTTTCTTTTGTTTGGATCCGCAGCGCGCATTGGAAAGAGTGGGCCGGCATTAGATCGCATCGGTTCACGAGGTCACTTTATCAGCCCCGAGCGCCGGTGCGAAGCCACTAAGCGCGGCGCATCTGGTGGCGCGATTCATGCTGACCTTTCCCACCCCAAGATGCACCCATGCGCCATCAGCTACCTGTTTGTTGGGCTGATCATGCTGCTGCCGGGAGCCGCCAGGAGCAATCGGACCCGGAGATGATGCTTGCAGGCTTGGCGATCATGAGTCTGCGTTTGAGGTTGGGGGCTGCCTAAGGGTTTGTGCGGGGGATCGGAAGGATCTCGCCCGACCCGGCTTCCTCCAGCGCAAATTCGGCCGAGCTCAGCGCCAGATGATTTGTGATGGCCTGATCCACCGCAACGCGCTTCAGCCCACCCGGTACCGCCGCGTTCGCCTGCCCCATTTCAAGCGAGGCACCCTGCACCAGAATGGCGGCGTGACCTTCCAGCAGGATATCAATCGCGGTGAAATTGGCCGGCGCTTCCTCCTGCCGGATGGAAACACCATCAACCAAATGCCCAACGCGATACGCGCGGCCCTGAAACACCACACCCTGATCGGGCAGCAGCAGCAAATCCTCACGCGGCGCCATATTCCCAAGGACGCCAGGCAGCACCCGAATGAGCGGGCCGCGATAGGGAATGTTCCGAATGCCAAGTACGCGCTGAAACGGCGCAACGCCGGGGGTGACGGCCAATAGCATCATGCCCGGCCCAAGCCGCGCGGCGAGCCTATCCCCGCGCGAGGTCATGACCCGCGCATCTCCGGCTATTCCCCTCATGCTGATGCTCATTGGTTTGCCTGATGCGTCCACTTACTTACCCATCACTCACCTAACATCCCGCCCATCTTGTTGAACAGAGGCAAGGCGCGGCACGCGGCATGCTGAGAGAACCCCCAAGACCCACAGTCCTTGATGGATTTCCTGCCCCATGCCGCTTGATCTTTCGGCCCTGCCCGCCGCCCCGGAAACCCGCCCAACCCTGGCCGAGGCCATTGCGGCGGCGCTTGCCGAGGCGATCACGCGGGGCGAAATGCCCCCCGGCACGACGCTGGAAGAAGAACGCCTGGCCCTGATCCATGGCGCATCCCGCACCCCGGTGCGGGAGGCCTTGCGCCTGCTGGTCGCAACCGGCCTGGTGGAACAGCGCCCGCGCCGGGGTGCGGTGGTGGCGCGACCAGAACCGCAGCGTGTGGCGGAGATGTTCGCGGTGATGGCGGAGCTTGAGGCGATTTGCGCCCGGCTTTGCGCAGAAGCTTTGCCACGCAAGGAAAAAACCAAACTGAAGGCGCGGCATGAAGCGATGGCGCGGCTGGTTTCTGCACATGATCTGGGGGGCTATCGCGCGGCCAATGTGGCGTTCCATGAGGCGCTGTATCAGGGCGCGGGCAATGCCTATTTGGCCGAATTGGCCGAGGTGACGCGCCGACGCCTGGCCCCCTTTCGCGCGGCGCAGCTTGGGGGGAAGGATCGGCTGGCGGCCTCTCACGCCGAACATGGGGCGATCATTGAGGCGATTTGCGCCGGAGATGGGGCGGCGGCGGCGGCGGCGGTGCGCGCCCATTTAGCGGCGACGGAAGGCAGCTTGGGCGTGATGGCCGGGCGGGAGGCGCGGTTTTGAAACCCGCCGCAGGCTTGGGCAGATGCTTCGTGGGGTGCCCAAATTGTATGCAAAATTGTATACAATTGGCGCTCCAGGCCCGCTTTCTGGGCGGCACGCGGCTTGCGGATAGGCAGTCATGGATTTGACTTCCCTTCCCTTCCAGCGTGCCGCGCTTCACGTCGCCTATCGAGCGGGCCTTGCGCCCGAGTTGGTAGTGGCCGAGGCGTTGCGTCGGCTGGAAGCCGCCCATGATCCGGGGATTTTCCTGGACGTGGCGCCGGCTGAAATGATCGCGGCAGCGATCTCTGCCCTGCCCAGCTTTGACCCGGTTGCCTATCCGCTTTGGGGCCTGCCGGTGGCGGTAAAGGATAACATCGCGCTGGCTGGCCGGCCGATGACGGCTGCCTGCCCGGCCTTCAGCCATACCCCCACCGAGGATGCTGAGGTGGTGCGCCGCCTGCGCGAGGCCGGTGCCATCATCCTGGGCAAGACCAATCTGGATCAATTCGCGACTGGGTTGGTTGGGGTGCGCACGCCTTATCCGGTGCCACGCAATGCAGTTTCGGCCGATCACGTGCCGGGCGGGTCATCATCCGGTTCGGCGGTGGCGGTGGCGCGCGGGATTGTGACGCTGGCGCTGGGCACGGATACGGCGGGGTCTGGGCGCGTGCCCGCGGCGCTGAATGGCATTGTCGGGCTGAAGCCAAGCCTTGGCGCAGTTTCCACACGCGGCGTGGTGCCTGCCTGCCGCAGTCTAGATTGCGTTTCTGTCTTCGCGACGTGTCTTGACGATGCCTGGGCGGGCTTTAGCGCCTTGGCGGGTGAGGATCGCGCTGATCCCTTTAGCCGCCCGATCATTTGGCAGGAACCGGGTGCAGTGCCTGTTCGCATCGCGGTACCGCACGCGGCTGATACGCATTTGGATGAGGCAGCGGGGCGCGTGGCCTGGGCTGCGGCTTTGGGCTTGCTGCCTTCAGCGCAGGAAGCAGCGATTACAGAAATGCTCAATGCTGCCAAGCTTCTGTATGAAGGCCCATGGGTTGCGGAACGCGCGGCGGCTTTTGGCGATTTCGCGCGCGCCCATCCCGGCGCGCTGCATCCGGTGACGCAGAAGATCATTGATGGCGCCAGCGGATTCAGCGCCGTGGATGCCTTTCGCGGCATGTATAAGCTTGCTGAGTATCGCCGTGTGGCCGAAGATTTCTTCGCCGCGCATGATGTGCTGGTGGTGCCATCCGTACCGTGTTTCCCGACGCTCGCGGCACTGGCAGCGGATCCCTTCGGACCCAATGCGCGGCTTGGGGTCTATACCAATTTCGTGAACCTGCTTGATCTGGCCGCCCTTGCGGTGCCGGGGCCGAAGCGCCCGGATAGCTTGCCCGCAGGCATCACCCTGATTGGCCCGCGCGGCAGCGATGCAGCGCTGATGGCGCTTGGCTTGGAATTCACACGCCGTCAGGCAGCAGCAGAAAAGGCAGTGGCCGCATGATCGAAATCGTTGTCGTCGGCGCGCATCTTTCGGGCCTGCCGCTGAACCATGAATTGGTATCCGAAGGCGGTATGCTGCGCCGCGCAGCACAAACCGAGCCCTGCTACCGGCTTTATGCGCTGGCGGGTGGCCCGCCGCGCCGGCCTGGGCTGCTGCGTGTGACCGCTGGCAGTGGCGCGGCGATTGCGACCGAGGTTTGGGCTTTGCCCGATGATGGTTTTGGCCGCTTTGTCTCTCGTATTCCCGCCCCGCTTGGCATTGGCACGCTGCTTTTGGCCGATGGCAGTCGTCCCAAGGGTTTTCTGGTGGAACCGGAAGGCTTGCAGGGCGCGGAAGACATTACCCGTTTTGGTGGCTGGCGCGCCTTTCTCGCCAGCATCGCAACCCCCGCTTGAGGCTTCAACAAAGGAGAATTCATGATGCAACGTCGTCATCTTCTGGGTGCTATCGCGCTCGCACCCCTCGCCGCCCCTTCGATTGCGCGCGCGCAAGCTGCGCGTACGGTGAAAATGGGCTCGCTCCGTCTGATCCATTCAATGACACCGCATTTCTATCAGCGCTTTGCGCCGGCGGGTCTCACGATTGAAATCATCACGTTTGATAGCCCGACCGATGGCAAGAATGCGGTGGTGACACGCAGCGTTGATTTCGGCGGCTTTGGTATTGCCGCTGGTACGCTGGGCGCTGCGGCGGGTGAACCCGTTGTGGTCGTTGGCGCCTTCTGTAATCGCGGCATGGGCGTGATTGCGAAGGCTGGGTCTGGCATTCGTGACATTGCAGGGCTGCGCGGCAAGCGTATTGCGATTTGGCCGGGTTCCACTCAGGAAGTGTTCATGCTGGAACGGCTCCGCCAGAACGGCATGACAGTGCGCGATATCACCAGCGTCCGCGTGCCCTTTGGCGAAATGCACGTCATGCTCTCCCGCGGCGATATTGATGCCTATGTGGGTGCCGAACCTGGCCCGGGGCTTTCGCTTTCCTCTGGCGTTGGGGAATTGGTCGAATATCCTTATGGTACCTCCATGGGTGGCCTGAATATGATCTTCGCCACGTCTGAGGCGATGATCGCGCAGGACCCTGCCCTGGTGCGGACCATGCTCGGCATTCACCGCCGCGCCAGCGAATACATGATGGCGAATAAGGCCGAAGTGGCGGAAGCAACCGTGCGCATCCTGGGCGCGCAGCGCGCTGCCGTGGACCGCGCCTTGGCCGAAAACAATGTTGAATACACATGGAAGCTTGACGATACGGTGATGACGCAGGCACGCGCCTATGCCCAGCAGATGCTGGAAATGCGCCAAATCCGCGCCTTGCCGAATTTCGACAAATTCCTGAACCCGCGCTTCTCAATCGAAGTCGCAACATCCTGAAGGTTGGATTGATGAGCGCGAGTGTAGCCGCCGAAGGATCGGCAGGGGAAAAGAAGTCTCGGCCAGGGGGAATGCTCTGGCCGCGGCTGAAGGCTGTTCTGATCGCGCTGGTGGTGCCACTCGCCCTGCTATTGGCGTGGCATTTGGCGGTAAAGGCGGGGATGACGCGGCTTATCCCCTCCCCCGCTGATGTTGCCGAGTATATGGTGGATTTTGCGGTTGGCGGCATTTGGGATGATGCGTTTTCCGCGACGCTTCATATCCATTTATTTGCTTCCATGACGCGGGTTTATGGCGGCTTCGCGCTGGCTGCGCTGGTTGCAGTACCGCTTGGCCTTCTGATTGGGCGCAATGAAACGGTGCGCGCGCTGCTGGATCCCTTCCTGCAATTGATGCGCCCGATTCCCGTGACGGCCTGGCTGCCGCTTTCCATGATCCTTTTCGGGCTTGGGCCGCGTTCGGCCTTCTTCCTGGTGTTTTTGGGCGCGTTCTATCCCATTCTGCTCAATACGGTCTTTGGCGTGCGGAGCGTGGAAAAGCGCCTGTTTGAAGCGGCATCCATGCTGGGCTGCTCTGGCACGGCGCAATTTTCCCGCGTGGTGCTGCCGGCATCGCTGCCTTCCATCTTCACCGGACTCAGGCTTGGCTTGGGCCTTGCCTGGTTCGTGATTGTGGTGGGCGAAATGACCGGCGTGCCGCAGGGACTTGGCGCTGTGATCATGGATGGCCGCACGCTGTCGCGCACGGAATTGGTGATTTGCGGCATGATCGTGATTGGCATTGCCGGCTTCATTTCCGACCGAATCATTGTTGCCATCATGAACCGTCTGCTGCGTTGGAGCCCTTCACACCATGGCTGAGCTTCCCATTCTTGATCTCCGCAATGTCGGCAAGGTCTATGAACTCAATGACCAGCGCATCGAAGCCTTGCGCGACGCCAATCTTGTTGTGGAGAAAGGCGAATTCGTCTGCCTGATTGGCGCTTCGGGCTGCGGCAAATCCACCTTGCTCCGCATTGTCGCGGGGTTTGAACCACCAAGCGCGGGAGAAGCGCTGATGTGGGACAAGGCCATCGCGGGCCCAGCGCCGGATCGTGGCATGGTGTTTCAGGATTATGGGCTGTTTCCCTGGCTTTCCGTACGGCAGAATATCGGCTTCGGGCCGGCGTCTCGCGGATTGCCCAAGGCTGAACTGCGCGCATTGGTGGATCGGTTTGTGGATATGGTGGGGCTGACGCGCTTTGCCGATGCCTATCCGCATCAGCTCTCGGGTGGGATGAAGCAACGTGTGGCGATTGCGCGTGTGCTCGCCAATGATGCCGAAATGGTGCTGATGGATGAACCCTTCGGCGCGCTGGATGCCATGACGCGCGAACGTTTGCAGGATGAATTGCTGGATATCTGGCAGCGCACCAAGCTCACCGTGCTTTTCGTGACCCATTCGATTGAGGAGGCGATTTTCCTCGCTGACCGTGTGGTGGTGATGGAACCAGGCCCGGGGCGGATCGCGAGTGAACACCGCATAGAATTGCCGCGCCCGCGCGATGTTTCCTCACCGGAATTCAATGCGGTGCGGCGTGATCTTTCGGCGCGTCTGCATAGCCATCATGGGAAGAAGGCGGCATGACAACGCCTGTTCAACGGCTGCGCTATACGGCGCCGGCGGATCGTCCCAAGCATTCCCTGCCCGGAGGGCAGAAGCTGATCCTATGGCCGGTCGTCAATATCGAGAATTGGCTGATCGAAAACCCCATGCCGCGCCAGGTGCTGGTGGCGCCGACGGCTGCTGTCTTGCAGCCTGATTTGCCGAATTGGGCTTGGCATGAATATGGGATGCGCGTTGGCTTTTGGCGCTTTCTGGAGATGTTCGAAAAGCATGGCATGCGCCCAACACTTTCCATCAATGGCAGTGTGATTGAAGCCTATCCGCGTGTGGCGGGCGCTGCGCGCGATGCCGGTTGGGAATTCATGGGTCATGGCTGGGTGCAGGTGCCGACGCATAAAATGCCCGATCAGCGTGAGGCGATTACGCGCACCGTGAAGACCATCACCGATTTCACGGGCCGTCCCTGCCGTGGCTGGCTTGGGCCGGGGCTGACCGAGACATTGGAGACGCCCGATCTGCTGGCCGAAGCCGGCATCACTTGGCTTGGCGATTTTGTGGTGGATGATCTGCCGGCGCGCGTGGCAACGCGCCATGGGGATATCCTGTCCCTGCCCTATTCGGTTGAGTTGAACGACATCCCCGTGGTGATGATCCAGCACCATGATGAGGAAGAATTGCCCCGCCGTGCCCGGCTGCACGCCAAGCGCCTGATTGCGGAGGCTGAGGCTTCTGCCGGCGTGAAGATCATGTGCATTGCGATCCACCCCTATATCTCCGCCGTGCCGCACCGGATTGACGCTCTGGCGTCAGTTTTCGCGGAATTGGCGGCTGATCCGCGCGTGGTCTGCATGCAAGGCGATGAGATTGCCGCCTGGTATCGGGCGAGTGGGGATGGGGCATAGGCGGTCCAGTTTTCACCCTGGCGAATTAACCTTTTCATCGCCACCGGGTTCGGGTTAGCTTTCCCGTAACGGGCCTTGAAGCCCTCTTAGCCGGTCGGAATGGTCACGTACGACCTCTGCTTGGTTGAAAGCTTCAGGACCTGCGGATACGCAAGAAGAACCGGAGGCGGAAGTGGCGAAACTCAATGTAAATGGCCGTGTGGTCGATATCCAAGTGGAAGAAGATACACCGCTGCTTTGGGTATTGCGCGAACAGCTTGGGCTGACAGGCACGAAATATGGCTGCGGGGTCGCGCAATGCGGTTCCTGCACCGTGCATGTGGATGGTGCTGCGATGCGCGCCTGTGCCATGCCGGTTTCCGCCTTCAATGAAGGCCAGAAGATCGTCACCATTGAAGGGCTTTCGCCCGATAGCAGCCACCCCATTCAGCAGGCTTGGCTTGCTTTGGATGTGCCGCAATGCGGCTTCTGCCAACCCGGCATGATCATGGCGGCAAGCGCCTTGCTGGCGGCCAATCCGAAGCCGACCGAGGCGCAGATCCGCGAGGAAATGACGAATATCTGCCGCTGCGGTACCTATAATCGCGTTCTTGCCGGCATCCAGCGCGCTGCTGGCATCGGCACAAGCGGCTGAAGGGGAACAGCATCATGAATGCCATCACTCATCCTTCCCGCCGTGGCCTGCTGGCGACGGTTTCTTCCGCCCTTGGCGCCTTCACCTTTGGCTTTCATGCGCCACTGGTGAAATCCGCCGCTGCGCAAGGCAGCAATGCCGTGCCGGAGATCAATGTCTGGGTCGTTGTGCGGCCCGATGACACGGTGGTGATCCGCATCGCGCGTTCGGAAATGGGACAGGGCACGCTCACGGGCCTCGCGCAATTGGTGGCCGAGGAGTTGGAATGCGATTGGTCCAAGGTGACCACGGAATATCCAACGCCGGGCCAGAACCTCGCGCGTAATCGCGCCTGGGGGAATATGTCCACGGGCGGCAGTCGCGGTATTCGCGACAGCCATGATTATGTCCGCAAGGGTGGCGCGGCAGCGCGGATAATGCTGGTGCAGGCAGCGGCCAATGGCTGGGGTGTTGCGGCGAGTGAATGCAGCGCGGCCAATAGCATCATCACCCATGGCCCAAGCGGGCGCAGCACAAGCTTCGGCAAGGTTGCGGAAGCGGCGGCGCGCCTCACGCCGCCCACGGATATTCCGCTGAAGGACCCGAAGAATTGGAAGCTCGTCGGTAAATCCATCCCCCGCCTGGATACGGCGCAAAAGCTCAATGGCAGCCAAGTTTACGGCATGGATCTGCGCCTGCCCGGCATGCTGAATGCTGCGATCCATGCCTGCCCGGTATTCGGCGGCAAGATCGGCGCGATTGACAGCAAGGCGGCGGAAGCCATGCCCGGCGTCAAGCATGTGCTGCGCGTTGGCGAAAATGCCGTGGCGGTCGTGGCCGATACCTGGTGGCGCGCCAAGACCGCACTGGATGCGGTGAAAATCACCTGGGATGAGGGGCAGCATGCCAATGCATCCTCCGCTTCCTTTGCCGAGGTGATGAAGGCAGGGCTGGATGCGCCTGAAGCCGCGATTGGCAATCGCAACGGTGATGCGCGCGCTGCCTTGGCGGGTGCCGCCAAACGCGTTGAAGCGGTTTATGGCTATCCGCATCAGAACCATGCCTGCATGGAGGTGATGAACGCGACCGCGCTTTGGACAGCGGAACGCTGCGAAGTCTGGACCCCAACGCAGAATGGCGAAGCGGCGCTCGCCGCCACGGCCGAAGCGGCGGGCCTGCCGCCGGCGCGGTGCGAGGTGCATAAAATCCAACTGGGCGGCGGCTTCGGCCGCCGCGGCGCGGTGCATGATTGGGTGCGCCAAGCGGTCGCCATCGCGAAACAAATCCCAGGCACACCGATCAAGATGATCTGGTCGCGTGAGGAGGATATGCTGCAGGGCCGCTTCCACCCTGTGACCATGTGCAAGCTGCAAGGTGGCTTGGACGCGCAAGGCAATCTGACTGGCCTTCATATGCGCATTTCCGGCCAATCCATTGTGGCCGGTATTTTCCCGCAGAATATCCGGGATGGCCGCGATCCGGTGGTGTTCCAGGGGCTCAATGCCAGCGGCGGGGAAGCGGATATCGGCTACAGCTTTCCGAACCTGCTGATTGATCACGCCATGCGCAACCCGCATGTGCCACCGGGCTTCTGGCGCGGGGTGAACCTGAACCAGAACGCGATTTATCTGGAATGCTTCATGGATGAATTGGCCCATGCGGCAGGCAAGGACCCCTTGGCGTTTCGCCGCGCGCTGATGGGCAATCATCCGCGTCATCTGGCCGTGTTGAATGCCGTGGCGGAAAAGGTGAGTTGGGGCAGCCCTACCGCGCCGGTAAATGGGCAGGCGGTTTTCCGGGGCCTGGCGCAGACCCATGGTTTTGGCAGCTATGTCGCGGCTTGTGCGGAGGTTTCTGTCAGCGACAAGGGCGAGCTTAAGGTTCATCGCATCGTGGCCGCGACGGATTGCGGCCATGCGGTCAATCCGCAGCAGATCGCGATGCAGGTGGAAGGGTCCTTCGTTTATGGGCTCTCGGCAGCACTGCATAGCGAATGCACCGTGAAGAATGGCAGGATCGAGCAGGAGAATTTCGATACCTACCAGGTGCTGCGGATGGATGAGATGCCGAAGGTTGAAACCATTATCCTTCAATCCGGCGGCTTCTGGGGCGGTGTTGGTGAACCCACCATCGCCGTTGCCGCCCCCGCCGTGCTGAATGCGATCTTTGCCGCGACTGGCAAGCGGGTACGGCAATTGCCGCTCAAGCATACTGACCTCAGGCGGGCGTGAGGGCAGCGCGGTTTCTGGCAAGCCTGCTGCTGGCCATGGCTGTTCCGGCCATGGCCTTGGCTGATGCAGCGATGGTGGCAGGTGATGCGGTGGCGCAATCGCTCACGGGCAGCGCGGGTGATCCGCTTCGCGGGCGCGCTATTATTATTGATCGGCAGAAGGGGTTTTGCCTGTTGTGTCATAGCGGGCCATTCAATGAAGAACCGCTGCAAGGCAATCTGGCGCCAAGCCTGGAAGGTGCTGGCAGCCGCTGGAATGAAGGCCAGTTACGTCTGCGTCTGATGGACAATAAGCGCGTCAATGCGGAGAGCATCATGCCGGCCTATCATCGGATCGAGGGCTTGAATCGCGTTGGGCCTGTTTGGCGTAACAGGCCAATTCTGAACGCGGCGGAGATTGAGGATGTGCTGGCCTTTCTGATGGGGTTAAAAACGGAGAACGCGCCATGACAGTCTCGCGCCGCGTTTTGTTGGCCGCGCCCGGGGCGCTGCTGCTGTCGGCGCCAACGCGTGCGGATCAGCAGCGGCTTGCGGCAGCCTTGCTGGATTTCACAGGCGGCCAGCCGATGCGCGAAGGCCGTGTGCGGCTTGATGTCTCGCCTCTGGTGGAAAATGGCAATGCGGTGCCGATTTCGGTGATGGTGGAAACACCCATGACAACCGCGGATCATGTGCGCCGCATTGGCGTTTTCAATGAACGCAATCCGCAGCCCAATGTCATTACCGCGCAATTCGGGCCAAGATCGGGGCGCGCTTTTCTTGCCACGCATATTCGCCTGGCGACGTCTCAGGCTTTGGTGGCGGCTGCGGAAATGAATGATGGCAGTTTTTGGTCCCAGCGTGTTGAGGTGATTGTCACCTTGGCCGCTTGCATTGAGGGCTGAGCCATGGCGCGCGTGTTGCTGCGGGTGCCGACAATGACGGAAAAGGGCTCTGTCATCGAAATCCGTGCCTTGATCCAGCATGTGATGGAAACTGGCTATCGCCCGAATGCCGAAGGCGTCTTGCAGGCGCGCGACATCATCTGGCGCTTCACCTGCCGCTATGATGGGGAGGTGGTTTTCAACGCGGCCTTCTCCCCCGCCATCGCGGCCAATCCCTTCATTGCCTTCACCATCATTGCCACGCAATCGGGCCCCGTAAGCTTCACCTGGGAAGGTGATAATGGCTTCACGCAAACCGAAACACGCCATATCACCGTGACATGAAGCGTATCGCGCTGGCGCTTTTCGCCTGCTGTTCAATCGCCTCGGCTGACGAAAGGCGTTCCGGCCTTTTGGATATGCGCCCCGAAGCACAAGCGATGCAGCGTGATGACAGTATGAACCCTGGCATGCTGTGGGTGCTGGATGGGGAGGCGCTGTGGAACCGCAAGCCTGCACCTGCCATGCAATCCTGTGCCGATTGCCATGGTGATGCGGCAGCCAGCATGCGCGGTGTGGCGGCGCGCTATCCCGCTTTTGATCAAGCAAGCGGTGCCGCGTTTGATCTTTCGGGGCGCATCATACAATGCCGGGAAGCGCGCCAGGCCGGCCCGCCCTTGGCGCGCGAAAGCCATGATCTGCTGGCGCTGAGTAGTTTTGTTGCGCATCAATCGCGCGGTCTTCCGATTACGCCACCAGAGGATACGGGCATACGTGCTGTCCGCGCGCTGGGGCAGAGCATTTATATGACGCGGATGGGACAGCTCGATCTATCATGTGGGCAATGCCATGATGATCATGCTGGGCGCAGGCTGGCCGGCAGTTCCATTCCGCAAGCCCATCCAACAGGCTATCCGATCTATCGCCTGGAATGGCAGGCGTTGGGGTCTTTGCAGCGGCGCTTGCGCGGGTGCATGGTTGGCGTGCGCGCGGAGCCCTTCGCCTATGGATCGCCCGAATTCATCGCCATTGAAGCCTATTTGATGGAAAGGGCGCGCGGGATGGAAGTTGAGACACCCGCGATCAGGCCGTGAAGCGCTTTTTCCCAACACTTCACAGCATAAATCCCCGCACAAGCCCAAACATCCCGGTGCAGAACAGGATCGTCAAAGCCACCTGGCGATAGAGCTGTTCATTCCCAAGGCCCTGGAAGGCGCGCCCGCCTACCCAAGCGCCAAGCACCATGACCGGCAGCAAAATGGCGGCGCGGATCAGTGCCGTAATGCCCGCGACCCCTGAGGCCATGACAATGGCAATCAGCAGAAATTGCGTCAGAAAATAATAGGTAACGATATTGGCACGGTTCACCTGCGGCGGATCATTGCCCGAAAGCAAATACAGCAGCACGGGCGGTCCGCCGACGCTGGTGGTGGCCATCATGGCGCCGGAAACAGCACCAACCAGGATGGTGGCGGGTGGCGTTCTCGGCCCCTTGTAGCGCCAGCCGGTCCACATGATGAGCACGAAAAACACAATCACTGCTGAAACCGCGGTGATGATCGCATTCTTGTCCACATTAGCCAGCAGCCAGACACCAAGCGGCATGGCGGCGCAGGCGGCGATGCTCATGGGCGTCAGAAGCTTCCAATCTGCGTGCTGGCGCACTTGCGGAAAAAGCTGGAAGGAGACGATGAGTTCAATGGCAACCACCGTCACAACCATATCGGCCGACCCGAACAGCATGGCGAAGATTGGCGCCATCAACATTGCCGAACCAAAACCGGCAAAGCCGCGCATGAGGCCCGCGAGCAACGTCACGCCCAGCGCGGCCCATATATTGATCCCGTCAAAAATCAGCGCGAGATGGGCAAGGATGTCTGGCACGGGGGTAGCCTAGAGCATTTTCAAGCCAAGTGGAATCACTTGGCGACTCGGAAAATGCGACCAAACAAAGCATTTTCAAGCCAAGTGGAATCACTTGGCGACTCGGAAAATGCGACCATCGGAGCCGTTTTTATTTGAAGCGCGCCCTGGTGGATTCGAACCACCGACCCACAGCTTAGAAGGCTGTTGCTCTATCCAACTGAGCTAAGGGCGCCCTGAAATCGCATGGTCAGTGAGACCAATTCTCATGCCGGCCGAATTTGAAATTATCAGCATAGACCTTGGGCTTGATGGCGCCGGCGGCCTGGGCAGGCGCTTCCGCTTCATACCGCAGGCCCTGGGCTTCGGCATAGGCGATAGCCTGTTCACGTGCATCGAAATTCAGCGTGACCTGCTTCGCGGTGTCGGCAGAGCCATACCAGCCCACCAATTGGTCGGCACGTTGGGCTTCGCTGGGCACGAAGCTCAGCACCCATCCCGCCTTGCCGGCGCGGCCGGATTGCATGGCGGATTTCGCCTGCTGGTAGATGCGCGCAAAACCTTTGGTTTCGGACATTGGGGTACCTCTTCCTCAGGCCCTTCTTGTCCAACATTCGGCGCCGAATCTCAAGGGAAAGGCGCGAGGCTTTTCCAACCAAGCGAAGTGACCCTAAGCTTTGCCAATCACCGCCCAGCTAAGGACCCCCGCCATGCTGCCCAGTCAACGCGATGCCTTCGATATCCCGCGGGATGTCTGCTACCTGAACGCGGCCTCCTGGAGCCCCCTACCCCGCGCCGTGCAGGCCGCCGGGCATGAGGGTGTGGACCGCAAGGCGCGCCCCTGGGCGGTGGACCCGGGGCTTGCGCGGGCGCAGCATGAACGGACGCGCGCTGCCGCAGCGGCACTGATTGGCGCGGCGCCGGAGGATGTGGCGCTGATCCCCTCGGTTTCCTATGGCGTCGCAGTGGCGGGCAAGATTTTCGCACCGGAAGCCGGCACGCGCGTACTGCTCATCGAAGATGATCATTCCTCACCAGTGCTGGAATGGATGACGCGCGCTGGCGCTCAGGGTTTTGACGTGGAGGTGGTGCGCCGCCCCGGCAATGGCGATTGGACTTCGGCGGTGCTGGAAGCGATTTCGCGGCCAGGCGCGGCACCCGTTTCGCTTGCCTCGATCTCCTCAGTGCATTGGGCGGATGGGGGCGTGATTGATATCGCGGCCATCGCACCGGCCTTACGCGCGCGCGGCGCGGCTTTGCTGGTGGATGCGACCCATGGTGCGGGCGTCACGCGGCTGAATATGGCTGAGCTTGATCCGGATTTCCTGATTTTCCCGACATACAAATGGGTGCTCGGCCCCTATGGGCGCGCTTTCATGTATATCGCCAAGCGCCGTCAGGAAGGTGTGCCGCTGGAACAAACCGGCTCTGGCCGCCGCGCCATCGCTTCTGAAGTTGCGCCCTATATGAAGGATACTGCCTTCGCCCCCACCGCGCGGCGCTTTGATATGGGGGAACGGGACCACTTCATTTCATTGGAAATGGCGGCAGTGGGCATGGAAATGATGGCCACATGGGGCCCGGGTGCCATCAGCGAAAGGCTTGGCGCGTTGACGGATCGGCTAGCAGAGGGCCTCACTGCCCAAGGCGCGGTGCTGACCGAAAAGCGCTTTCGCGTACCGCATATCCTCAGCATCGGCTTCCCTGGCGGCATGCCGGAAGGGCTTGTTGAAAAGCTCGCGGCAGCCGGCGCGCATGTGGCACCCCGGCTTGGGCGTGTCCGCATCAGCCCGCATGTCTATAATGATGAGGCAGATATTGATCGCTTCCTGGATGTTTGGAGCAAGGTCACGCGATAACATAATCGGCAGGATCAAGATTTTCCGTCATGCGCCGATAATCGACCAGGCGGAAGGGTGAATTGGTCACCACCCTGCCCGCCTTGTTCTTGTACCAACTGCCAACGCCTGGATGCGTCCAGACCATGCGCGCGTGTGTCGCATCCAGGAATTCATTATAGGCATCGCAGCGATCTTCGCGGATTTCGATGCTGCGGGCGCCGCTTTCCACCACTTCGCGAATGGCCTGCATGACGTAGCGCACCTGGCATTCCGAATGGAACATGGCACTTCCACCATGGGCGAGATTCGTCCCCGGCCCATAGAGCATAAAGAAATTCGGGAAGCGCGGCACGGTGATGCCAAGGAAGGCGCGCGGATCATCCTCGCCCCAAACTTCCCGCACGGAAACACCGTCGCGGCCAAAAATCTCGAAGGACCCAAGCGCCTTGGCGCCATCAAAACCCGTCGCCATGATGATGACATCGGCAGGGTGATGCCGGCCATCCTTGGTTTCCACGCCATCCTTCACGATGCGCGCAATGGGTGTGGTGACCAGCTCCACATTCGGCGCGGTCAGCATCTTGTACCAGCCATTATCGCGCAGCATGCGCTTGCCATAGGGCGGATAGGGCGGCACGACTTTCTCCAGCAAATCCGTGCGATTGCCGATCTGCGTCTTGATATAGCCAATGACATCCTCTCGCAGCTTCTGGTTTGTGGCGTTGAGCGATTGCGCGGGCTGGTCCCAATTCGGGTCCTTATGCAGTGATGCATGCATGCCATCGGCGGAGGCCCAAAGAAGCTGGAAGCGATACCATTTGGCATAGAAGGGGATGTGCTTCAGCGCGGCCTTCTTAGCTTCCGTCACCACCGCATGATAATTGGCATTATAGACCGCCCAATGGGCCTGGCGCTGGAAAACGGTGAAATGGCCAAGCTTGGGCGCGATGGAAGGCCCGGCCTGCATGCCCGATGCGCCGGTGCCAATCATCGCCACGCGCTTGCCATCCAAGGCAACGCTATGATCCCAGCGCGCCGTATGAAATAGCGGGCCGGCGAAATCCGCGACTCCTGGAATGGGCGGGATCACCGGGCGGCTGATGGTGCCAACGGCGCCCACCAGCGCTTCGAATTCATGGGTTTCTTCGTGGCCTTCGGCATTGCGCGTTGTCACACGCCACAGCGCTGCCGCTTCATCATAATGCGCGGCAACCACGCTGGTATTCAGGTGCAGATGGCGCCGCAAGCCGTATTTGTCGGCGATTCCTTCCAGATAGTTCCAAAGCTGATCACGCTTGGAGAAATGTTCTGGCCAATCATGGTTAGGTTCGAAGGACAAGGAATAGAAATGATTGGGCGTATCCACGCCGCAGCCCGGATAGTCGTTTTCATACCAGGTGCCGCCGACCGCATTATTCTTCTCGAAAATCGTGAAGGGCAGCCCGGCTTCCTGTAGCTTGATTGCCATCAGCAGGCCGGAAACGCCAGCACCAATAATGCCGGTGCGGAACGCCGCACGGCGCGCTGCCGGCACATCGCGGCGCCACTGCACGGTTTTCGGGTCCGGCGCATCCACCACGGTTTCTTCGCGGATCAGTGGCAGATATTCCGGCGGAACCTCCGCCCCCACACCGACAGAAAGCATACGATGCAGCAGATGCGCTGGTGGCTCCGCAGGCAAGGCGCGTCCGCTTTGTGCATAATCCAGCAGCACTTCCCGCAGCCTGGCGCGGAGTGCGGCGCGTAGCTCATCAGGTGCGGATTCGTGGAAGTTCCAGGGGCCTTTGATATGGGGGGCCAGGCGATCAAGCCATTCCGCTTCACCGCTCAGATGCACCAGCACCATGAGCAAGGGCGCGATATCGCCCCCCGCCAGCGCCTCATCCAGTAAGGCAGGGTTGGAAAGGAAGGTTTTGGGGTCAGGGATCATGGCGCCTAGGTGACCACGACAGCCGCCCAAATGCAAAAGGGCCCCGCGTAATACGCGAGGCCCCTTCCCGTTCCGATCCCGTGCGAATCAGACGGAGTAGTACATTTCGAACTCAACCGGGTGCGGGGTGTGTTCAAACTTGTACACATCCGTCCACTTGAGCTCGATATAGCTTTCGATCTGATCCTTGGAGAAGACATCGCCGGCGAGCAGGAAGTCGTGATCCGCTTCCAGCGACTGCAGCGCTTCACGCAAGGAACCGCATACGGTCGGAATGCCCTTCAGCTCTTCCGGCGGCAGGTCATAAAGATCCTTGTCCATCGGGTCGCCCGGATGGATCTTATTCTTGATGCCATCAATGCCGGCCATCAACATCGCCGCGAAGGCGAGGTAGGGGTTCGCACCCGGATCCGGGAAGCGCACTTCAACGCGCTTCGCCTTCGGGCTGGTCGCGTAAGGAATGCGGCAGGAAGCCGAACGGTTGCGCGCGGAATAGGCGAGCAGCACGGGCGCTTCAAAACCCGGGATCAACCGCTTGTAGGAATTGGTCAGCGGGTTGGT
>CAIYMY010000046.1 GCA_903927465.1 uncultured Rhodospirillales bacterium | reverse complement strand
GGTCTCGGCGAAGATCGTGGCGAGGGATTCGACGAATTCGCGCTTCTCCGATCTTTCCACTCTACGTCTCCGTCGGTGACTAGGGCCGTTTGGAAGGGCTCCAGCCGGGTTCACTCGGGGGCCGGCACCGGTATGGCACCAACCCCGGTTCGCCTGTCAGTCCGGAACGCCAAACCAAGCCAAACCAGGGACTTACCCTGGGAGGTCTCTGCTTGGGCACCCCGTCTATCCCCTGCGAGCCCGAGGGCCCTTTACTGTCCCGAAGGACAACAGGAGGTCTCCGACAGGTTCGGGTATGGCCGAGGGCCATCCCCTGCCCGCTTGGCCCCAAAAGGACCAAGCGAATTCAATGCACGGCCAAGGGCCGCGCCTAAACCTTAATTGGCCGAAGCCGAAAGGCTGGCGACATCCACCTTCACGCCAGGGCCCATGGTGGAAGAAACCGCCACCTTCCTAACATAGGTCCCCTTGGCGCCAGTCGGGCGCGCGCGCTGGATGGCCTCCACGAAGGCGCGGGCATTTTCAACCAGCTGCGCCTCAGCAAAGGAAGCCTTGCCAATGCCGGCATGCACAATCCCGGCTTTCTCAGCGCGGAATTCCACCTGACCCGCTTTGGCCGCGGTCACGGCGCCCTTCACATCCATGGTGACGGTACCAAGCTTCGGGTTCGGCATCAGGCCACGGGGGCCGAGCACCTTACCAAGTCGGCCCACCAGGCCCATCATGTCTGGCGTCGCGATGCAGCGATCGAACTCAATCTTGCCTTCCTGAACCATGGCAGCCAGGTCATCTGCACCCACCACATCAGCGCCGGCGGCCCTGGCTTCATCAGCCTTGGCGCCACGGGCGAAGACGCCGATACGTACGGTCTTGCCAGTGCCATGGGGCAGGCCGACAACGCCGCGCACCATCTGGTCCGCATGGCGTGGGTCAATGCCAAGGTTCATAGAAATTTCAATGGTTTCGTCGAATTTCGCCTTGGCCGCGCCACGGGCGAGCTTCACCGCCTCATCCAGCGCATAGGTCTTTTCGCGGTCAATTCCCGTATAGGCCGCCTTCAGGCGCTTACCTTGCTGTGCCATGATCTTAGCCCTCCACCACGGTCAGGCCCATGGCACGGGCGGAACCCGCAAGCATGCGCACGGCAGCATCAACGTCATTGGCGTTCATGTGCTGCATCTTCACCTGGGCGATTTCCACCAGCTGAGACTTGGTCACGCGGCCAATCGGCGCGGCCTTGCCAGGCGCGGTCGAGCCCTTGTCGAGCTTCGCAGCCTTCAGCAAGAAATAGGTATTGGGCGGCGTCTTGGTGATGAAGGAAAAGCTGCGATCCGAATAAGCCGTGATGACTACGGGCGTCGGCGTGCCCGGTTCCATCTGCTGCGTCGCCGCGTTGAATTCCTTCACGAATTGCATGATATTCAGGCCACGCTGACCAAGCGCGGGCCCGACGGGCGGCGAAGGATTCGCCTTGCCGGCCGGGATCTGCAGCTTGATATAGCCTGCGATCTTCTTCGCCACTGTCTAAATCCTCTCTCATAAAACCGAGAGGCCCGCGGTGCATACGACCCAAAAAGGTCTCCCACGTTCCCCAAAACGCCAAACAGCCCCTGGGATTACTCCCGGGGCGGTGCGACGGAAGGGGGCGTTTAAGGGGTGTGGGCGGGCGCGTCAAGCGGGTTTCCATCTGGCCAAGGGTGCGCGGCTTCGCCATAAAGGGTTATGCCCGCACAAGCCTGGATTGTCGTCATCGCCGCCGCTGCCTCGGTCTCCTTAGCTCTTGGGGCGCGGCAGACCTTTGGGCTGTTCCTGCTGCCACTTGGCACCGAACACGCCATCCCAGCCTTTGCCTATGGCGCAGCAGTGGCGCTGCATAATTTGCTTTGGGGCGTTGGCCAACCGCTGGCCGGGGCTTTGGCGGATAAGATCGGCGCCGGGCGCGTGGCTTTGGGTGGCGCGGTGATCTACGCCATCGGCTTGATCCTGCCAGCGGTTTGGCCGAGCACAACAAGCCTGATTATCGGGATTGGCGTTCTGACCGCGCTTGGCGTGGCGGCGGCGGGGTCGGGCACCGTGCTTGGTGCGGTCGCGCGCGCTGTGCCGGAAAATCGCCAGGCGATGCTTTGGGGCTTGCTTCCGCCGGCGGGTCCATCGGCCAGGCCGCGCTGATTCCCTTCGTGCAATGGGGCATTACCGATTACGGCACGTCTGGCGCTTTTTTCATGTTGGCCGCCACCATGGCGCTGATGGTCTTCGTGGCCCCCAGACTGGAATGGGCGCCGCCTGGGCCTGGCACTGGGCGCCCGACCGGACTTGCCGGCCTGCCCGCGCTGGCGAAGCGTGCCTTGGCGCAGCGTGATTTCGCGCTGCTGACGCTTGGCTTCTTCGCCTGCGGCTTTCAGCTGGCCTTCCTGACGACGCATCTGCCGGCACATCTTTCGCTCTGCGGCCTGCCGGCAGGGCTTGGCGTGACGGCGCTGATGCTGGTGGGGCTGTTCAATATCCCGGGATCATGGCTCTGCGGGCGGATTGGCAATAGCATCCGCCCGGAAGTGGCCCTGGGCGGGATTTACATGATCCGCACGATTGCGATTGCGATTTTCGCCAATGTCACGCCAACCGAATGGGGCACGCTGATCTTTGCTTCAGTGATGGGTTTTATCTGGCTGGGCACCGTTCCCTTGACCTCGGCCGCCATTGCGCGGCGCTTTGGGGTGGCGGATCTGGGCGCGCTTTACGGGATTTGCTTCTTCTCTCACCAAATGGGCGGGTTTCTCGGGGCGGGTGCCGGCGCCTGGGTGGTGGATGCCACTGGCAGCTACGCCGCCTTCTGGCCGGTGATGCTGGTGGTGGGCGTGATTGCGGTGGTGGCAAATTGGGTCACGCGGCCAATGAAGGTGGCGGCAGCGTGAGGGTTTCTGAGCCAGATTGGGGCTAGATCCGACTCGAGTGCAAATGAAATGATCTACCATGCCCACGATCCATCTGGTCCCCGAAGATTTGCGCTCACGCTATCACGTAAAGGAATGGCGTAACGCGACGGGCATATTGACCACCGCACATCCGGGCCCATGGCGGGACATCATCGAGGTCCTTCGCGGCTTCACGCTCTTGCGAAGCGAAATCGAAGTGTCGGGGGGCAATCGCTCCTTGATTTCACGCAGGATAGATGGCGCCTTTTACGGCAAAGGATGGGTTGAAAAGGATTTCAAGACCGCCTTCGTGATTGACCAACGCGAAATCCAAAGCCCAACGTACGCGGTGGATTGCTTCCGTGACGGGGTCGCGCTGGAAGTGGAATGGAATAACAAGGATCCCTTCTTTGATCGGGATTTGAACAATTTCAGACTGCTGTTCGAATTGCGGGCTATAGATGTAGGTGTCATTATCACACGCGCAGCGGAATTGCAGAACATTTTCAAAAAATTAGGAAAAGGAGCGTCCTACGGCGCAGCCACGACGCATCATGAAAAACTCTGGCCAAAAATCGAAGGCGGTGGCGGGGGCGGTTGCCCTGTCCTGACTTTTGCCATCACTCCGTCGCTTTATGTTGACGATGGCGATGAAGCCGTCTCCAAGGCTAAGGCGGCGCAGGCTGAGGCCCGCAGGAAAGGCTTGCCGGGCGCAGTTGATGATGAAGAAGAGAGGCGCTGAGAAACCTTATAACCAATGATCGGTAGAGCCGGATTCATGCGACCCGGTGAATGAACAAGATCATGGAAGGCGCAGGCGCAGTTGTTCCGATGCGCTGTTATGTTGGTAAGTGGGCCACGAAGGCTCGTAGGCTGCCGCCTGATCGCCCCAGCTTACCCAACCGTCGCGCCCGCCTCGGGCGAAGAGCTCAAGGCGCGGTCCCGGTGAGCAAGCCTCCATTATGGGGAAAATCTCATCAGGCTTACGCGAGTGTTCCCGCTTTCGCGTACCCAAGTAATTGACCTGGCTTCGGCCAGGCGCGAGCGTTCGGGCTTTTTTTCCTCGCACACCAAAAAGCAGAATTTCCGTCACGTTACGGAAATAAAAGCCAACCCCTCGGCCATCACTGCCACCATCCTTACGCAGCTTGTGCCAAATGATATTGGACTTATAGGAGAAACCCCAGGCCTTCATCACCATCAGGCCTTCAGGCAATAAGGCGTTGGGAACCCAGAGATAAAGATGCGCAGTCTCGTCAGCCGCGTCTGCAACAGGTAATCCACAGATATCACTAAGGTTCATCGTGGCATAGCGATTAAGCCGCCTGTGGCCAGGCGCGACCTTCCCGGTCGCGTTCTGGAACTGCCACGGGGGATCCGCAAGAATGGTGGCGAATTTCCGCCCACCCAGAAACCGTCGAAGCTCTGCGCTAGCGTCCTGCGCTGGGGGAGGGGTCAAACCATCGGGCATGACTATATGAAACCACATCTTCTACCGATTCTCCACCCCGTTTTGCCCGCCCGGTTGTCCCCCCGCCCGGGCTGGGCTAATCCACCGCTCCCGGGCGCCGCGCCGCGCCGCGCCGTTATTTGAGCCAGGCCAAACCACCATGCCCATCATGCCCGATAGCTGGATCCGCAAAATGGCGGCGGAACACGGCATGATCGAACCCTTTGTCGAAGCGCAGCGCCGGGAGGGTGTGATCTCCTACGGCCTGTCTTCCTATGGCTATGACGCACGGGCCGCGGATGAATTCAAGATCTTCACCAATGTCGATAACGCCCTTGTTGATCCCAAGGCGTTTTCCGAAGATAGTTTTGTCACGCGCAAGGGCCCAGTTTGCATCATACCGCCCAATTCCTTCGTGCTGACCCATACGGTCGAATTTTTCCGTATCCCGCGCGATATTTTGGTGATCTGCCTCGGCAAATCCACCTATGCGCGCTGCGGGCTGATTGTGAATGTCACGCCGCTTGAGCCCGAATGGGAGGGCCAGGTCACCATCGAAATCAGCAATACCACCCCTCTGCCGGCCAAGGTCTATGCCAATGAGGGCATTTGCCAATTCCTGTTCCTGAAGGGCGACGCCCCGCCCGAGGTCAGCTACGCAGACCGCCGCGGCAAATATATGGGGCAGCGCGGCGTTGCGTTGCCGAAACTCTGATGGACCGTATTCTCATCCGCGGCGGGCGCGTGCTTTCGGGCAGTATCCCGGTCTCCGGCGCTAAGAATGCCGCCCTGCCCCTGATGGCGGCGGGGTTGCTGGCCGATGGGCCACTCACGCTCACCAATGCGCCTGATCTGGCAGATGTCGCCACCATGGCGGGGTTATTGGCGCATCATGGCCTCACCGTTGAACGCGACAAAACCGCGCGCAGCATCACCATCAGCGGCGCCGCGACCGATCTGGAAGCGCCTTATGATCTGGTGCGCAAGATGCGTGCTTCCGTGCTGGTGCTGGGTCCATTACTGGCCCGCCATGGTCGCGCGCGCGTCAGCCTGCCCGGCGGCTGCGCAATCGGCACGCGCCCGGTTGATCTGCACCTCAAAGCCCTTGAGCAGATGGGGGCGGAGATTGAGATTACCGCTGGCTATATTGAAGCCCGCGCCCCAGGTGGCCTGAAGGGTGCGCGCATCATCTTCCCGCAAGTCTCGGTCGGTGCCACGGAAAACATCCTGATGGCAGCGGCTTTAGCAAGCGGGCAAAGCGAAATTTTGAACGCGGCGCGAGAGCCCGAAATCACCGACCTTGCTGCCTGCCTGATGCGCATGGGCGCGCGCATTGAAGGCATCGGCACGGATCGCCTGCTGGTGGAAGGCGTGGCCAACCTTGGCGCCGCAACACACCCCATCATCGCGGACCGGATCGAAGCCGGCACCTTTGCTTGTGCCGCTGCCATCACTGGCGGGTCGCTGCTGCTGCAAGGGGCGCGGCTTGATCATCTGGGCGCAGTCACGCGTACGCTGCGCGAAGCGGGCGTCGATGTCGCGGAAGAAGAAGGCGGGCTTCGTGTGACGCGCAGCAATGGGCTTCGCGGTGCCGATGTGATGACAGAACCCTTCCCGGGCTTCGCCACCGATATGCAGGCGCAATTTATGGCGCTGATGTGCGTGGCAGATGGCGCTTCCATGATCACAGAAACCATTTTCGAAAACCGCTTTATGCATGTGCCGGAGCTTTCGCGCATGGGTGCGCGCATCAATTTCCACGGCGCTTCCGCCATTGTGCGCGGCGTGAAAAAGCTTTCCGGTGCGCCGGTGATGGCGACTGATTTGCGCGCCTCGGTCTCGCTCATTCTCGCCGGATTGGCAGCGGAAGGTGAGACGATTGTGAACCGCGTTTATCACCTCGATCGCGGCTATGAACGGGTTGAAGCGAAACTCGCGGCGGTGGGCGCCGATATTGAAAGACTGGCGGGCTGATTGTCATGGATATCCCGATCCCCAATGCGCTGAATGGCGCACCGGCTGAAACCGATACGCCGCTGGTGATTGCCCTGCCCAAGGGGCGCATCCTGAAGGAACTCCACCCCGTGCTGGCCCGCGCCGGGCTTATCCCGGCCAAGGATTACGCGGATGAAGACAGCCGCCGGCTCCGCTTCCCCACCAATGATCCGACGGTGGATGTCATCCGCGTGCGCCCCTTCGATGTCGCAACCTTCGTGGCGCATGGCGCGGCGGCAATTGGCGTTTGTGGTTCCGATGTGCTGATGGAATTCGACTATCCGGAAATCTATGCCCCGCTTGATTTGGGCATTGGCCGTTGCCGGGTTTCGATTGCCGAACCGGTAAACGCCATCCCGGATGATCCGCGCCGCTGGTCACGCATCACGGTTGCCACGAAATACCCGAATATCGCGCAGCGCCATTTTGCCGCGCGCGGCGTGCAGGCGGAGATTGTGCATTTGAATGGCGCGATGGAATTGGCGCCTTCCATGGGCCTCGCGCGCTTGATCGTGGATTTGGTGCAAACGGGTTCCACGCTGAAGGCCAATGGCCTCAAAGAAGGTGAAGTGATCGCGCATGTCACCTCCAAACTCATCGTCAATCGCACCGCCCTGAAAACGCGGCCAGAGGCGATTGGCGCCTGGATTGCGCGCTTCCGTGCTGCTTTGGAAGCCACCGCATGAAGCGTTTGGATACGGGCGACGCAGGCTTTGAAGCCGCCTTCACCGCGCTTTTGGATGACGCCCGCGAAACCACGCAAAAGGTGGATGGCGTGGTGGCTGGCATCATCGCCGATATCCGCGCGCGCGGCGATGCGGCGCTGCTGGACTACACCGCGCGTTTTGACCGCTGGCAGCCCGCCAATGCCACTGCCTTGCGCGTCACAGAAGCCGAGATTGAAGCGGCGGATGCGACCATCGCGCCAGATCTCCGCGCCGCGCTCAACCTGGCGGCAGAGCGGATTGAAACCTTCCACCGGGCGCAATTGCCGCAAGACTTGGTGATGCGCGATGCGGCGGGGCTGACACTTGGGCTCCGCTGGGGGCCGGTAGATGCGGTTGGCATTTACGTCCCCGGCGGCAAGGCAGCCTATCCGTCTTCCGTGCTGATGAATGCGCTGCCGGCGTGCGCAGCCGGCGTGCCGCGTATTGCCATGGTGGTGCCAACGCCGGATGGCGCGCTCAACCCGCTGGTGCTGGCCGCAGCCAAGCGCGCAGGCGTCACTGAGATTTACCGGATTGGTGGCGCGCAAGCCGTGGCGGCGCTGGCCTGGGGTACGGGCAGCATCGCGCCGGTGGATCGCATTGTCGGGCCGGGCAATGCCTATGTCGCGGAAGCCAAGCGCCAGGTCTTTGGCCGTGTTGGCATTGATTCCATCGCCGGGCCTTCGGAAGTTGTGGTGATTGCCGATGGCGCCAATGATCCCGCCCATGTCGCGATGGATTTGCTGGCCCAGGCCGAACATGATGAAAGCGCGCAGTCCATCCTTATCACGCCTGATGCGGCGATGGCGGATGCGGTGGCGCGGGCCGTGGAACACGCGCTGAAAATCCTGCCGCGTGCCGCCATTGCCGGCGAGAGCTGGGCGCGGCATGGCGCGATTATTCTGGTGCGCGATCTTGCCGAAGCGGCGGCGCTGACCAATCGTCTCGCGCCCGAGCATCTGCAATTGATGGTGGATGATCCGCGTGGCTTGCTGGCACATATCCGCCATGCCGGCGCAGCGTTTCTGGGCCGCTTCTGCCCGGAAGCGGTGGGCGATTACATCGCAGGGCCCAATCACGTGCTGCCCACCGGGCGTACCGCGCGCTTTGCTTCTGGCCTATCGAGCTTTGATTTCCTGAAACGTACAAGCTGGGTGGAAGCGGATGGCGCAGCACTCGCGCAAATCGGGCCGGCAGCGGTGGCGCTGGCCAATGCCGAGGGGCTGCAAGCCCATGGGCGGAGCATCAGCATCCGCCTGAACTGATCAAGACAAAAGGCCGGGACCATGATGAAAAAACGCGAATTGCTTGCTGGTTTGGTACTACTGCCATTGGCGAAACCCGCCTTGGCGCAGGAATACCCCTCTCGCCCCATTCGCCTGCTGGTGGGCTTCGCCGCCGGCGGTTCCACCGATGTTTTTGCGCGCGCCATTGCGCCGCGCTTGCAGGCCTTGATCGGCCAGCCTGTTGTCATCGAAAACCGCCCGGGCGCGGGCGGCAATATCGCCACGGAAGCCACCACGCGCAGCGCGCCGGATGGCTATACGCTGCTGCTGGGCACCATCGGGCCACTCGCGATCAACCCAACGCTTTACGGCAATCTTTCCTTTGATCCGCTGAAGGATCTCACACCCGTTTCGCTGGTGGGTGAGGTGCCTAATGTGCTCGCCGTCCCGGTGGATCGGCCCTTCCGCAGCGTGACGGATATCATCGCCACCGCCAAGGCGCGCCCTGAGGCATTGAATTTCGGCTCCTCCGGTATTGGCTCGGCAGGGCATTTGGCCGCCGAACAGCTCAATCTGATGGCCGGCATTCGCACGACCCATGTGCCCTATCGTGGTGGCGGCGCGCTTTTGCCGGAATTGATCGCGGGGCGCGTGGATTACGCTTTCACCACGGCGCTGAATGGTATTCCGCAAGCGGAGGCAGGCAAGCTGCGCATTCTTGGCGTGCCCAATGGCAAGCGCGTGCCGCTTTTGCCCGAGATCCCAACCATCGCGGAATCTGGCCTGCCTGGTTTTGATGGCGTGGATTGGGCCGCGATGATGGCCCCGCCTGGCCTGCCGGCACCAATCCTGGCGAAGCTGAATGCCGCCATGCAAAGCGTGCTCAAGGAACCGGAACTGGTCGCTGCCATGGCCGCGCGGCGCTTGGTACTGGAAGCTTCCACCCCGGAAGCGCTGGCGGCATTCCTCAGGCAGGAAACCGCGCGCTGGGCGCCCGTGGTGCGCGCTTCTGGCGCGCGGCCGGACTGAAGCTTTCAGACTTTGACGCTGAAGCCCTCTTCTTCCACCGCGCGCACCACATCCGCGCGCGGCAGGCTGGTCTGCGCCACAACGCGCTTCGTGGCCAAATCCACTTCAACCTTCGCCGCCTGATCCAGCCCCTGGATGGCGTTGGTCACGGCGCGGATGCAATGCCCGCAGCTCATGCCCTCAACCTGCAGCGTGATGGCGTCAGCCATGGCAACCTCCCTTTCCAGTATCTTTGGTCGCATTTTCCGAGCCGCCAAGTGACCCCACTTGGCTTGAAAATGCTTGTTTGGTCGCATTTTCCGAGCCGCCAAGTGAAGCCACTTAGCTTGAAAATGCTCCGCCTAGTTCTTCCAAAATCGGGCAATCCGGCCGCTCATCACCGTGGCAATGCTCGGTCAGATGGCGCAGGCTTTCCGCCATTGCGCTGAGCGACTTAGCCTTGGCTTCAAGTGCGGCGACATGATCTAGCGCAAGCCGCTTCACTTCCGCACTCGCCCGCGCGCGATTGCGCCATAAATCCAGCAAGCGCTTCACATCCTGCAAAGGAAAGCCAAGGTCGCGCGCATGGCGAATGAAGCGCAGCTCCGCGACATCCGCTTGGGCATACACGCGATATTGATTGGCGCCGCGCCCGGCGGAGATCAGCCCAATCGCCTCATAATGGCGGATCATCTTGGCTGAGATGCCAGATGCCCGAGCGGCGTCACCGATATTCATGGCCTGGGCCGCCAGCGCGAAAGCAATAGCGCATTCGTCAGCACACTCACGCTGGAAGCCGCCATCGCCGCGCCGGCAAGCGGCGGAGACAGCAAGCCCAGCGCGGCAAGCGGCACGCCGAGCAGATTATAGCCAAAGGCCCAGAACAGGTTTTGCCTTATCTTGCGCAATGTCAGCCGCGTAATCTCCAAAGCCGCCGGGACCAGCGCGGGATCACCACGCAACAAGGTGATGCCAGCCGATTGAATGGCGATATCCGTCCCCGTGCCCATCGCAATGCCAAGATCAGCCTTGGCAAGTGCAGGCGCATCATTCACGCCATCACCAACCATGGCGACAGCTTCGCCCGCTTCCTGCCAGGCGGCGATGCGCGCAGCCTTGCCATCGGGCAGGACCTCGGCAGCGACATCGGTAATGCCCAGCGGCGTGGCGACAGCGAGCGCAGCCGCGCGCCGGTCCCCGCTGATCATGGCGGACCTCACGCGAAGCGCGGCAAGCCCGGCCACAGCGGCGGCGGCACCCGCGCGCGGCGCATCTTCAAACAGGAAAAGCGCGCGCGCTTCGCTGCCTTCGATCAGCCAGGAAAGGCTCTGCCCCGCTGCCTCACCCAAGGCTGCGGCGTCCGCCAAGGCACCGCGCATCCCGCCCGCTTCCTGCAACAGCCTGGCACTGCCCAGCGCATAACGCCGCCCGCCGACCATACCTTCCACGCCGCGCCCAGGCAGGGCACGAAAATCCTCGGCGGGCAGGCTGGCGCCAGCTTCGGCCAAAACCGCGCGCGCCAAAGGGTGCTCGCTGCCCACTTGCAACGCGGCGGCAATCGCCAAAGCCTCATCATGCGAAATGCCAGGCGCCGTATGCAGCGCGGCCAGGCGCGGCTTGCCTTCCGTCAGCGTGCCGGTCTTGTCGAAAGCGACCAAAGTGATGCCCCCGGCACGTTCAATCGCATCGGCATCACGCAGCAAAATGCCGGCCCGCGCCGCCGCGCCGGTGCCCGCCATGATGGCCGCGGGCGTCGCGAGGCCAAGCGCGCAGGGGCAGGCAATCACCAGCACGGAAACGGCGTGGATCAGCGCTGCTTCAAAACCCACGCCCGCCAGCAGCCAGCCCGCCAATGTCGTCAGCGCCACGCCCAGCACCACCGGCACGAATACCGCACTCACGCGGTCCACCAGCTTTTGCACCGGCGCCCGAGACGCCTGCGCCGCTGCCACCAACTGCGCCACTCGGGCAAGCGTGGTGTCACCACCCACCGCTTGCGCCTCGATCACGAGCCGCCCATCCAGCGCCATGGTGCCGGTTGAAACTTTTGTGCCTTCTTCCTTTTCCACCGCGCGGCTTTCTCCGGTCAGCGCGCTTTCATCAACGCCGGACCGGCCTTCACGCACCAGCCCATCCACGGGAATGCGCTCGCCCGGGCGCACCACCACAAGATCACCGATGGTGAGCAAGGCAGCGGGCACATCGCGTTCCGCACCCGCTTCCAACCGCCGCGCCTGACGCGGGCTGAGATCAAGCAAGGCGCGGATGGCCGCCCCGGTGGCGCGCTTGGCGCGCGCTTCAAGATATTTGCCGAGCAACACAAAGAAAATCACCACCGCCGCAGCCTCAAAATAAAGATGCGGCGTGCCGTGATGCGCCGGCGCGGTCAGCAACAGCCAGGTGGAAAGCGCCCAGGCCGCGCCGGTGCCGAGTGCGACCAGCACATCCATATTGCCTGTGCCGGCACGAACCGCCGCGAAGCCCGCGCGCCAAAAACGCGCGCCGAGCCAAAACTCCACGAAGCTCGCCAAGCCAAATTGTATCCAGCCGCTTGGCATCCAATCCTGCCCGAAGCCCATGCCGATCATGCCGATCAGAAAGGGCGCCGAGAAAAGCCCGGCCAGCACCACATCGCGCCGTTCACGCGCCAGCGCGCGGGCGGCGGCTTCCTCTCCGGCTTCTGTCGTGCTGCCGCGCAATTCATACCCAGCGGCTTCCACCGCGACGCGCAAAGCCGCTTCCGAGACCCCAGCAATGGCCCTGACATGCGCCTGTTCCGAAGCTGGATTGACGTGTGCTTCCAGCACCCCAGGCACGGCATTCAGCGCCCGTTCAACCCGCCCAGCACAGGTGGCGCAACTCATCCCCCCGATCATCAGGTCAAAGCGCGCCTCGGTCACGCCGTAGCCGGCGCCTTCAACCGCCTTTTTCAAGGCGATCACACCGACGCCACCCAAAACCTCAGCGCGATCCGTGGCGGGGTTCACTTGAACCTCGACCACGCCCGGCACCTTGCGCAGCGCGCGTTCCACGCGCCCGGCGCAGGCTGCGCAGGTCATGCCTTCAATCGGCAAGGATAGGCGCGGCAGGGTTGCGGCGGTATCAGGCATGGTGAGGTACATGTGGCGCTTCCTATTATGGGAAGGTCAAGCCTTGGGGGGAATTGACGAAGCCCTCAGGGATACAGAGATAGAAGCCACACATGCGCGCCCTGATCCTTGCCCTTTTGGCCCTCATCATCGCCCCCGCCCCGGCCCTGCCGCAGACGGAACCCTTCCGTGTGCTCAATCAGACCGAGCAATCAGCCCATTCCCTTTTCGCCGTCCGCACCGGGCGGCCGGATTGGGGGGCCAATATGTTGACGCGCGGACCGCTGGCGCCCGGTGCGGCCTTCGGGCTCCGCCCTGCCGAAAATGCCGGCTGCCGCTTTGATTTTCGCATGGTCCTGAGTGATGGCCGGGAAATCATCAACCGCGGCATGGATGTCTGCGCCGAAAAAGTGGTGGCCATGCAGTCACCCCTCGGCCGCCCGCCAGAGGCCACCGCGGCACCCTCCCCCACCCCCGGCGCACCGCCGCCAGCAACGGGCCGCGGGCGCGCTTCCACCGGCACGGGTTTTGTCGTGGCGCGCGACCGGGTGCTGACCAATCATCACGTGATTGATGGCTGCAACGCGATTACCGTCCGCACCGCCAATGGCCGCACCTTGCCCGCCACCATGCCGGCGCGCGTTGATGTGCAACGCGATTTGGCACTGCTTGCCGTGCCGAATGATCCCGGACCAATTCTGGCCTTTCGTGCCAATCCTGTGCGGCGGGGTGAGAGTGTTGTCACCTATGGCTTCCCGTTGGCTGGGCTGCTGGCGGCGGGGCCAACCCTGACTACGGGGGAGGTCAGCGCACTCGCGGGGCTTGCCAATAATGAACAGCATTTCCAGATCAGCGCGCCGGTGCAGCAGGGCAATTCAGGCGGGCCTTTGCTTGACCGTCAGGGCAATGTGTTGGGCGTGATTGTTTCCAAACTGAACGCCCAGCGCATCGCGCAGCGCACCGGCGATATTCCGCAGAATGTGAATTTCGCTGTGAAAGGCACGGAAGCTTTGGGCTTCCTGCGCCGCGCCGGCGTGGAACCCACGCTACGGGAAAGCGCTCCCACGGAATTGAGCGCGCCCGAGGTGGGGGAACGCGCGCACCCCAGCACTGTCTTTATTCGGTGCGAGAAATAGCGGCCTATTCTATTCGGGCCGACGCAGCGCGATATCGTACAACGCCTCACCTTCCAGGCAGAAAAACGCCACCGGCCAACCGCTGGCGGCGGCGAATTCGCACACAGCCTGATGCACGCCCAGCACGCCAAAGCCAGGCCGGATGATGCGCGCGAAATCATTGAAAATCAGATAGCCACCCGGCTTCACCTTGGACGCGGCAGCCGCAGCATCGGCGCGCACCGCCTCATACCTGTGATCCGCATCCACATAGATCATGTCGAAGCCGGCGTCAGCGCGCGAGGCCAGGAAGGGAACCGACAAGCCCTCATGCCGTTCCACACGCGGGTCCGCCAGCACATCCGCCCGGCACAGGCTGAAGGTGATATCGGCCAAAAGCAGCTTTTCGGGTGCCATGATGTCCAGAATCGCGCGGGCGAAATCACCCTCATAGGTGCCTATTTCCGCAACAATACCGCCCTGCGGCAGCCGGCGGAGCATTTCAATCCGGTCGGTGAGCAACTGGCAGCCTTCAAGCTGCGCCTGCGGGATTTGCGGTGCCCGCGGCGGCACAGGCTGCACCGCAAGGCGCCCAAGGCGAAGCACGCGCTTCACGGATTCTGGCAGTATGCGACGGAGCGCCATCTCAGATCGGTAAAAACTTTCCCCTGCCACCAAAGCCCCCTGCCCCGACCAAAGGCGCGTGTGGCACATTCGGGGAGACGGGTCGAGGCACAACGCTCGCCCGAAGCAGGATCAAGCCCCGTCTATCGCCTCAGCAAGGGCTGCGAAGGATTGCTCAACGGGTGAGATCTCGCCCTTGCGCTGGCGCAGCACCGCCTCAATCCGCGGTGCCAGCTTCACCGCCGCATCTGCTTCCGGGTCATGCCCGGCGCGATAGGCGCCAAGCCGCACCAGATCCTTGATCTCGCCATAAGTGGACAGAAGGCGCTTGGCCTCCACCACCAATTGCCATTCATCTTCTTCCAAAACCCCGGGCATGCTGCGCGATACTGAACGCAGCACATCCACCGGTGGGTAGCGCCCGGCCTCGGCTATGGCGCGATCAAGCACGACATGCCCATCCAGGATGCCGCGCACCGCATCGGCCACGGGTTCATCATGATCATCGCCTTCCACCAGCACAGTGAAAAGCGCGGTGATGGCACCCGGCGAATTATCCGGCCCCGGCCCAGCGCGTTCCAAAAGCCGCGGCAATTCAGTGAAGACCGAAGGCGGATAGCCGCGCGTGGCAGGGGGCTCCCCCACCGCCAAGCCAATTTCGCGCAACGCCAAGGCAAAGCGCGTCACACTATCCATCAGCAGCAGCACTTGCAGGCCCTGATCGCGGAAATGCTCGGCGACCGTCATGGCGGCATAGGCGGCTTCGCGCCTGAGCGGTGCGGCGCTATCCGATGTGGCGCAAACCACGACACTGCGCGCAAGGCCCGCCGGCCCCAGATCATCTTCAATGAATTCGCGCAATTCGCGCCCTCGTTCACCCACCAGCGCAAAGACAATCACATCCGCCGCCAGCCCGCCCGCCAGCATGGCCATGAGGGTGGATTTGCCCACGCCGGAAGCCGCGAAAAGCCCGAGCCTCTGCCCACGCCTGACCGGGGTAAACAGATCAAGCACGCGAACCCCCAAAGGCAGCCGCACCCCAAGGCGGGAGCGTTGGCCGGCTGCCGGTGCCGGCGCATGGGTTGGGCGCTGGATGGCGCCTGGCGCCGGCATGGGTCCGCCATCAAGCGGCCTGCCCATGGGGTCCAGCACGCGCCCAAGCCAGGCATCCGAAACCGGCAGTGCCGGGCGCGGCGCCAGCGTGGCGCGCATGCCAGATGTCAGGCCCGTGAGCGGCCCAAGCGCAATGGCTTGCGCCTTGCCATCCCGAAAGCCCGCGATTTCCGCCATGACTGGCGCGCCAGATTGCGCGGTGATGGCGACCCGGTCCCCAATCGCGGCAAGCGGGCCGAAGCCTTCCAGCGTAATGGTCAGCCCGGTGATGGCATTGACGCGGCCATGAACGCGCTCGCGCGGCAGGGCGCCCAGGGCAGCGGCGGTGGCGTGGAAATCAGGCAGCATTCATTCCTTCTATCACGCATTGGTCTCGGCTGGGTAAAGACTCATGCGCGACATCGGCAAGCAGCGCTTGATTCTTCTCCCTCTTCGGCCCAAGGATCACGCCCATGATCCTGCTGATCGACAATTATGACAGTTTCACCTTCAACCTTTTCCACTTCCTGGGCGATCTTGGCGCCAGGGTGGAGGTCAGGCGGAACGACGCCATAGACCCGCAAGGGGTTCTGGCGATGAAGCCCGAAGCCGTGGTGCTCTCGCCCGGCCCTTGTACGCCCAATGAGGCCGGTATCTGCCTGCCGCTGATATCGCTCGCCGCCGAGGTGAAGCTGCCGCTTTTGGGCGTCTGCCTTGGCCACCAGGCGATTGGCCAGGCCTTTGGCGGGCGCGTGATTCGCGCGCCGGAACCCGTGCATGGCAAGGTCTGGGATGTGCATCATGGGGGTTCGGATATCTTCGCTGGTCTGCCATCGCCCTTTTCTGCCACGCGCTATCATTCGCTGATCGTGGAACGCGAAACCCTGCCCGCATGTCTGCGCCCCACCGCTTGGACGGAAGATGGGCTGATCATGGGCCTCGCGCATCGGGAATTGCCGGTCTGGGGCGTGCAATTCCATCCGGAAAGCATTGCGTCAGCCCATGGGCATGATTTGTTGCGCAATTTCCTGAAGCTTGCCGGCGCCACCCAAGGCGCTGCCATCCCGGCGTGATTCCATGTCGCTGAAACCCATCCTGGCGCGGCTCGCCGATGGTGCGCGCCTGACGGAGGCCGAAGCCGAAGAAGCCTTCGGCATCATCATGGCAGGCGAAGCGACACCTGCGCAGATCGCCGGCATGCTGATGGCAATGCGCGTGCGCGGCGAAACGGTGGCCGAGATGACCGGCGCGGTGCGCGCCATGCGCGCGCGGATGGTCGCGATTGAAGCACCGCCTGGGGCGATGGATATCGTCGGCACCGGGGGCGATGCGGCGGGCACGCTGAATATCTCCACCACGACGGCTATGGTGGTGGCGGGCTGCGGTGTGCCGGTGGCCAAGCACGGGAATCGCGCTTTGTCTTCCCGCTCCGGGGCAGCAGATGCCATCTCGGCGCTTGGCATTTCGCTTGATGTGCCGATGGAAAGGCTGCCGGAAGTGCTGCGCGATGCCGGCATGGTGTTTCTGATGGCGCCCCGCCATCACGCTTCCATGCGCCATGCCGCCGGCCCGCGCATGGAATTGGGCACGCGCACCATTTTCAATCTGCTCGGCCCGCTGGCCAATCCCGCCCGGGTGAAGCTGCAAATGACCGGCGCCTTTTCGCCCCAATGGCTGCGCCCCATGGCGGAAACGCTGGCCCGACTCGGCACCGAACGCGCCTGGCTGGTGCATGGAGATGGCCTCGATGAACTCACGCTTGCCGGCGAAAGCCAGGTGGTGGCGCTGGAGAATGGCGCCATTCGGGAATTCACCGTGACCCCGGAAGATGCCGGCCTCAGCCGCGCGCCGGCCTCGGCGCTGAAGGGCGGGGACCCGGCGGAAAACGCCGCCGCTTTGGAAGCTCTGCTGCGCGGCGCCCATGGCGCCTACCGCGATGTTGTGCTGCTGAATGCAGCGGCGTCGCTTATCGTGGCCGGCAAGGCTGCGGACCTGAAGGCTGGCGTGGCTTTGGCCGCCAGGGCCATAGACGAAGGGGCCGCGTTTGGAGTATTGGCGCGCCTTCGGGCGTTATGCCCCCCCAAGGATATTTCTTGATGAATGCACCCCATATCTCGGTGCCCTCGACCGATGCCGCATCGGTCCCTGACACCCTGGCCCGTATCCTGGCCGATAAGGCGCGCGAAGTCGCCGAACGCATGGACATCACCCCGCAGGCGGAAATTGAACGCCGCGCTGCGGCCGCGCCACCGCTCCGTGATTTCGTGGGCGCGCTTTGTGAACGCATTGGCGAGGGCCGCACTGGGCTGATTGCGGAAATCAAGCGCGCCTCCCCCTCGGGCGGCTTGATACGTGATCCGTTTGAACCGGCGGCACTCGCCCGAGCTTACGAGACGGGCGGCGCCGCCTGCCTTTCCGTGCTGACCGATGCGCCCTGGTTCCAAGGCGCGGTGGAACATCTGGAAGCTGCGCGCGCCGCGTGTTCGCTACCGGTGCTGCGCAAGGATTTCATGATCCATCCCTGGCAGGTGTTTGAAGCCCGCGCCATGGGCGCCGATTGCATTCTGCTGATCATGGCGGCGCTGACAGACCAGCAAGCCAGCGAATTGGAAGCGATTGCTCGTTCCTTGGATATGGCGGTGCTGGCGGAAGTGCATGACCAGCGCGAATTGGACCGCGCGCTTGGCCTTGAAACGCGGCTGATCGGCATCAATAATCGCGATCTGCGGAGCTTGCAGACTGATCTTGCGACCAGCGAAACGCTCGTCCCGCTGGTGCCGGCGGATCGCCTGCCGGTCGCCGAAAGCGGCATTCGTACCCCTGATGATGTGCGCCGCATGGCCGCCGCCGGGGCGCGCTGCATTCTGGTGGGTGAGCATCTGATGCGCCAGGCGGATGTGGCCTCGGCCGCGCGCGCATTGGTGGACGTGTCCTGAGCACGCCACGGCTCACGCATTTTGATGCCGCGGGCCGCGCGGCCATGGTGGATGTCTCCCCCAAGGCCGAGACAGCGCGGACGGCCACCGCACGCGGGCGCATTGTGATGGCGCCGGAAACGCTGGCGCTGATCCGTGAAGGCCGCGCCGGCAAGGGGGATGTGCTGGGTGTGGCGCGGCTTGCCGGTATCATGGCCGCCAAGCGTACATCGGACCTTATTCCGCTGTGCCATCCGCTGATGATCTCCAAAGTCTCGGTTGATCTGGAACCGGAGGGCGATGACGCCATCGTGATCGAGGCCACTGTCAGCCTGACCGGCAAGACGGGGGTGGAGATGGAAGCCCTGACGGCAGTCAGCATCGCGGCGCTCACGGTCTATGACATGGTGAAGGCAGCCGATCGCGGCATGCGGATTGAAGATATCCGCTTGGTGCATAAGGCCGGCGGCAAATCGGGCGAGTTCATCGGTGGCTGAGAAGGGCAGCTTGCTGCCGGTTGAAGTAGCCCGCGCGCGCATCCTGGCGTCGCTGACGCCCACCGCTGCCGAAACCATCGCCTTGCCCGAAGCGGCGGGGCGCGTGCTGGCGCGGCCTGTGCTGGCGCGGCTCACGCAGCCGCCCGCCGATGTTTCGGCCATGGATGGCTATGCTTTGCGTGCGGCGGATGGCGTTTTGGGTGCAAGGCTTGCCGTGATTGGCGCGGCCCCGGCAGGACATCCTTTTACTGGTTCGGTCGGCCCTGGTCAGGCGGTGCGTATTTTCACCGGCGGCTTCTTGCCCGAAGGGGCGGATGCCATCCTGTTGCAGGAAGATGCCGAAGCCGCTGATGGCGCTGTTTTAGTCAAGGAAGGCGTCACACCTGGGCGCTGGGTACGCAAGCGCGGCCTGGATTTCGCTGCGGGCGAGGCGCTTTTGGCGCAGGGTCGGCGCCTGACGGCACGCGATATCGGCCTTGCGGCGGCCAGCAACAACCCGTGGCTTGCCGTGCATCGGCGCCCGCGTATCGGCATTCTGGCGACCGGGGATGAAATCGCACTCCCCGGAGACCCCATCCCGCCTGGTGGCATTGTCAGTTCCAATGCCCATGCCCTGGCCGCTTTGATCCGCGCCGGGGGCGGAGAACCAATCGTACTGCCCATCGCCCCCGATGATGCCAGCGCCATTGCCGATATCGCCGCCACCACCCAAGCCTATGACATGCTGGTGACGACGGGTGGCGCCAGCGTTGGCGACCATGATCTGATCCAGCAGGCGCTGGGCGGCGAGGGTTTTGAACTCGGCTTCTGGAAAATCGCCATGAGGCCCGGCAAGCCTTTGATCTGGGGGCGGCTTGGGCGCGTGCCCGTGCTGGGGCTGCCGGGTAATCCGGTCTCGGCGCTGGTTTGTGCCATTATTTTCCTGCTGCCGGCGCTGGCCCGGCTATCCGGCCTGCCCGGCGCGCCAACGCCAAGCCGGCGCGTGATCTGCGCGGCACCCTTGGCCGAGAATGACCGCCGCGCCGATTTCCTGCGCGCAAGCCTGGACACCGACGCGGAAGGGCACATCACGGTGCGCCCCTTCCCGGTGCAGGATAGTTCCATGTTGGCCACGCTGGCGCGCGCCGATGCGCTGGTGCTGCGCGCGCCCTTCGCCCCCGCCTTGCCTGCGGGAGCAGAGGTTGAGGCGATTATGCTTGGCGAATTGGGCGTCTAATCCCGCGCTATTCGGCCCGTATCCCCAATTGCCGGATCAGCGGCCCGAATTCAGCCCAGAGCTTGCGCATATGTTGCAGCATGACCTCTGGCCCCATCGGGTCAACGTCAAAGCCCACAGACTCATAACGCTGGCGCACTTCAGGTATCTGCATGCCATCGCGGATTTCCGTGAAGATGCGATCAATGATCGGGCGCGGCGTGCCGGCTGGCACCATCAACCCATTCCAGCCACCGACATCATAATCAGCCGGCCCGCCCACGGCGGCGATAGGCGGAATACCCGGCACCTGGGCTGAGGGTTTGCCGGTGGTGAGGCCAAGCGCGCGCAATTGCCCATCGCGCACCAGGCGCCCGGCCGCAGCGGGCGTGTCAAAGCCGAAATCCACCTGGCCACCGAGCAGTGCCGCGAGCGCCGGCCCGCTACCCTGAAATGGCACATGCAGCGCATCCAGCCCTGATTTCGCCAGGAACAGCGCACAGACCAGATGCTGCGCGCCGCCAATGCCTGATGAATTGTAGTTGTATTTGCCGGGATTGGCCTTCACCAGCGCCATGAAGCTCCGCAAATCCTGCGCCGGGAAATCCGGCTTCACCAGCAGCATGAAGGGCGCGATGCCAAAGATCACCACCGGCGCCAATTCACGCTCCGCATCATAGGGCGTGCGCTGCACCAGTGGGCTGAAGGAGATTGGCCCGATGGAGGCCGAGAGAATCACATGCCCATCCGGCGGCGCCTTCGCTGCCAAATCCGTGCCGATCTGCCCGCCCGCGCCGGGGCGATTTTCAGGCACCACCACCTGGCCCAGACGTTCGGATAGGCGCATCCCGGCCAGCCGCCCGACCACATCCGTTGCCTGCCCCGGCGGCCAGGGGATGATCATGCGGATTTGCCGATTGGGCCAAGGCGCCTGCGCTGCGGCTGGGCTTGCGGCGCCGCCCAGAATGGCAGGCGCGGCGAGGGGTGAAAGCGCGGTCAGCGCAAGAAGACGACGACGGTCCATCACTAAAACCTCCCTTGTTTTGGGGTCACAATGCCCCTTTTGAGACTGGCAGCATGGCCTATCAGGCACGGCCACGCAAAGCGGATTTCCGTTGGGGCTTAGAGATCGCCCATTAACGGTGCGGCCTGGCTGTAAAGCATCGGCAAAACACCGCGCATTCCGCAGGCGAAACCTGCGTAATTACCCGCATCGTCGCACAATCTTCTCCGCCAAGAACAGAGTCGCCACCACGCTGCCCGCGAAAATCAGCACATGATTGCGTATGGCATCGCGGCGCGGAACCATATCGGCAGGATGCGCCGGCACGGGCGTAAACTTCTCGGTCGCAGCAGCCTCCACCACGCCTTCGGCCGGCGGCAGCGCCGGGCATAAATAGCGAAAGCGCCGTGCCGCTTCTTCCGGCGCCAAGGCGCTGCCATCCCAGGAAAGCCATTGCCGCGCCGCTGAATTCCAACCAAGCGGCACGGGCGCCTGCCCGCCATCATCCAAGCGTGCCAACCAATGCCACGGCCTTGCGGTATCGGCGGGCTCTCCCGGGCGGGCGGTATTGGGCCAAGCGGTCATGGTGTTTCCCCTTGCTGTTAGGCGAAATCATTCCCGATCCCTGGGCAGGTTGCAATCATTCTCACCACCTTGCCGGGCGCATGGCCACGCCGCAGACTGATCCAGAAGAGGAAACGCCATGGAACAGAATGCGCGGGCGCAAAACCCGCTTTTCGGCCCGAATAAATTCAAGCTCGGCATTTTCAGCGCCAATTGCGATGGCGGCCTGACCATGAGCCGCGCGCCGGAACGCTGGAAGGCCGATTGGGCTGACATTGCGGCGATGACCCAAATCGCCGATGCGGCCGGCATTGAATTCATCCTTCCTGTCGCGAAATGGCGTGGCTATCAGGGGGATGCGAATATCTATGGCAAATCCTTTGAAACGCTGACGCATGGTGCGGCCCTTGCAGCCATTACAAAGCGCATCGCGATCTTTTCCACCGTGCATGTGCCGGTCGTCACCCCCGCCTTCGGCGCCAAGGCGATTGCGACGATTGATCACGTGAGCCGTGGGCGCGCGGGGCTCAATATCGTCTGCGGCTGGAATCAGGCGGAATTTGATCTGCACGGCGTCACCATTCAGCAGGATAAGCGCTATCAGCATGGTCTGGAATGGTTCCGCATCTGGTCCAAAATGCTGGCGGGCGGGCCGGAATTCGATTGGGATGGGGAATTCTTCAAGCTCAAGAATTGCCACACCAATCCCGTATCGGTGCAGCGCCCCTGGCCACCCGTCATGTCGGCAGGGTTTTCGCCGGCGGGGCGGGACTTTGCCTCTCAGGCGGCAGATGTGCTGTTCCTGAACGTGACGGAATTGGGCCAGGTGCCAGCGCTGCTTGAAGATGTCCGCCAACATATGGCGCGCTATCAGCGCCAGATTGGCGTTTTCACCATGGGCCATGTGGTCTGCCGCCCAACAAGGCGGGAGGCTGAGGAATTCTTCCATTATTTCGCAGAAGAAATGGCGGATACGGCGGGCCAGGCTTATTATCGGAACAATCGCGGCGCCGTGGTGGGCACGCCAGGGCAACAAATAGCGCGGCCCTTTGAAAACCGCTTTACCCGTGAAGGCCGCTTCAAATTCGATGGCGCCTATCCAGGTTCCTACCCTTTTGTCGGCACGCCTGATGACATTGCCGATGAAATGGCGCGCATGAGTGCAACATGGCTTGCCGGCTGCACCATCGCTTTCCTCGATTACCTCAAGGAAATTCCCTATTTCGTGCAGGAAGTGCTGCCGCGACTGGAAAGGCTTGGGCTACGCCTGCCGGCTTAAACTTGGCCCTTGCAGCACTTCGATTTCCGCGCCCAAACTGGAAAGGTCAATGGAGGCTAAAGATCATGGCTGAACTCACCCGCCGTGCGGCGCTTGGCGCTTCGGCATTGCTCGCCATGCCCGCACTGGCACAGACGCGCTTTCCGGAAAGGCCCATTCGCCTGATCATTCCCTGGGCTGCGGGCGGGCCGGCGGATATCGGCTTTCGCATCATGGCGGATCACGCATCGCGCAGCCTGGGCCAGCCGGTGGTGGTCGAAAATCGCGGCGGCGCATCAGGCATTCTGGGCGCCATGGCGCTGCAAGAAGCGCGGCCCGATGGCTATACGATTTCGCAAATGCATGTCGGCGTGGTGCGGCAAATGCTGATCAATCCCCGCCCGCCTTATGATCCGATCAATGATCTGACCTATATCCTGCAAATCACCGGCTTCGTCATGGGCCTGGTGGTGCGCGCGGATTCTCCCTGGCAGAGCCTTGAACAACTGCTCGATTATGCGCGCGCCAATCCGGGCAAGCTCAATTTCGGCACGCTTGGCATTGGTTCAACGCAGCATCTGGTGGTGGAACGCATCGGCTTTCAGCGCGGCTTGAGCTGGACCCATGTGCCCTATCGCGGCACGTCGGACACACTGCGCGCGCTGCTTGGCGGAGAGATTGATTTCGCGTCAGAAGCATCTGGCTGGGCGCCGATGGTGGAAGCGGGGCAATTGCGGCTGCTCGCGATTTACACCTCGGCCCGCGCCAAGCGTTTTCCGGCTGTGGCGACGTTGAAAGAACAAGGCTTGGATATTGTGGTGGATAGCCCGGGCGGGTTGATCGGCCCGCGCGGCATGGACCCCGGCGTGGTGCGCGTATTGGCCGAGGCCTTCACCGCCGCCGCGCAAGACCCCGCGCATGTGCAATTCCTGGAACGCGTCAATCAACCGCTGATCCTGCTGGATGGCCCTGCCTATCGCGAGGCAATGCGCCAGACCATGGATGACGAACGCGCGCTGTTGCGCCGGCTGAACCTGGCGCCGGCATAGGCAGCGTCTTCCTGTCTGCCCTATAGCGCTTGAAGGCGCTCAGAGCATCTCTGCCACGCATGCGCGCAGTAGTTATGCCCTGAGCTGTTGATTGATCGCATTTCCCGAATCGCCAAGTGATTCCACTTGGCTCGGAATTGCTTCAGCGCGGCAAACGCCCAAATTGCCCCGAACCGGGGGCAGTGCCAGCGCGGCGGCGAGACGCTTCGCCACCGCCACCACCGCTACGGGCCGGGGCGGATGGCCGACGCGGGCGCTGTTGCTCCTGCGGCTGACGCGGCTTTTGTTCCGCACGCTGCTGGCGATGCTGGCGCGGCGGCCGGGCTGCTGCTGGTTCTTCTGCCTCACCATTGCGGCGATCGTCCGCAGGAATCGCGACCCGGATCAGCTTTTCAATCGCGCGCAGCTTGTCGCGGTCTTCGCCGGAACAAAGTGCAATCGCAATCCCCGCCGCGCCCGCGCGAGCTGTGCGGCCAATGCGGTGCACATAGGTTTCCGGCACTTCCGGCAAATCAAACTGAATGACATGGGTCACGCCATCCACATCAATACCGCGCGCGGCGATATCAGTCGCCACCAGCACAGGCGCGCGACCATCGCGGAAGGCAGCCAAGGCGGCTTCACGCGCGTTTTGAGACTTGTTGCCATGGATCGCATTGGCGCTGATGCCATCCTGATCCAATTGCTTCACAATTCGGTCCGCACCATGCTTGGTGCGGCTGAAAATCAACGCGCGGCCAACACCTTCACCACGCAGCAATTCCGCCAGCACGCGGCGCTTATCCTGCTGATTGGCGTGAATGACGCGCTGTGCCACTTTTTCAGCCGTGGCCGCCACCGGCGCCACCGCCACGCGCACAGGCGATTTCAGCATTTCATCCGCCAGGCGGTTGATTTCCACCGGCATGGTGGCGCTGAAGAACAGCGTCTGACGTTCCGCCGGCACGGCACGGATCAGGCGACGAATGGCCGGCAGGAAGCCCTTATCAAGCATCTGGTCCGCCTCATCCAATACCAGCGTGCTGACATGATCGAGCCGCGCGGAACCCTGTTCCAAATGGTCCTGCAAACGGCCAGGGGTCGCCACCAGCACATCAATGCCGCGGCCAAGCGCCTGGCGCTGACCGCCAAAGCCAACACCGCCGAAAATGGTGGCGATGGAAAAGCCGAGGTGCTTGCCATAGGTGCGGAAGCTTTCGGCGATTTGTGTCGCCAATTCGCGCGTGGGGCTCAGCACCAGTACGCGGCAGCCACCGCGCGGGGGGCGGCCCTTCAGCAGGGCAAGCTTATGCAGCAAGGGCAGCGCAAAGGCCGCGGTCTTGCCAGTACCGGTCTGGGCAATGCCCAAAAGGTCTCGCCCTTCCAGCACGGTCGGAATGGCCTGGGCCTGGATGGGGGTTGGGGTCTTGTAGCCCTCATCCTTCAACGCCTGAAGGAGAAGGGGGTTGAGGTTCAGCGCCTCAAATGTATCGGTCACGATGAATCCTTGATCACCCGCGCAAGGCCTTCCGGGCTTTGCGCAGGTTGGGGCAGAAAGCCCCGCGGGATTGGGACCGTCCTAGTGGGAAAAGCGACCTGGCCGACCCGGGCCCGCACCGCGCTTCCGGGGAAGCGGCGGGGACCGATCACGCAGCCGGCAGGGCGCGAGGCGCGCGGAATGGCGCACTAACCCCGTGCATATGGGCGCCAAAGCAGGCGAAAGCAAGGCGGGGGCGCGGTGACTGGCGCCCCTCGCGACTTTATTTGATCGCATTTTCCGAGTCGCCAAGTGATTCCACTTGGCTTGAAAATGCTCAGGCCGACATCTGGATCGGCGGTTCCACATCCGGCGGCAACGGGCAGACATAGGGTGTCACTGCCATGCGCTTTTCATGATCCGCCTTGGCGGCGGCGAGGATTTCCGGATTGGCAATGGCATCCACCGCCGTGCCGGCCATGATTTTGGCCACATGCACCAGGCCCTTATGGGCAATGCCGGATTTACCCTGCGCCGTCAGCTGCCAGGAATGGCCAGGCGTGCCGATGGCGCAAGTGGCACCGCGTGCCTGCACCGTGGGCACCGCCCAGGAAACATCGCCGACATCGGTGGACCCCACGCCACCAAAGCCCTTATTTTCCAGTGGCACGATCTTGTCGCAAAGCGGCAATTCCATCTCAGACGCTAAGCCATGGCGACGGAAGGCGGAAACGATATCCTCGGGCTTCAGCGTCGCCTGGATTTCGCGCGCATAGCGGCGATCTTCATCATCGAATTGCGGCGGGCCCAAGCGCTGGAAATTATCATACATCGCCTTTTCTAGCGGCGTATTGCCCATAAGATTCGAAACCGCGCTCACCACTTTGGTGCTGACGCTGGTTTCTGTCATCAACGCAGCGCCATCTGCGATTTTACGCACCCGTGTGACAAGCCCGTTCAATTCCACCAAATCACGCGCGCGGATCAGATAACGCACCTTGGCCGTGCCCTGCACCACATTGGGCGCAATGCCGCCGGCATCCAGATAGGCGTAATGAATGCGCGCATCGGATGGCATGTGTTCGCGCATGTAATTCACGCCGACATTCATCAATTCCACCGCATCCAAGGCGCTGCGGCCCAAATGCGGTGCGGCGGCGGCATGCGACGACCGGCCAACAAAGCTGAAATCAATGCGCGTATTGGCGAGCGATACTGGCTCATTCACCGCAGAAAACGCCGCCGGGTGCCAGCAAATCGCCATATCCACATCATCAAAGCAGCCCGCGCGCACCATGAAACCCTTGGCAGCGCCGCCTTCTTCCGCCGGGCAGCCAGAAGAGCGCACGCGACCCTTGATGCCGTTTTGCGCGAGCCAATCCTTCACCGCACTCGCGGCCAGCAGGGATGCGGCGCCGAGCAGATTATGCCCGCAGCCATGCCCGCTGCCATCGCCCGGCAATGGGCGTGGTTCAGCAATGCCGGCTTCCTGCGACAACCCCGGCAGCGCATCATATTCGCCCAGGATCGCAATGATGGGGCCTTCTTCCCCCGCTTCGCCCATCACCGCCGTTGGGATGCCGGCCACATTCGTGGTCACGCGAAAGCCATGGGCTTCCAGCATGGCGGTATGCTCGGCGCAGGAACGGTGTTCGGCGTAGCAAAGCTCCGGCATGCCCCAGACGCGGTCGCTGAGTTCAATCGCCTCAGGCGCTTTGGCATCCACCAGCCGCCAGATTTCTTCGGTATTGCGCATCGCCTTGGCCTCCTGATTGGTCACTTGCAGTTTCGCGCGGTGCCCGAGGCAAGTCCAGGGGTGGACGGGCCGGGGCAGGCAGCGCAAACTTTTGGTGTTTGCAAAGGAAACAGCCATGACCCGCGTGCGTGAAGTCTCGCCCGAGGAACTAACACCGGAACTCCGCGATATCTGGCATCGCTATGTCACGGGCTATGGCCCGTTTGAGGAGCAATTGGCGGTCTTCGCCCATGTGCCGGCGGCCTTGCGCCATTTGATGCCCATGCTGATGGAATTACGCGCGGCGGGCACGCTGCCGCGGCGCTATCTGGAATTGGCGATTGTGGTGGTTTCAAAGCTCAATGCCTGCGATTACTGCGTTGATCATCACGGTCCGTTTCTGGCCGTGGAAGGCATTCCGGCCGAGGCTCTGGAAGGCCTGCCGGGGCAGATTGATCACCCTTCCCTCACACCAATTGATCGGCTGGTGGCAGAATATTCAGTCGCCGCCTGGGAGAATAGCCATCGCGTGCCGGAGCGCCTGTTCCGTGGCCTGCGCGAGCATTTTTCCGAGGCGCAGATTGTGGAACTGACATTGCGCATTACGCTTTGCGGGTTCTTTAACCGCTTCACCGGCGCGCTTGGCATTGATGCGGCCGCACACAGCAAGGCGGCGGCGGAATAGGGGAAGGGTTACCCCCCCTTCACGCCACCCGCCGTCAACCCAGCCACAATCTGCTTTTGCGCGACCAGCGTCAGGATCAGCACCGGCGCTGTCACCAAAAGCGCTGCGGCTGAAAGCGGCCCCCAGGCGATTTGTTCGAAGGTCAGCATGTTGTTGACCGCAACAGGCAAGGTGCGGGTTTCCCGCCCGGCCAGCACCATCGCGAAGATAAAATTATTCCAGGAAAAAATGAAAGACAGAATGGTGGCAACCGTAATGCCGGGTCGCGCAAGCGGTAGCGCCACATAACGAAACGCCTGCCAGATTGTCGCACCATCCACCAGGGCGGCTTCCTCCAGCTCTGGCGGCAGGCCTTCGAAGAAGGAAATCATCACCCAAACCACAATCGGCACCGTGATCACCAAATGCGTGATGATAATGGGCGTGAGTGTGCCGGTCATGCCAAGCCATTGGAACAGCAGGAATAGCGGGATCAGATAGGAAAGCCCAGGCGTGATGCGTGCAATCAGGATCAGGGCCGCGGCGCGCATGGCGTTTGTTTTGGCAATGCCATAGCCTGCCGGCACGCCAATCAGCAGCGCAATCCCGGTCGCGCTGAAGGACACCACAATGGAATTCCAGGCAAAGCGCAGGAAATCATTGCGCGCGAAAACCTCGCGGTAATTATCCAGCGTCGGCGATTGCGGAATGAAGATTGGCGGCCAATCCGTATTATCCATCTCATTTTTTAAAGATAACGAAAACATCCATAGGAAGAACAGGATGGCGGGCGAAATCAGTACCAGCACCGAAAAGCCAAAGCCGATATTGCCGATCAGCCGACGCAGCCGATACAGCGCGGGGCTGCGCTTCGCTTCCACGATCATGACATTTTCACCCGCTGACGCGTCCATAACAGCAGCGCAGCCAGCGCCAAGATGATGATGAAGAACACCACCACCACCGCCGAGGCATAGCCCACATTATAGAAAGCGAAGGCTTGCAGATAAAGAAAGATATTGATCGTCTCACTGGCCGAACCCGGCCCGCCCTGGGTGATGACATAGATCGTATCAAACGCCTTCAGCGCATCAATGCAGCGAATGATCAGCGCCACCACGATAAAGGGCATCAGCAAAGGCAGGGTGATGTGCCGGAAAGCCTGCCAGCCATTGGCACCATCAATCTTCGCGGCCTCATAGGGATCAATCGGCAAGGAAGCGAGGCCCCCCAGAATCAGCAGCATCACCAAGGGTGTCCAATGCCAGACCTCAATCATCACCAAGGTAGGGATCACCGTATTGGTGCTATAGACCCACATGCTGGGCGGTAGTCCGATTTGTGCCAAAAGCCAGTTCAGCACGCCAAGCTGCGGGTGGAAGGTCATGGTCCAAACCAGCGCCACCGCAACCGGTGTTGCCATCATGGGCAGAATGAAAATGGTCCGCGCCAGGCCACGCATCGGGAATTTACGATTGAAGGCAAGTGCGGCCGCCAAGCCCAATAGCATCGGAAAGACAACCGCCAGAAGCGTATAGAATAGCGTACGCAGCATGGCCCAGCCGAAGCGGGAATCAGAAAACAGCTTGGTGTAATTATCGAACCCCACCCAGCGCCGTTCCCCGCCCAGATGCCAATCATGGGCGGAGATATAGATGGTAAAGATCCAAGGAAAGATGATGACCGCAAGCACAACCACCGCCGCGGGGACGATGAACCAGCCATAATTCCGGGCGTAATTGCGTGTCCGCTGAGCCCGTGCGGGACTCGCGGCGATGGTTTCAGCTTGCTGCATTAGTTTGCGTAAGCCTCAGCTTTCCCTTTCGCTCTGTTCCAGCACTGGGCGGAATTCAGCCGTAGCGCGACGCAATTCAGTCGCCACATCCGAACCGCTGATGGTGTTGGTGAGCGCGGTGCCGATCACGTCACGGAACTGCGTCACCGGCACAATTTCCGGCAGGCCGGCGCGGGCGATCTTGGCGCTTTCATTGAGCGTATTGAAGAATTCGCGCGGGAAGGTGCTGGCGGCAATCGCCGCTTCATTGCCGAAGGGGCTGCTGCGCGCGGGCACACCGGCACCGCTGGTGAGGAAGCGAAGCTGGTTTTCCTTGCCAAGCGCCCATTGCAGATAAAGCCAGGCCGGTCCCTTCTTGCGTGACGCTTCGGGAATGCCATAGCCCGCGCCGAACAGACAGCAATGGTGATTGGCGCCGCGCCCCTTGGGCACCAGCGCATAGCCAACCTTGCCCGCCACGCGCGACCGCGCCTTGTCTTCCAATGGCGCTGCGAAGCCAATGCCGTCAATCCACATGGCCGCGCGGCCCTGCATGAAGGTGGTTTGGCATTCATTCCAATTGAACCCGATGGACCCGGGCGGTGAGACATCACGCAGGAACTTCTTGTACATCTCACCAGCCCAGACCGCGTCGTCTGTATCGGTGATCAATTGGCGATTGGCGTTGATCATGTCGCGCTGCGTGGTGCCAAGCAGATAGGTGGACCACAGTACCACATTGGCGTTCTTCAAGCCGCGCCCAACATGGCCATAGATCTGGCGGGCTGGGTCGGTCAGCGTCTTGGCGGCTTCGAACATGCCATCAAAGGTCGTCGGCACAGCGATATTCTTCGCCGCCAGCAATTCCTTGTTGTAGTAAAGGATGAAGTAATCCGCGAAGGCCGGCAGCGAATCCATCCGGCCATCGGATTGCGTTGCAT
>CAIYMY010000045.1 GCA_903927465.1 uncultured Rhodospirillales bacterium | reverse complement strand
CTTGGCGGCTTCGAACATGCCATCAAAGGTCGTCGGCACAGCGATATTCTTCGCCGCCAGCAATTCCTTGTTGTAGTAAAGGATGAAGTAATCCGCGAAGGCCGGCAGCGAATCCATCCGGCCATCGGATTGCGTTGCATATTCCACCATGCCCGCGCCAAAATCGGCGAAGTCGAAATCAGGCGCGGTAATGGAAGCATCCGCCATCAGCGTCTTGATATCCGTATTCCAGCGCGCCTTGCCAACCTGACGCTTATTCACATGCAGGCTGAGTTCCGCCACATCGAAGGAAGGCCTGCCAGAGGCATATTCCACAATGATCTTTTGGCGATGCTGCTGTTCCGGCACCACTTCAATGCCGCAGCGAATGCCTGTCAGGTCTTCGAATTCTTTATTGTTACGTTGCAGCAGCAAGCCGCGCGGCGATGTTTGCAAGGTGACTTCAATGCGTTCCCCGGCGAAGCGCTTCCAATCGAAGCGGCTTTGCGCATTGGCTTGCCGCACAAAGGCGGGCGCTCCTAGCAAGGCAGCAGTTGCGCCAAGCGCCTGGCGGCGCGTGATGTTATTGGCCATTTCCTGGACTCTCCCTATTGCGGGCGGCTTCGGTGCCGACCTTTCTGGGGTGATCCTTCACGCAACCGCGCCCCACTGCAAGCGCTTAATTAAACCGCTGCCTGCCGCAGGGCCTCCAATACCGCCGGATCGGTGATGGGGCTGGTATCCCAGGGCGGTGGCGGCGGTGGGTCCAGCGTCTCAAATACTGTGGAGATTTCGATATTCCCGGCATCCGCCGGGCGAGGATAGGGCGTGGGGTCCGGCGTGCCCGGTATTTTGGGCCGGCCAATGCCGATGAAGAAATCCTCAAGCCCCGCCGGGATCAGCAGCCAGAGGAATCGGAAGGGATGCGCGCCATCATTTATAAAGCCGTGGCGGATATGGGGTGGCGCCACCATGAAGCTGCCGGTCGGGATACGCCGCACCACACCATCCAGCCGCCCAAGCGCCTCCCCGGCCACCACCCAAAAAATCTCGGTCTGGGCCGGGTGGGCGTGTTCGCGGATTTTGCCGAGCGGCGGCAATTCCTGAAGCCCCGCTGAAAACCCTGAAGGCATTCCCGCCATGCGGGGGGAGGTCAGTACCTCGATCCAGCCATTGGCCGGTTGTGGCTGCCAATGCTGCGCCCCGCCCCCCGGCGGGACAAGAATGAAACCACCGGCGTCAGGCATGGGCTTTCCCTTTCAATGCAGGCGTGGCCGCTTCAGGAATTGCACCCGATCAGCCGAGTTGATCGTCACATCACGCCGCGCCTTGCCCCGGCTGACCTGCAGCCGGATATTCGTGCCCGCAGGCCCCATCGCCCAAATGGCGCGCCAAAAATCGGCCAATTCGCCCACCTCGGCATCGTCCACTGAAAGGATACGATCCCCATTGCGCATCCCCGCCGCCTCTGCCGGGCCATCGGGGGCGAGGGAGGCGACAGAAATCCCCTCATCATCCTCGGTCGCGTAAAGTCCAAGCCAGGGGCGCGGCGGGCCAGATCGGCGGCCTTGATTGACCAGATCATCCAGAATGGGGATGAGCTGATGGACCGGGATGACCATGTTCAGATCAAGTCGGCGGCCTTCTTCGCCCTGCTGCAATATCAGGGAACCAATGCCCACCAGCTTCCCATCAGGGCCGAAAAGCCCGGCGCCGCCCCAGGAAGGATGGGCAGGTGCGACAAATAGCGCTTCTTCCATCAGATATTCCCAATAGCCGGCGAAAGGCTGGCGCGCGACCAGCTTACCCGCCACCGCATGAGCGCGCCCACCCGCCGCCGACATGACAGTCGCGGCGCCGATTTTCAGGCTTTCGCTATCGCCAAGGGTCGCCGGCTTCAAAGGGATTTTGCCCAAAGCCTGCACCAGGGCAAAGCCAGTTTCCTGATCCACCGCCAGAGCATGGCCAGCGACCGCTCGGCCTTCGGCGGTGGTGATCCAGATGCTCTCGGCTTCGCTCACCAGATAGCCCACGGTCAGGACCAGGCCATCGCCAATCAGCACGCCGCTGCCTTCGCGTTCCGTGCCCAGCACGCGCGCGGTGAAGGCATCCGGCGGAACCTGGCTCCGCAAGCCGACCACGGCGCGATAGGCCTGATCCAGATCGAAGCCATGCTCCGATGGGTCGGGCCGTAAATGCTCGGGGATGTCCCAGTCTTCTTCCGCCATGGTGTCTCGGTTCAATGTATCGGCTTTTTATATCATAGGCTTTCCATCTGGTCAGGCTACAGGGTTTGGCAGCGGCGCCAAGGCCGGGCAGGATGAGGCGTCATTGTCCCCAAAGGCCGGGACAAAAGGGGGAAAGATGCGCTTGCGCTGGGTTTTGTCCGTTGCGGTCCTGCTGCTGGCGCCTTTGGCGCCGGCCGGCGCTTATCCCGAAAGGCCCATTCGCGTGATTGTGCCTTATGCGGCGGGCGGGGCCACGGATGTTGTGGCCCGCGTGCTGGCGGAAGCCATGGCGTCGATCCTGCCTCAGCCCCTGATTATCGAAAACCGTGGCGGCGCGGGCGGCATGGTGGGGGCCGAGGTCGTGGCGCGCGCACCGGCTGATGGCCATACCGTGCTGTTCAACAACACCGGCCATGCGGCCTTGCGCGTGTTGGTGCCGAATCCGCCGATTGACCCCATCACCAGCTTGCAGGCGATTGCGGTGGTCGCTGAATCACCCATTGTGATGCTGGTTGCTAATAACGTGCCTGCCAATAGTTTGCGCGAATTCACCGCACTCGCCCAGGCACGGCCCGGGCAATTGGATTACGGCAGCTCCGGCGGTGGCGGCATTCTGCAAATGGCAGCGCTCCTTTATCTGAAAGCGACAGGCGTGCAGTTGAATGAAATACCCTATCGCGGCGGCGCGCCGGCGACCCTTGATCTCGCCGCCGGGCGCATTGCGATGATGTTTGATGCGGGGCTGACGGGGTTTCAAACCGCGCGCGGCAATCAGGCACGCGCTTTTGCCTTGACGACGCCGCATCGCAATGCCGCCAATCCTGATGTGCCAACCTGGCGCGAAGGCGGCGTGGATGCGGAAATGAGCGTCTGGCAGGCCGTTTTCGTCCCAACTGCGACACCGCGCGACAGGCGCGAAGTGCTGAATGCCGCGATCAACCGCGCTCTTAGCCAAGAAGCCTTACGCAAGCGCTTGGGCGATCTGGGTGCTGACCGGATCCTGACGTTGAGTGTGACCGAAAGCGAAGCCTATATGGCCGGCGAAGTGACGCGCTGGGAAGCGCTGCTGAAGCGCTGAGCCATGCCAGAGCCTTTGCCAGAGGCCATCGCCACCGGGCTTGTCGCCATGGGGCTGCTCTCACCCGGCCAGCTTGTGCAGGGTGAGGCGCTGGCGGGCGGCGTTTCTTCCGATATCTGGCACCTGACGCTGCCCGATGGGCGCGAGATTTGCGTCAAGCGCGCTTTGCCCAAGCTGAAGGTGGCCGCGGATTGGCGCGCGCCAGTGGTGCGCAATATCTATGAAGCGCGCTGGCTGGCCGAGGCGGATCGCGCCCTACCAGGTGCCGTGCCGAAACTGCTCGGCCAGGATGAGGCGACAGGCGCGCTTGCCATGGCATTCCTCTCGCCCGAGGATCATCCGGTTTGGAAGGTGCGGCTGCGGGATGGCCATGCGGATGTGGCGTTTGCGGCTGAAGTCGGGCGTCGCATCGCTGCCATCCATGCCCATGCTGCCGCGCAGCCTGACCTTGCGGCAGCCTTCCCGACAGATGAGATTTTCCATGCCATCCGCCTGGAACCCTATCTGCTGGCAACTGCACGCGCGCATCCAGATTTGGCGGCGGTGCTGGAAGACATCGCGGCGGTGACAGCGCGCAGCAAGCGTACTTTGGTCCATGGCGATGTCAGCCCAAAGAATATCCTGTGTGGCCCAGCGGGGCCGGTGTTTCTGGATGCGGAATGCGCCTGGTGGGGCGACCCCGCTTTCGATCTTGCCTTTTGCCTCAATCATCTTTTGCTGAAATGCTTGTGGACGCCCAAGGCCAGTGCCGGTTTCATGGCCTGCTTTGAAGCGCTGGCGGCGCGCTATCTGGCTGGCATCACCTGGGAAGCGGCGGATGCTTTGGAAGCCCGCGCGGCGCGGCTGCTGCCAGGGCTTTTCCTGGCACGGGTGGACGGCAAAAGCCCGGTCGAATACCTGACCGATGAGCATGACACGAATCGCGTGCGCCGCGTGGCGCGCGCCTTATTGACCAAGCCCGAGGATCGCCTGATGGCGGTGCGCGCGGCCTGGGGGGAAGAAATCGGCGCATGAGCAGCACCATCATCACCGCCATTCGTGGCCGCCGCGTTTGGGACAGCCGAGGCCGGCCAACCGTGGAAGCGGAAATCACTCTGGCCGGTGGCGCCACGGGTCGCGCCATTGCCCCCGCAGGTGCGAGCACCGGCAGTGGTGAGGCTTTGGACAAGCGCGATGGTGGCAGCGCCTTTGGCGGTTATGACGTGACGGGCGCGGTTGATGCCGTGAACCGCGAATTGGCCCCTGCCCTGTTGGGGATGGATGCGCGCGCGCAAGCCGCTTTGGATGCGCGCCTGATCGCGCGCGATGGCACGCCGCAAAAAACGCGCCTGGGCGCCAATGCGACGCTCGCCGTTTCCATGGCCGCCGCGCATGCCGCCGCCGCGGCGGCTGGTGTGCCGCTGTGGCGTTATCTGGGCGGTGAAGCGCCAGATTTATTGCCGCTGCCGCAAATCCAGATTCTGGGCGGCGGCGCCCATGCCGGGCGGCGCGTGGATATCCAGGATTTCCTGGTGATGTGCCCGGCAGCGACCAGCTTTGCCGAGGCGCTCGATTGGACCGCCGAAGTCTATCGCGCCGCCGGCGCCATCATGAAGCAACGCGGCTTGCTGCAAGGTGTTGCCGATGAAGGCGGCTGGTGGCCGGCCTTCACCGCCAATGAACAGGCTTTGGAAACCCTTGTTGCCGCCATCGAAAAAGCAGGTTTTGCGCCGGGCCGGCAAGTGGCAATTGCGCTGGATATTGCGGCGACCGATTTCGGCAAGGGCGGGCGCTATAAGTTGGGTCTTGAGGGCCGCGAACTCGGCACGGATGAAATGATCCGCATGTTGCTCGGCTGGATCGCGGCTTATCCGATCGCGTCCATCGAAGACCCGCTGGCCGAAGATGACGCGGCGGGTTTTGCCGCCTTCACGCGCGAAGTGGGCGGGCGCATTCAGGTGGTGGGCGATGATTTCCTGGTGACGGATGCCGCGCGTGTCCGCTGGGCTGCCGACATGGGTGCCGCCAATACAGTGCTGATCAAACCAAACCAGCGCGGCACACTCACGGAAGCCAAAGCCGCCTGGGATGCAGCGCGGGAAGTGGGCTTCGCCGGCATTGTCAGCGCCCGTTCCGGCGAGACCGAGGATGTCACCATTGTGCATCTGGCCATGGGCTGGGGGGTTGGCCAATTGAAGGTGGGGTCTTTCGCACGGTCTGAGCGCATGGCGAAGTGGAATGAGGCGCTTCGCGTGGAAGAAAGCCTCGGCGCCCGGGCGCGTTTTGCGGGCGGTGCCTATCTGGGGCGGTCCCAACGATGAAGGTACTGCTGCATTACGATGCCGGGCCGGGGCTGGCCGCGCAGCTTGCCACCCTGCCCGGTATTGATCTGACCATCTGCCCGGAAGCCGATGCAGCGCTTTATGCGCGCCTGTTGCCGGAAGTTGAGGTGATCTGGCATGTGCTCCGCCCCATCACCGCCGCCGATATCGCCGCCGCGCCGAAGCTGCGCCTGATCCAGAAAATCGGCGTGGGCGTGAATACGATTGACCTGGAAGCCGCCCGCGCCCGCGGCATTGCGGTGTGCAATCTGCCAGGCACGAATAGCCGGGCAGTCGCCGAAATGGCGCTGTTGCTGATGTTGGGAGCGCTCCGCCGCATAGCTTATTTTGATGCGGAGACTAGGGCCGGGCGCGGCTGGTCCCAGCCCCCTGCCCTACAGGATGGGCTGTTTGAACTGGGCGGGCGCAAAGTGGGCTTGGTGGGCTATGGCGCGGTGCCGAAACTGCTGGCGCCAGTGTTGCAGGCCATGGGGTGTGAGGTGCTCTATACCGCACGCACGCCGAAGCCCGAAGCGATCGGCACCTTTCGCCCATTTGAGGCGCTTTTGGCCGAGAGCGATGTGGTCTCACTCCATATTCCCGAAACGCCTGAAACCCGAGGCCTGATCAATGCGGCGGCGATTGCCCGCATGAAGCCGGGGGCAGTGCTGGTGAATACGGCACGGGGCGGGTTGGTGGACCAGGCAGCGCTGGTCGCGGCGCTGCAATCTGGCCATTTGGGTGCGGCGGGGCTGGATGTATTCGCAGCCGAGCCGCTGGACCCCGCCGACCCTTTGCTTGCCCTGCCCAATGTGGTGCTGGCGCCGCATATTGCGTGGCTTTCTACCGGAACCTTTGCCCGGTCCTTCAGCATCGCGGCGGAGAATTGCCGGCGGCTCCAACAGGGCGAAGCCTTTTTGCATCGGGTGGTGTGAGGCCATTGGCCCCTCATCAATCATCCTTGGGTGGGGGAATAACCAAAGCGTTGAAAGTGCTCCTAGGACGCTTCCGCATGCGGCGAATAACGCAACGCGATATTACGAATCTCCTCTCAAGAACAATAACTCTTCCCTAAAACACCCTTAATCTGGTAGCTTCGCTTCATGTCTAATTCGATTGCCGAACTTGACCGCTTTAGGTCAGATTCCTTTGAGCCAACGAGCTTTCGTGAAAGGGGGGCGACGGTTCCTTTTACGACTCCATTGCTCCTCAATGCACGTATTCGTGGCGCAAGTTCCGGGCGTGGATTTGAGGTGGTGGTGGCCAATCCTTCCGGCGGCCGGGGGGCCTTGATTTTGCCCTGGGCATCAATGCCAGAAATCTGTGCGCCCACGCTCTTTGATCGCCATCTTTGGGAAGGTTTGGCCAATACCAGTGACATCTCCCCCATCGGCATCCGGCGTGAGGCACAAAGGCTGGCGGTGCAGGGCCTCGCAGGGCGCGGCCCTGCGATTTCGGCAAAGGATGCGCTACGGCGGGACCAAACAGGCCAGCGCCTGATGCGTTCCATGCTGCTTGAAAGCCTGATCACTGCCTTGGAGGCCCCAATCGTAACTGCAGCAAAGTCAAGCGCTGCGGAGCGGGAGTCTTTTCTGAAGCAGGCGGACCGCGCTGTTACACGTGCGGCTGCCATCGCGCAGATACCGGTCGCAGCTTTCACAGCCGATCTTGAAGCCCTTGCTGTTGCATTGAGTGGGGCTACCCCGACGATGGAAGGAGAGGACGCGCGGCTGCGTGAACTGCTCTCAAACCTTGAAAACATGTCAAATGAAATCACCGATTGGATTGGGGACCAGCAGCCGGAAGCAACACATATCATGGCGGCGAAATTCATTGTGGAGACCGCAAGCCAGACCCTGGAATGCGCCGAAATTGCTTTGGCCAGCACTGATACCTTAATCGCCGATCTTGGCCTGATGATGCCGAGCTGGCGTGCCGGGAAAGACAATATCCTTGAACGAGCAAGGGGTCCTGAATGGGTCTTGGATGGCTGGAAAACCCCAATCGCGCTCTGGAAAGCAGCCGAGGCGAAACAGCGTGCTGCCGCGATATGGGAAATTGCCCTGCTCGCGCCAATCCTCCCCCGCGAAGCAAAAGCGTGGCTGGGCAAAGCAAGTGATTGGCGGGAAACGCCGCGGCGCATCACTCAGGTGGTACGCGACAAGGCGGATTGGCGCAGCGGCAGTATCATGGAAATTGTAGCGCGTAACGAAAACCTCATTGGCGCATCGATTTCTTATGAAAATCGTATCACCCCCATGGTTCTGCCACGCGGAAAAACCAAGCTATCGCGGCAGCAGGACGACGCAGCGATCAATACGAAGCAGATCATCGACAAGAGTAAACCGGACGGCAAAACGCCAGAAAGACAGGTCGAAGCTGCGATAGCCAGCAATCAAGCTGGCAACGGAAGTGCTATCCTAAACAGCAGGGTGCTGGGCAGCCAGATTGAAGTCGCATCTGACGCCGCGCTTGAAAAAATAGTTATGCTGGTGGATCGGCTTGCCAATCCCGAAATCCATGAGCGCCTTCTTGGGCCCTCGCTAAGGCGCCTTAAGCGCCTGCGTCCACCAAGGCCCGCAAGCCTGATGCGGCTGCTATTTTTGCCAATTTCGGGCGCGTTGGTAGACGCGCCGCAATGGCGGCGTTCAGAAGGGCGCGTTCCACGCTCGGCACTCGGGCCGCTGCTTGAGTCAGTAAGCCTTGTAATCGGGCAGCAAACTGAAACTATCTCAATCCAGCTACGTGGTGGCAGCATTGATGACAGCAAATTGGTGGATCGTTGCGGCCGCCAATTATGGCGCCTGGCAGCCGATGCTGCGCCACGCCTGCGGTTGAACCCTTCCTGGTCCCGCGCGGGATTGGGTGAGCAGGATTTCGATGCCATTATGAATTTGGCGGGTGCTCTTTGGCGCCACGCAGGCCCTTTATGGGATGGCATACAACAGATTGGCAGCGATTGCCCGCCCGAGGTGTTACGCGCATCCTTGATCGGGCCCGCCAATGAAGGGCGGCTAGTCTTCAGTGCGGCCATGGAAACACTGTTGCAGCGCGCCGCACGCCCCTCCAATTTCCTGAGCCTTGTCCGCGATTTGCCATCTCAAGTCAGTGGCATGATTGAGGATGCTTTGAACCGATGGGTCAGCGTTAACTTGCAGGGGCTTGAGGAAGATGATTTCACTACCGGCGCACGGCTTGCCGGAGAAATGGGCCTGATCATCGCGGCGCTTGAGGGACAACCCAAGATTACCGCAAAAATCGATGCGCGAGAGTTGGTCTCTCATCGGCGTAATCTCGAACTATTCTGCAGGTCAAGCTACCGGGAAGTGGTTTCGGTGCATGTCACGAACGCGCTGCTTGAATTGCCCCCTGACCATTCAGGTGAGTTGGGTGAGATAGAAGCCATGGCGAGGGTCGCACGAAGCCTTGAAGAGACCGGCAAGCGCTTTGGTCCTCCGCAAAGCTACGCGACACTTCAAGATGAATTCCGGGCACAGGTGGAAAAACTACGCCGGAATGAGGCGAACGCCACGGTCACACCAATGGAAATTGCGCGCATTGAGGAGATCCTGATCGGCGGTGAAGCAGCCGAGCGCTCGCTCTATCGAATGCGACGTAAGGATCTGAAAAACCAGTGATCAAAGGGCAACGGAAGGCAGCCATTTTTCGGCGTTATAGTTTAACGGCAGGTTTGCTATGAATTGTATTGGGACAAAAATCGCTGCGCCATCCGTATCAAGATATCGCTCGAACCGCTGAAACGATGTTTGAGGCCGAGTTTGCCTGAGATGATGCAGCCAGAAGAAGACCAGTCTTCGCGCGAAGAGGTAGTGTCCTTCGCATCACTCGGGGCATGTGTCCCCTTTACCAGTCAAAGGCTTTTGGGGGCCCGCATCAGACAGGCTGCCGATGGTCGTGGATTGGAACTCATCTTGGTCAACCCCGCGCAGACCAAGGGCAGCTACGTCATGTCATGGCGCGCCATGCCCGATATTGGGGCACCAACGCTATTCGACTTACGGCTTTGGGAGGTTCTCTCAACGCTAAAGGAAATCCATCCGACAGCCATAAGACGTCATGCGCTGACGGTGGCCAGCGAAGGCATGGCAGGGCGCTTGGTCGCCAGCGCTGGAAAAAAAGCGCTGGCGGAAGAACAACGCAACGAAATCGCTCTTCTCATGCAATTTTCAGCCCAACTCACAGGCGCATCGCCGTCAAGCCTGACACGGCAAGCCCCGTATCATCCCGATGATCCGGCTACGATCGAAGCGCAAAGAATACTGGAGACGCTTGACCCAACATTGACGAAATCGCTCCGCGCGCTTGCCGAAACCCTGTCCTGCCTTGGCCCTTCAAATCCAACAGAAATAGCACCGCTTATACGCCTCAAAAAGGAAATCGCTGCCATGCTTGGTGGCTTCAGAGCCTTTCTTGATCAGGGTGAAAAGGATGGCGAATACTCAGCATTCCGTTTCCTGATCGGCGCGACCGACACGGTCTTGCATTATGCGGAGCTTGGCTCCTTGGAGATTGAGACGCACCTTGGTGATATGGTGGGGCTACTTGCCCGTCCGCGGATCAACGCGGCCAAGGTGCTGGAAAGGGCCAGACGCCTGGAATGGCTTCTGGATGGCTGGGGCGTAGTGGTTGCACTTTGGCATCGCACTCCAACCGAATTACGGCATACCGTCGCCTGGGACTTAGCTTCACTCCTGCCGCGCCTACCGCGTGAGGTTCATGCATGGTTCAGTCCGGATCAGACAAGAACAAGCCCGGCACGACTCACACGCAACATCCTTCACGGTATAGATTGGCGAAGTGGGCGCAATCTTGAAATTACGGCACGCAATGAAGGTCTCATCGGCTTCGCCCTGAATTACGAAAACCGTATGAGTGAAGCTGGCCTGCGGCCCGCAACAAGCCGAGGGCGTGTGCGCATTGATAAATACAATGCCGCCGGCTCAAAAAAATCGTTTAACCTCGACAAGAAGGAACCCATACCAAAAAAAACATCGGTCGAAGCCGAAAAGAACGGAGGACTTGGCACTGATCTCAGCGCGGCAAATGATGAAAACCTGCTTCGTATCATTGCCATGATTGATCGTCTGCCGGATCGCACAAAGCTCGAGGGCCTTGTGATAGACATCCGCCCAAGGCTTGCGCGGCTTCGCCCCCCGCGCCCGGTGACCATGACGCGGCTACTTTTTTTGCCACTTTCAGGCGCCTTGGTTAACAGGGCCGCCTGGCGACAAGACCCAGCGACCATTCCTCGCGCAGCGCTGAAGCTGATCTTTGCGCTTTTGCGCGATTTGCCGGGCACCCAGCTGACTGAGGCAGAGGCAGCGACGCAACATGCCGTATTTTCAGACCTTGCCGTCTTAGACCGTTACGGACGCCCGTTATGGGAAGCCGCCGCCCGGTTTTGCGAAAAAATTACCCCCGGCTCTCGTTGGGCAGAAGCGGGCTTCAGCGCTGATGAGTTCCGCATAATGATGCGTCTCGCCGCCGGCGTTTGGCGCCATGCCGGCCCGCTTTGGGACGTTCTCCGCCTAGGGGCCGCGCCGATTTCAGCCGATGCACTACGCGCCGCCCTGACCGGACCAGCCCAAGAAGGCCCTGATGTTTTTCGCGCTGCCTTTCTTACCCTGCTTTTGGCCTCAGGCGATGCTGCGGCCTTTACCTCCCTTACTTCAAACATGCCGCCCGGCATTTCGGAAGTAGTCATCCAAAGCCTGGAGGAATGGATTGAAACAGCACTACCCAAGCTTGCAGAGCAGGATCTGATTGAAGGCGCCAGCCGCGCGGAAGAAATTGGCAAGACCCTGGACGCATTGGGCCTTGCACCGTTCTTCCAGATACCACGCCGGCGCCAACAGCTTTCGGCTTACTTCTGGCGGCTAGAGGAGCATTGTCGTGCAATGTTGCTCGAGATCATGGATGAAGAAATCCTGCCCGCCCTTGCATCAAGCCCCGAAGCATATTCGGATGACCGCTTCATGATGCTCGAAAATCATGCACGCGCGGCGCGCCGTCTTGAAATACTGGGGCGACATTTTGGTAATGATCCTGCCTATGATGAATACCAGCAGCGTCTTGTCAGGGCATTTGCCTCAGCCGAAAAAATGAATAGGCAACTTGGCATCACGGCGATGGACCTGGCGCGGCTGGGCGAGATTCTCTTCGGGCGCGATAAAATAAGTGGCTCGTGAATTCCAGGTGTTCCTATAGCTGGCTTTTCTGCCTGTCAGCAGCGATATTGCCGCCGATCAGGACGGAGCATCGCGAAGCGAACACGCCGGAAGCATGATGCCGGCTTTAGATCGCACCTCGCTCCAATCCGTTAACCTATAACGCTATAAATTCTCGTTTAGGTGCATTTGCCGAGCCGGCAGGGGATCCCGTTATCGGAACCAAGACGCTATAGCGAGAAATCAAGCCTGTTCTCGGGGCAACGGCAACGGTCTCAGTAACCCCATCATTGCCGATTTTTTAAGGTCTCCATGCGACAAGCCAAGGTGTGAGCGCAAATCCCGCATACGACCTTGATCGCCTAAGCCCGCATCTATACGAGCCGGCGACCTTTGTTGACCGTGGTGTGAATATCCCCTTCACCACACCCATACTACTCGGCGCGCGTGCGCGACCTCAGGCGGATGGCAATAGCCTTGAGATATTAATCCCTAATCCTTCGGGTGGAGATGGTGTTTACATCCTACCATTGGCATCAATCCCCGAATTCTGCACCCCAACCCTGCATGACCGGCGTCTTTGGTACCTTTTGCGTGACGAAACCATCATAACCCCAGGTATCGCGCGCGAAGCTGCGGAAACCGTCGCCATTGAAGGGCATGCCGGCCGCGCGGCAAGCCTTGCCGTGAATGAGGCACGCCAAGCACGCGATGACCGTGCCAAGCGTATCAATTTTGGTCTGTTGCTGCATCTCATCAAACAGATGGAAGGGCCAGCGCCTAGTCTTCCTGCCCCAGAATTGGATGATCCCCGAAAGGTCGCCATGCGCGGCCAGCGCGCTGTGCAGTCCTGCGCGCAGCGCCTTCGCATGACAACAGGAGAAGTTGCTGCCGCGCTTGAGGAATTGGCCAGGGCCTTCAACGGGCTTGGTATGCCACAGGACAATAATCTGGCGCCATCCCGCCGGCTGATCGCCGAATTGCAGAACTTGGCCGCTTCGATCGAAATCTGGCGGAGTGACTTGCCTGCGCACGCATCATTTGGGCCATCAGAGCTGTTGGGAAAATCGCTTCAATTGACGCTTGATTGCGCGTTCAAGGCGGCAGAACAATTTGACGGCTTGATGGGCGATACTTTCGGCGCCATCCATGCGTGGCAGCAAGAGAGGCAAGATATCCTGCAAGAATTGACGCGGCTGGATTGGCTGCTGGACGGGTGGGGGACCATCCTTGGCATTTGGAATGCCGCAGAGGCTTCAGAAAAAAATAGCGCCATAATGGAAATGGCTGTCCTGGCGCCGATCCTACCCAAGGAGGCCACGGGTTGGTTGGGCTTCCAGCCAGACATGGCCCAAGAACGGCGCAAGGTCAGGATCGTTCAGCAATTTGAGGAATGGCGGAGCGGGCGCATGTTCGACATGATCGCGCGCAACGAAAACCTCAGTTTCAATAGCGGCCAAACCCGCGGAAAGCCGCTCATTGGCAAAAAACCCCGGGTTTCACAGGCGGGGAAAAGCGCCTCCCCCAAGACCGGGACAAATTTGGCCACTGGGGCCAACGGCCATCCCGGCAAAGTTGCACCGGGGGTCAGGAACCAGTTTGCTGAAACGCGCCATCTCATTCATGCCCTCGCATCGGCGTCTGATATGGCTTTGGCCCAGGTCATCGAAATTTTGGACCGCCTGCCAGATCGCCTAGAAGCAGACCGGCTGCTGGATGCCGCGCGCCCCAGGCTGAAGCAAATCAGACCATCCCGCAGCCTTCAATTCACGCGCCTGCTCTTTCTCCCGCTGGATGGTGCCATTTCCGACAATAAGGATTGGCAGAAGGGTGATGCTCGCCTGCCACGTTTCGCCTTGCAACCCATTGCAGAGGCCCTGCGCTTGGCCATGGGTCCGGAAGTTGAACGGATAGAGGCGTCCTTCCAAGAAAAATTCTTCCACGACACCCCGGTCGTAGATCGCGTGGGACGAGCCCTTTGGGCCGCAGCGGCACGTTGGGCACCAAAGATCACGCCCGGGCCGCGCTGGGAACGAACCGGCTTGCGTCCTGATGATTTCGCGCCCTTGGTTCAACTGGCGGCAAATGTCTGGCAGCACGCAGGCCCAATCTGGGCAGCCATCCAGCTAGCTGGCTGGGGGCCGCCCGATGATGCGGTGCGCGCCGCCCTTTCGCCCATGGCGGATGAGGATTCACCCGCCTTCAACATGGCGCTGGCCACGCTGATGCTCAAGGCAACAAGCCCAGGCCAGGTTGCCCGGGAAGCCGCAAGGTTATCCGACAGGGCGAACAGTATTGCCGATGCCGCCGTGGATGACTGGCTTCAAAAGGCGCGCGTTCAACTCCCTGGTGGGGACCTTATCGCGGCGGCGTCCTTCGCCGAATCCTTTGGGCGGGCTTTTCAGGATCTTGAGAATGCCCCCCCCACGCGCAACCCGCGCCGCGGCGCAAGATTGGTGCAACTCCGCCAAGAAGCAGAGATTACCTGCCGGCTGGCCTATGAAGAAGGACTTGAAACCCAAATCCTGGGGCAATTGCAAAGCTTGTGCTCCGCTGCCACCCCTGAACATATCCTGGCCGTGGAAAGCCAAGCCCGTGCCTTGATGCGGATTGAAACAATCGGTCGGCGTTACGGCCTGGATCACGGCTATGACGGCGCTGTACAGCGCATCAGCGCCGCGCTTGAAGCGGCCAAAAGAGGTCTTGAACCGGCCGGCATGACGAGGCTTGATCTGGCGAGATTGGCGGAAATCCTTCTGGGGCCCGAGGTTGCGCTCAAATTCCTGAGCTGACAGGGGGGCCGCTTTTGGTTGTGGCCTTTTTAGAACGCTTGGCCAACCCACAAGGATCGCCTAATCTTCGCTTGCGGTGGTTTCAATAGCTGAAACCGGCTCCCCTCAAGCGTAACAAAGGGTCATGTCAGCAAGCCTAGGTCCTCAATCGTCGAATCCGGCTCTGCAACCCGATGCTGATCCCGCGGGGTTTGCGGCACGGGGAGCCATTGTGGCCTTCACGACGCCGCAGCTATTCGGGGCGCGCCTTGCGCGGCCCCGCGCAGGCGCCCCCCCGGACCTGATCCTGGCCAATCTCTCGCGACAGACGGGCAGTAACGTGCTGCCGGGCGCACAACTACTCGCAACCCCAGGGCTCACCGCTCATGATCAGGCGTTATGGCAGAAATTGCGAGAACTGACGGATTTTGCGCCGGAGAAAATACGCGAGGCGATGATGGCCATCGCCGCAGAAGGCTGGCGCGGGCGCGCCGCCGCAGCCTGGGCAGAAGATCAGAAGGGCGCCGATACCACCGCCCTGCGACGTATGTTTTTCCTTCTGCTGACAGATCTCATCCGACGTACCGAACTTCCGGCCGAGGCAAAAGTGCTACCGGAACAGGAAAGCTTGATTTATCTTCGCCCCCGCATCGGCAAGGCAGTAGCGCGTATCGCCAAGCGCTATTCCATGACAACAGAAGCCGTGGAAGCCGCGATCGAGGCCCTTGCCGGCGTTTTCATGCCTCTCGGCAAACATAACGACTCGATCACCGGGCACAACCGGGTGGCGATGTCAGAGTTGCAATCATTCATCAAAGAAGTTGATCAATGGGTCGCACCCCGCCGTGACAATGCGCGCGGGCTTCGGGCAGAGTTCCTGCTGCGCAAGGCCAAACTTACCTTGATTTGTACCCAGGCTGCGATCAATGAACTTGATCGGGTACTTGATGATACCACCATCCTGCTGCGCGCCTGGCAGCGCGATCAGGCATCGGTACTGCGCCGTGCATCCCGCCCACAGTGGTTGCTGGATGGCTGGGACATCATCATCGCCTTGTGGCGACAATCAGAACCTTCGGATCGCGAAGCGTGTTTTTGGGAAATGAGCCATCTGGTGCCAACCCTGCCCAAGGAAGTGGAGGGTTGGAGCGCCTTTCCTGAGGGCGCGTCAAATTTGCGTCAGGAACAGGCCACCAGCATCAAAGGCACGGATTGGCGGCGTTTTCGCCCGTTGGAATTCAGTGCGCGCAACGAAACGCTACTGACCGGCAAGCATGGTGCATCCCTGGCCGCCGAAGCAAGGAAGCTGCGCGAAGCCTATCTGGTGCATTCCACCCGCTCTCTCACTCAGGGTGCAAATGACGCGAAAGATGGCGAAGACGCAGTTTCACGCATTTCAAAACGAACTTCCCTGGCCTCTGACACCGTGCTGCAGCAGGTGGTCGCTGTACTTGAAGCTGTACCATCACGATCCATGCTCGATCCCATCATCGAAGCAGCGCGTCCGCGACTCAAGTTGCTGCGACTACCTCGGCCCATCACCTTCGCGCGTATTCTTTTTCTGCCTTTCGATGGTGCTGTCGTGCCGATGGAAGAATGGAGCGAAGGCAGCGCAAAATTCCCGCGCCCCGCCTTGCAGCCAATCGCGGACGCAGTGCGGGAGGCGATGGGTGCGGCTGCTCAAGAAATCTCCGCCAATCTCGGCGGCCGTAATTTCTTTGATGTCTTGCAGGTGGATTCAGCGGGAAGAACGCTATGGGCCGAAGCCGCTCGCCTAGCCCCATCCCTGACCCTTCCCAACGGCGTACCAGGCGCTGAGCTTGGTGCCTCCCAATGCCGTGAGTTGCTCGACATCGCGGCTGGGATTTGGCGAAACGCGGAGGCGATTTGGGAAGCAAAGCTTGCCGCTTTTTCTGGGCCATCGCCTGAACTTGTCAGCGCCGCACTCAAAGGACCGGCGCAGGAGGGGCAGGTTATTTTTGGCTTGGCCCTGGCAAGCCTTCTGAATAACGCCCAAAGCCCCGGTTCAGTGCTGGCGATCGCTGCCAGGCTTTCCCCAATTGCTGGCAATATCGCCGACGACAAGCTTGCGGAATTGCAGCGCAATCCAGTGCTAGCGCTGCCTGCCGAAGACCCCGTGCGCGCCGCGCATATGGCCGAGGAATACATCGCACTGCTCAAGGAACTGGAAACCGCACCGGCGGGGCGAGGCGGTGATAGACGTTCAGTCATTTCACCCCTCCTGCAAAGTCTCTCCACCTTGATTCTGGAAACCACCCAGAAAATTTACGAACGCCAGTTCCTGCCTGCAATCAAGGACCCCAATGCAAAGCGACGCGCAGCGCTGGTTCTCAATATCGAATACTTGGCGCGGGCGCTTCGCCGGCTGGATGAAGCAGGGCGGCGGGCTGGCTTCCTTGAAGGTTTTGACAATCTTCGGCTGGCCTATGTGCAGAAGCTGAGGGCCATCATGAATGCGCTGGATGGCGGGGGCCTGCAACGCCATGACGTGATCCGTATTGCCGAAATACTGCTCGGCACGGAAAAGGCCATGGAACTGGCGGCGCCCGCGCCCGCACGCCGCAAATAAGGCGTCGCAAGGCCATCGCCAGGATATGGGGTTTCCTGAAGCCGGCCACTGCGTCATGATGCGCCAATTAGCAACATCCCACCCCAGGACTGCGCCATGGCTCTCCGCTGCGATCTGATCATCCGCGATGCGACCATCATTGATGGCACGGGCGCGGCAAGCCGACGTGGGGATATTGGTGTCTCTGGCGACCGCATTGTGGCGGTGGGTGATCTGGGCGGCGCCAGTGCGGACCGCGAAGTCATGGCGGGCGGCAAGGCCGTGGCGCCTGGCTTCATTGACAGCCACACACATGATGACCGCGCCGTGCTGTGCGGCCCCGCCTGCATGACCTGCAAGATCAGCCAGGGTGTGACAACTGTTGTGGTTGGCAATTGCGGTGTCAGCCTTTCCCCCGCGCGTTTCACCAAGCGCCCACCGCCTCCGCTAGACCTGATTGGCGAAGATGGCTGGTGGCGCTTCGATAGTTTCGGCGATTATGCGCATGAGCTGAAGAAACTGGGCTCGGAAGTGAATACCTATGCGCTGGTTGGCCACCAAACCATGCGGGTGGAAGCCATGGATGGCGATGTGATGCGCGTTGCCAATGATGGCGAAATCGAACGCATGCGGCTGCGCGTGAAGCAATCCTTGGCGGAAGGCGCTTCAGGCTTTTCAACGGGGCTTTACTATCCGCTGAATATGCATGCGACCACGGAAGAAGTGATCGCTGTTGCGGAACCTTTGCGTGCCTATGGCGGCATTTACGTCACACATATGCGCGATGAGGCGGATGGTGTTTGCGCTTCCATCGAAGAAACGCTGAAAATCGGTGACCGTGTCGGCTGCCCGGTTTGGATCAGCCACCACAAATGTTCCATGCCCGAAAATTACGGGCGTTCGAACCAGACACTCGCGCTGATTGATGCCTATGCGCAAAGCCAGGAAGTTTGCTTTGACGTCTATCCCTATCCGGCGGGGTCCACCGTGCTGATGCCGGATCGGCTGCGCGATGATGTAAAGGTGATGATCACCTGGTCCGTCCCGCATCCGGAAATGGCGGGGAAATATCTGTCTGACATTGCGCGCGGCTGGAATACGGATATCCGCATGGCGGCTGAACGCCTGCTGCCGGCGGGCCAGATCACCTTCCAGATGGATGAAGCGGATGTGCGCCGCATCATGGCGCATCCGATGTCCGTGATTGGTTCGGATGGCATTCCGCATGATGCGCATCCGCATCCGCGGCTTTGGGGTACTTTCCCGCGCGTGCTTGGCCTTTATGCACGCGAATTGCGCCTGTTCAGCCTTGAGACCGCTGTCCATAAAATGACCGGGCGTCCGGCGGCTGTCTTTGGCATGGTGGATCGCGGCGTGATCCGCGAAGGCGCTTATGCGGATTTGGTGATGTTCGACCCGGATACAGTGATTGACCGCGCCACTTTCGAAAACCCGAAGCAGGAAAGCGCGGGGATAGAGGAAGTCTGGGCCAATGGTGTTTCCACCTTTGTCACCGGCAAGGGCGCGACAGGCGAAAAACCGGGACGTCTTGTAACCCGTGGACGGGCGTAGCCTTTCAGTCCCAGCGCCACCGCCAATCCGCCCAGGCCACCACCAAGCCTGCGAGTGAGAGCCCCAGCCCCGCCGCAAACACCGCGGCGTGGCTTTCATCGGTCGCGCGAAACAACGCTGCCAAGGCAAAACCAGATAAGGCCTGCGCCACGGCAAAGCCCGCAGTCACGCGTACCCATATCACGCCGGCCAGGGCGCCGGCCCTTTCTCGTGCGGCGGCCAGCGCCACGGTAGTGATGCCAAGCGCGGCAAAGCCCGAAACCAGCCCAAGTGGCACCAGCACCCAAAGCGGCTGAGGTAATGCCAGCGCCAGGGCGGTGCTCTGGATCACCATCCAAAGCAAAATGGCGCGCCGCCCGCCCCAAAGATCCACCGCTCGCCCGCCCACCACGGCGCCCGCGATGCAGCCAAGGCCAAATAGCAGCCACATGCCGGCGCCAAGTTCTACGCCAAGCCCCCTGCCCCGCGCTGCAAGGTCCGACAAATAAAGCATGGGTGGCACCAGCCCCGCGCCCGAAAAACCATAGGCGATAATGATGCCAAGCGCAGGCGGAACACGGCCTTCCGGAGAGGTTTCAGTGGCAGGCGGGCGCGGCCAAAACGGCCGCATGATCAGCCAAAGCACGAGCGTAACGGCTGCCAGCCCAAGCCAGGCCGTGGTAACCCCGCCTTGCAATAAAAGCGGCACCAAAACAGCGCCAAGTATAATGCCGCCGCCCACCCCAAACAGCACCATGCCACCCGCGCGGCCGCGCCGTTCAGGCGGGGTCACCGCCTGCACTGAAGGCCCCGCCAGCCCCATCAACATGCCGCCCGAAATGCCCGCAAGGCAGCGCCAAAAACCAAGCCAGGCAAGCCCGCCATGCCAGGCACAGGCGGCAAAAGCGAGCACCGCGAAAGCCATGCCCATATCCAGCGCGCGCGGCACGCCAACGCGGCGCGCCAGCGCCCGCACAAAGCCAACGCCAATCAGATAACCCGTAAGGTTAAGGGCGCCGAGCAAGCCCGCTTCCGCACCATCGACCCAACCAGCCGCCACCATGGCCGGGAAAAGCGGCACATAGGCAAAGCGCGCGAGGCCGATCCCCGTGCAGGTCGCCGCCGTGCCAGAAAGCGCGGTGAGGGTCGCGCCCTTCATCCCTCCAATTCGGGCCGGCGCGCCAGCCACCCCGCCGCCTGTTCATAGGCCTGAGCTATCCGCAGCAGCATGGCTTCCCCATAACTCCGCCCGATCAATTGCAACCCAAGCGGTAGCCCGGAAGCACCAAAACCGCAGGGCAGCGCCAGCCCCGGATGACCCGTGGCGTTGAAGGGGCCGGTGATAGGGTGGGACCGGCGGAAAGGCCCCTCATCCACATCCACCACGCGCGGCGCGGCGGTGGGATTGCCGGCGCATAAAATCGCGTCACAGCCGACCAGAACCGCATCCACCTCGGCGGTGATAATACGGCGCAGGCGCTGCGCCTGGACATATTCGCCGCCCGTGACGAAAGCGCCCATCATCAGGCGTTCGCGCGTGACGCGGCCATAATCCTGCGGGCGGGTGCGGAGCCATTCGCCGTGAATAGCGAATCCCTCCGCCAATAGGATCGTTTGAATACAGGCATCCATGCGCTGCTTGCTGGGCAGTACCACGTCAATAATTTTGGCACCCAGTACGCGCCATTTTTCTGCGGCGGCATCCACCGCGGCCATCATTTCCGCATCAACGCCTGCTTCAATATCGTAAGCGCGCGCCCGCCCGATGGTCAGCCCCGCGACACCTTTCCGCAAATCAGCGCTGTAATCAGGCACGGCTTCGCGCGCCGAGCCAGGGTCGCCCGGATCATACCCGGCCAGCACCTGCATCGCCAAAGCGCAATCTTCCACCGTGCGGGTCAGCGGCCCCGCATGATCCAGCGTGAAGGAAAGCGGCACCACGCCGCGTCGGCTGATCACGCCATAGGTCGCCTTCATTCCAACCAAGCCGCAGAAGGTGGCGGGCAGGCGAATGGAACCGCCCGTATCGCTCCCCATGGCAAGCCCGACCATGCCAGAGGCCACAGCAACCGCTGAACCGCTGCTTGACCCGCCCGCGAAATGCGCCGTGTTCCATGGGTTCTTCGCATTGGGAAAGGGCAGCGCATCTGTCGGCCCGCCGCGGGCGAATTCATGCGTCGAAAGCTTGCCGAGCAAAACCATGCCGGCCGCTTCCAACTTGGCGGTGGTGGTGGCGTCCCCCTTCGCAACATTGTCAATCAGTAGCTTGGAATGCGCCGTGGTGCGAATGCCCGCCGCATCGTAGATATCCTTGAGCGCATAGGGAATTCCATGCAGCGGCCCACGCTTTTTGCCGGCTTTGATCTCGGCTTCTGCCACCGCCGCGGCCTGGCGCGCGCGATCACCGGTGAGGGTAATGAAGGCATTCAGCTTGGGGTCAAGTGCGGCAATCCGCGCAAGGGCGGCTTCCGTCAGCGCCACGGGGGAAAGCGTCCCGGCGGCAATGCCAGCCGAGGCTTCCGCAAGGGAGGGGACAGGCATACTCATTTAGAGCCGCCCCGCCGCGTCATGACGCGGCGAGCTGCCTCTAAAGTTTTGTTTGGTCGCATTTTCCGAGTCGCCAAGCGATTCCGCTTGGCTTGAAAATGCTCGCGGCCCTGCCGGCTGCGTCAGCGCGAAAGCCGGCTCAGTCGCCAGCGGCATGGGTTCATTCAGCAGCTTCCGCATCTCACACCAAGCGCGGAAGCCTTCCATCATGGCAGCACGACGTTCCGGCGGCACAACCAAACCGGCGCGCGCCAGCGCCATATCGAATTCGGCTTCGGGATCGGATTCGGGCATGGTGCTCTCCAGCGATCAAACCTTGGGAAGGTGCGACGAAGCGTCTCCCGCCCTCCCGCAAGCGTCAAGCACGAAAAAGGGCGCCGGCTTGTGACCGGCGCCCCTTCAATACGTGATGGATCGGGACCTCAAGCGAGGTCGAAGCGATCCAGCATCATCACCTTGTTCCAGGCAGCGACGAAATCCTTCACAAATTTTGCCTGATTGTCGTCCTGCGCATAAACTTCGGACAAAGCGCGCAGTTCGCTGTTGGAACCGAACACCAGGTCCACACGCGTCGCGGTCCACTTCACATTACCAGACGCGCGGTCACGGCCTTCGAACATGTCAGCCGAGTCAGAGACCGGCTTCCACACGGTGGCCATGTCCAGCACATTGACGAAGAAGTCATTCGTCAACACGCCCGGACGCTTGGTGAAAACACCATGCTGCGCCTGGCCAACATTGGCATTCAGCGCACGCATGCCGCCGACAAGCGCG